>NZ_SUEO01000209.1:9582-11503 GCF_004962925.1 Mesorhizobium sp. | reverse complement strand
GTCGATCAGCTCGTCGCGAAAGATCACCTCGTCCCAGATCCTTGAAGAAAACACCAGCGCCGCGGGCACCGCCGATTTGCGTGCGGCACGATGACGGATCATCGCCATCAGCGGCACCACGCCCGACCCGCCACCGACCAGCAGAAGCGGGCCGCCGTCACTGTCGGACCAGACGAAGTGGCCGCCGAGCGGGCCGCGCAGCTCGACCTCGTCGTCGACTGCCGCGACCTCGTGAAAGAACGGCGATACCTCGCCGTCTTCGAGCCTTTCGATCGCCAGCTCGATCGTCTCGCCCGACTCCGGCGCCGAGGCGATGGAATAGGAGCGGCGCGCCTGATAGCCGTCCGGCGCCGTCAGCCTGACATCGACATGCTGCCCGGCACGATAGGCGAAGGGCCGTGACGGCCGGAGGAAAAAGCTGGTGACGCGCGGCGTGCGCTTTTCGATGCGTCTGATGGTGACCGTCTGCCAGGGCGACTGCGCCGCCGGCCCGTCGCTCATGGATCGCCCGTATAGCGCTGCTCGCGCCACGGGTCGCCATAGATGTGATAGCCGCGCAATTCCCAGAAGCCCGGCTCGTCGCGCTCGGTGAACTGCAGCCCGTTCAGCCATTTGGCCGACTTCCAGAAATAGAGATGCGGAACCAGCAGCCGCGCCGGGCCGCCATGATCCGGCGTGATCGGCTTGCCTTCGTAAAGCAGCGCCACCATCGCCTTGCCGGCGGTGAGATCCTTCGTCGGCACGTTGGTGGTATAGCCGTCGAACGACAGCGCCAGCGTGAAGGGGCTCAGTGGCTCGATGCCGGCATCCGCCAGAATATCGTCGACCAGCACGCCCTGCCACGCCGTGTCGAACTTGGTCCATGCGGTCACGCAATGGATGTCGCGCGTCATCTTGGTCAAAGGCAGCGCGTTGAACTCCGTCCAATTCCACTTCTTGATCGGCCGAGGTCCGTGCTTGAGCGTGAACGACCACTCCTCGGTGCGCACGCGCGGCGTCGGCCCAGCCGATAGAACCGGGAACCCTTGCTCGAGATACTGCCCCGGCGGAATGCGCGCATCCGCATCCGTCGGGGGCTTTCGTCCTGAAGAGAAGCCGCGGGTGACCATCGAGACAATCCGTTTGTTTGAGGCCGTTTACCGGCCCTGAACAGTCTTCTCGAAGATGCTCTGGCGGGCAACCATAATTTTGGCCGCAACCTCGCGGCAATGCGCCGCTTCAGCCATTGGCGAAGGGTACCGCGACGAAGAGTTGCGCGTCGCCGCGTTCGACGAGCAGGAGCACGGACTTCTTGCCGGCCTTTCCGGCCTGCGCGATCGCCTGGTCCGCCTGCCTGGCGTCCCTCACCGGGGCCTGATTGACGGCGATGATGATGTCGCCCGGTTGGATACCGGAAGCCGAGGCCGCCTTGTCAGGATTGACGCTCTCGACCAGCGCCCCGCGCTGGTTGGGCACCAGATTCATCGCCTGCCGGACATCCGGGGTGATGTCCATCAGACCGAGGCCGATCGCAGGAGCACGAAGGCCCTGCTGCGTGGACGGTGCCTCTGGGCCGCCGCCGACCGATGCCGTCTGCACATCGTCTCCGTTGCGTCCGACAGCGACGGAAATCTTCACATTCTGCCCTTTGCGCCAGACACCCAGCGTTTCCGTCTCGCCGGGCGAAACATCGGCAACGGCACGCGACAGATCCTTGGGATCCTTGATCTGCTGGCCGGCGAAGCTGGTGACGACGTCGCCGGTCTCGATCCCGGCTTTTGCCGCCGGCGAGCCGTCAGTGACCTCGGAAACCAGCGCACCGCTGGGTTGGCCGAGGCCGACGGCGCTCGCCACGTCGGGCGTAACCGGCTGAATCTGGACGCCGAGATAGCCGTATTGAATGGAGCCGCCCTTCATCAGCTTGGCGACCACCTTTTGCGCC
>NZ_SUEO01000209.1:0-9572 GCF_004962925.1 Mesorhizobium sp. | reverse complement strand
GGCGAAGCCGACGCCGACGCTGCCGCCATTCGGCGAAAAGATCGCCGTGTTGATGCCGACGACGTTGCCGCTCACATCCATCAGCGGACCGCCGGAATTGCCGTGGTTGATCGGTGCGTCGATCTGAATGAAGTCGTCGAACGGCCCGCTGTGCAGATCGCGGCCGCGCGCCGAGACGATGCCTGATGTAACCGTGGTGCCGAGGCCGAACGGGTTGCCGAAAGCGAGCACCTGGTCGCCGGGCATGAGCTTGTCGGAATCGCCCCATTTGACGGTCGGCAAAGTCTTGTCGGATTTGACCTTGAGGACGGCGAGGTCGTTCTTGGCGTCGCGGCCGACCAGCTCGGCGGGAAGTTCGGTGCCGTCGTCGAGCGTCACCTTGATCGACGTGGCGCCGTCGATGACGTGATTGTTGGTGACGATGGTGCCGTCTGCAGCGACGATGAAGCCGGAACCGAGCGCCTCTGCGCGAGGCGCCTGCTGCTGCGGCGGGGTCCTCGGGCCGGGCAGTCCCTGATCGCCGAAGAACTGGCGGAAATAGTCGTCGAACGGTGAGTTGTCGCCGAAGGGAGCAGCGTCGCTCATGGTCTCCGACTGTGCCTTCATGACGGTGGTGATCGTCACCACTGCCGGCTTGTCGGCCGCCACGATCGGGGCGAACGATCCATTGGGCACAGTCATGCCGGTGACGGGAGGGGTCACTGTTTCTGCCAGGGCGCCATTCAGCTTTGGGGCGAGCGGCAGGATGAAGGGGCTGACGATCAATGCGGCGCCCAGCAAGGCGGCGACGCGATGTCTGCGAAGAATATGGATGGGTGACATGGCCGTTGTCCGGGCGAGAAATTGGTCGGGCGCCGTGGCGTTCCGTTGGGGAACCGCCCATTCGGCGTGTCGAAGGTCGCCTCGCCTGTCTCGCCTGGCAGGCAGCCGACCGGATCGACAGCCCCCGCATCTAGGGCGGCGATCGTGGTTTCCAGATGATATTACGAAGATTTAATATAACGGGTGAGTGTCGTCCGCTCGCCAGACGCATGGCTGGATTCGAACCCTTGATGAAGGGAATGGAGCCGACTTGAAACAAAAAACCGCCTTGCGGCGGGTCGGCGGCGCGAATCAGCACCATGCGGAAATCAATAGCATAGTTGCCGGCACAAAACAAGAACAAAATGCAGAGATCATTGAGTTCGCATTTGTTCCCGGCTCTGTCCTGCCGGCCATCGACGGCTCCTACGCGCCGATCCCGTCAGTCCGCCCGAGATAGCCGTTAGCGATCTCGCGCATCCGTTTGGCGTCGAAGCTCGGTCCATGGCCGCCACGGCCGATGCGGACCGGCAGATCGAGCAGCCTCTGCATGGTGCGGCGGTACGCGCCCCTGTCGGAGTCCGGCAGGTCGTCGATCAGCATGGCGTCGTAGATGGCGTCGCCGGCGAAGAACAGGCCATCGGCCTCGTCGAACAGCGCGATCGAATCAGGGGAATGGCCGGGCAGATGCAGCACGCGGAACTGCCGATCGCCAAGATCGACCGTGTCGCCCTCTTCAAGCGTCCGCGTCAGCGGCGCCGGCGGGATCTTGTAATCGGCTGCTTTCCAGCCGGGCGCCGGCAGCTTCGAGACGGCACCGGCGAGATCGTGGAACATGTGGGCGTAGGTGACCGCTTCGTCCATGCTGTCGAAATGCGCGGCGCTCATCCTCGGCCCTGCCCGCAACGGGAATTCGTGCAGCGAGCCGACATGGTCGAGATGGATGTGGGTGGCGACGACGAGCAGCGGCTTGCCATTAGGCGTATCGATCTGCGGCGCCAGCGGGCAAATCCCCATGCCGGTGTCGACGAGCAGGTCGACGTCGCGGCCGCGCAGATGCCATATGTTGGCGCGCACGAAATCATGCACGAACGGCTCGGTCAGCGTCGTCGTTTTGGCGTCCACGACGGTCTTGCTGAACCAGTCAGTCATCATCAGACGAACGGCTTCCCGACCTTGTACTTTTCGGGGACCAGCCGCTTCAGATAGGCCATGCCCGCATCGGAGAGCTGGTTGACGTCCGGCAGCATGAAATCGTCGGGCATGTGGCGCGTCTTGCCGGCGACGTTTTTCAGCGGCACCTTCTTCAGCACGGTTTTCTTGCCGTCATATTGCAGCGCTACCGAGCCGCCGCCCTCTTCCGCCACCTTGACGGCGAAAGCGCCGGCGTCGAAGGCTTCCTGCGCGTCGACGGCGCTGATGGCGCCGACATAGCCGCGCGGCATGTAGCCGAGCGCATCGACGCGCGCCCGCTTGCCCGGCAGCCCTTCGGCCAGCGCGCGCTCGAGGGCGGCCGGCAGGTCGCTGCCCGACAGCTTGACGTTGCCATGCGCATCGCGCTCCAGTTTGTCCGGCGGCACCAGGCTTTCGACCAGCGCCTTGCCGTCGGCGGTGCTGACGCCTTCTGAGACCGCAACGATGCAGCGCTTGTGGCGGTCGAGCGTGGCGCGAACATCATCGATGAAGGCTGCAGCCGAGAACGGACGCTCCGGCACATAGACGAGATGCGGGCCGCTGTCGGGGTCAAGCTGCCATGCGGCAGCGGCGGCGGTGAGGAAACCGGCGTGCCGGCCCATGACGATGCCGACATAGATGCCGGGCAGGGCACGGAAGTCGAGGTCGACCGAGAGAAAGGCACCGGCAACGAACTCGGCCGCCGAAATGAAGCCGGGCGTGTGGTCGTTCTCCTCGAGATCGTTGTCGATGGTTTTCGGCGCATGGACGAAAGCCATCTTGCCGCCGGCGGCGTCGGTCAGGATCTGCTGCGTGCCCGACGTGTCGTTGCCGCCGATGTAGATGAAGGCGTCGGCGCCGGCCTTCTTCAGGCCGTCGAGGATGATCTCGCAATATGCGGCATCCGGCTTGTCGCGCGTCGAGCCAAGGGCGGCGCTCGGCGTTGCCGCAATCAGCCGCAACCGGTCCTCGGCAATGGCGGAAAGATCGACATAGTTGCCGTCACGAATGCCGCGCACGCCATGGATGGAGCCTAGAACCTTGGCGCCGGGATGCCGCTTGCGGATCTCGAGCGCGGCGCCCACCATCGTCTGGTTGATGACGGCGGTCGGGCCGCCGCCTTGCGCGATCACAAAAGTTCCGGACATGCTTCACGTCTCCCGAGCAGTGGCTTTGCAAGCACATTCGCCTGTCTTGCGAGATCACGCAACGGGAGAGTCGAGCGGCCGCGCCGGCCGCTATGAGGTCAGACGATAACCGGGAGGGTCAAACGACGACGACCGGGTTCTTCCTGGAGACGCGGCTGTAGAGGTCGATAATGTCCTGATTGATCAGGCGAACGCAGCCCGACGACATCGCCTGGCCGATGCTCCACCATTCGGGCGAGCCGTGGATGCGGTAGCCGGTGTCCTGGCCGTTCTGATAGATGTAGAGGGCGCGCGCGCCGAGCGGATTTTCGGGGCCGCCGGGTTGCCCGCCTTGCCATTTCACCAGCTCCGGCTTGCGGGCGATCATCTCGGCCGGCGGCGTCCAGACCGGCCATTCCTTGCCGTACTGGATGTTGGCGCGGCCGGACCAGCGGAAGCCTTCCTTGCCGATGCCGACGCCGTAGCGGATCGCGTCACCGCCGGGCTGCACCAGATAGAGCAGCCGCTCCTGCGAATGGACGACGATGGTGCCAGGCTGCTCGCCGGTCGGATCGACGACGATCTGGCGGCGGAACTCCGGTTTGACCTTGAGGTAGGGTACTTCCGGCAATGTGAAGCCGCCGTCGGTGACGGAGGCATACATCACACCAGGGCTGGTGATGTTCTTGTCGACGCTGATGCTCGGGCGGATAGGGGTGATCGCGCCGGTGGTGACGCCGTCGAGTTGCAGCGATGGCAAATCGAGCGTCTGGCTGCAGCCGGCAACGCCGAGCAACGCTAGCGCACCGGCGCCGGACAACACCGCGCGGCGGGAAAGCTGGATTTCGGAAATTTCGATTTCGACGGCGTCGCCATTGTACGGCGGCGTCAGACCTTGCGGCAACTCACGCATCTACCCAAACCCTACGCTATCGGCGGGAAACACGGTCCGGCCGGATCGATGGTATTTTCACCAATCATGGTTGAAAAAGCGTGAAGACGTCTTGCCCTACCTTAACCTCTGGCCGAGCCGTCGTGCCGTCTATTTCAATGCTGCCCCTTTACATCGTCGCGGGGTCAAGGATTTATCCTCTTCTTTGAGCTCAAGGAGACGAGCATGTCCTTCGAAAACTGGGCCGCCTTTGCCGCCGCCTCGACGATCCTTCTTGTCATTCCCGGCCCGACCATCCTTCTGGTCGTGTCCTATGCGCTCGGCCAGGGCTGGCGCATGGCGCTGCCGATGGCGGTCGGCGTGGCGTTTGGCGACTTCACCGCGATGACGCTGTCGATGCTCGGCATCGGCGCGCTGCTGGCGGCGTCGGCCACCGTGTTCACAGTGCTGAAGGTGATCGGCGCCGGTTATCTGATTTATCTCGGCATCA
The DNA here is from genome assembly GCF_004962925.1 of Mesorhizobium sp. Lineage (GTDB taxonomy): Bacteria > Pseudomonadota > Alphaproteobacteria > Rhizobiales > Rhizobiaceae > Mesorhizobium. Next base: position 5,089 of record NZ_SUEO01000209.1, on the reverse strand, counting down.
AGCTGTTTCGCGCCGGTGGCGCGCTCAGGGCCGAGCCGCGCCTGGATGCGGTTTCGTCGGCCAAGATGATGGCGCATGCCTGGCTGGTCACCGCGCTCAATCCGAAGAGCATCACCTTCTTCGTCGCCTTCCTGCCGCAGTTCCTCGACCGGCATGGCGATTTCTGGACGCAGATGCTGATCTTCGAAACCACCTTCCTGGCGCTCGCCTTCGCCAATGCCTTCGGCTATGCGCTGATCGCGGCTAGAGCGCGCAACGTGGTGCGCAATCCCCGGGCGATCCGCATTTTCAATCGCACCGGCGGCACATTGCTGATCGGCGCCGGCATCGCCACGGTGGCGATGCGTTCGGGCAATTGAGGACATGACATGGCAGTCAGGGACGCATTCGGCCTGACATTTTCGGGCGCCACCGACGCCGGGTTTTCGTCTTACAGCCAGGCTGTCCGCGAACTGCAATGCTTCATCGGCGATCCGGTCTTCTCGGTCGGCCGCGCCATCGCCGAGGATCCCGGCTTCGTCATGGCGCACGTGTTCAAGGGCTATCTCTTCGGCCTCGCCACCGAGCGCGAGGCGACAGCCGTGGCCAGGACATGCCACGAGGCGGCGCTGCCGCTTGCCGCGACGACGCGTGAGCAGGCGCATGTCGCAGCACTTGGCCATCTTGCCGCAGGGCACTGGCATGAAGCCGCCCGCCTGCTCGAGGATATCGCCATCGAGTTTCCGCTCGACGCGCTGGCGCTGCAGACCGGGCACCAGATCGATTTCTTCACCGGCAACGCCCGCATGCTGCGCGACCGCATCGGCCGCGCGCTGCCGTCGTGGCAGAACGGCATGCCGGGCTATCACGCCATACTCGGCATGCAGGCGTTCGGGCTGGAGGAAATGGGCGACTATGCGCGCGCCGAAAAGCTTGGCCGCGCAGCAGTCGACATCGAGCCGCGCGACGGCTGGGCACAGCACGCCGTCGCGCATGTCATGGAGATGCAAAGCCGGCAAAAGGACGGCATTTTGTGGATGCGCGCCAACCCCGAAGCGTGGACGCAAGAAAGCTTCCTGCAAGTGCACAATTGGTGGCATCTGGCGCTGTTTCACTACGATCTCGGCGAAACCGACCAGGTGCTGGCGCTTTATGATGGGCCGATCTACGGCGAGCGCTCGACGCTGGCGCTCAACATGGTCGACGCCTCAGCGATCCTGTGGCGGCTGCATCTCGGCGGCGTCGATGTCGGCGCCCGCTGGGCGGCACTTGCCGCCAACTGGGCCAAGGCAAGCGCCGGTAATTATGCCTTCAACGATGCCCACGCAATGATGGCCTTCGTCGGCGCCGGCCTCGAAGCGCCGGCTCGCACCTTGATCGAGGCGCAGCGCGAGGCCATGAACGGCAACGATGACAACGCCGCCTTCACCCGGGACGTCGGCCATCCCCTGACGCTCGCCATCAAGGCGTTCGGCGACGGCAATTATGCCGAGACGGTACGCCTGATACGCCCTATCCGGGCGATCGCCCATCGCTTCGGCGGCAGCCACGCGCAACGCGACGTCATCGACCTGACGCTGATCGAGGCGGCGCTGCGATCCGGCGACCATGCGCTGGCAAAGGCGCTTGCCGCGGAACGCGCGCTGGCGCGGCCGGACAGTCCGCTGTCGGCGCTGTTCTCACGTCGGGCGGACGTTTTGTCGGAGAATTGACCGGAGGCGGATCTTGTCTTAAAAACTGCCAAGTCAGATTTTTTCGAGATCCGAAAAAATTAATGGCATTGGGAGGATACCATGTATCTCGGCCTCGATCTGGGCACGTCGGGCGTCAAGGCGCTTTTGATCGATGCCGGGCAGTCCGTCATCGGCTCAGGCCATGCTTCACTCGACGTGTCGCGGCCGCATCCCGGCTGGTCGGAGCAGAATCCCGCCAACTGGATCCGCGCCTGCGAGCAAGCGATCGCCGAGCTCAAGGGCTCCCATCCGGGGCAGCTCGCGGCCGTGAAGGGCATCGGCCTGTCCGGCCAGATGCACGGCGCTACCTTGCTCGATGCCGGCGACCAGGTGCTGCGCCCCTGCATTCTGTGGAACGACACACGCAGCCATGCCGAGGCGGCCAAGCTCGACGCCGATCCGCGCTTTCGCAAGCTCACCGGCAACATCGTCTTTCCCGGTTTCACCGCGCCGAAGCTGGTCTGGGTAAAAAACAACGAGCCTGATATTTTCGCCAAGGTGGCAAAGGTCCTGCTGCCGAAGGATTTCCTGCGACTCTGGCTTTCCGGCGAACACATTTCGGAGATGTCGGATTCGGCCGGCACGTCGTGGCTCGATGTCGGCAAGCGGGGCTGGTCATCCGACCTGCTCACTGCCACGTCGCTCGACGAAAGGCAGATGCCGTCGCTGGTCGAAGGCACTGAGAAGGCTGGCGCCTTGCGCAGCGAATTGGCCTCGAAATGGGGAATGCAGGCCGGCATCCCGATCGCCGGCGGCGCGGGCGACAATGCGGCGTCGGCCTGCGGCATGGGCACGGTCGCAGCCGGCCAGGCCTTCGTCTCGCTTGGCACCTCAGGCGTGCTGTTCGCCGCCAACGCGTCCTATCTGCCAAACCCGGAAAGCGCGGTGCATACGTTCTGCCACGCGCTGCCCGACACCTGGCACCAGATGGGCGTCATCCTGTCGGCAACCGATTCGCTCAACTGGCTGTCGGAAATATCAGGGAAAGGCGCCGGCGAGTTGACCGCCGAACTCGGCGATGCGCTGAAAGCGCCGACCGGCGTGTCCTTCCTGCCTTATCTGTCTGGCGAGCGCACGCCGCACAATGACTCGGCCATTCGCGGCTCGTTTACCGGGCTTGCGCATGAAACCAGCCGCACCGTGTTGACCCAGGCCGTGCTGGAGGGCGTGGCTTTCGCCTTCCGCGACAGTCTCGAAGCCTTGGCCAGGGCCGGCACGACGCTGTCGCGGGTGACAGCGATCGGCGGCGGCTCGCGCTCGCGCTACTGGCTGAAGGTAATCGCCACCGCGCTCGGCCTGCCCGTCGACATTCCCGCCGACGGCGATTTTGGCGCTGCCTTCGGTGCAGCCCGGCTCGGCATGATCGCGGCGACGGGTGCCGATCCGCTCAGAGTGTGCACGGCGCCGGCCACCGATGCCACCATCGAACCGGTCGCCGCATTAAGCGATGCCTATGCGGATGCTTATCAGCGCTACCGCTTGCTTTACCCAGCCATCAAGGCCGCCACGGCGTGAGTGGTTTCCCACCCCTGCCGAGGCCTGAGATGACCTCACTGTGCCGGAACCTTGTCGAGAAAGCCGGTGACGCTTTTCAAGCGGCCATTCTCGATGACGCCGATGTCGGTGCCTTCGATGACGGAATCCGTGCCTTCCGGCCCGAGATTCCACGAAAAGCGGATCGTGTCGCCAAACCCGTCCGGCTTGCCCTTCAGCGAGAAACGGAAGCCGGCAAAACGCTGCTGGACGCCGTCGATCAGTGCGGCGACGCCGTCATGGCCGTCGCCCTGCATGATCGGATCGCGATAGCTGACGTCCTCGGTGAAGGCCGCCTTGAGCAAGGCTTGCCGGCGCGCGGTGTCGCTCTCATTCCAGGCGGTGATGTAGTTTTCGGCGATCGTGTTGAGGTCGGTCATGGTCTGTCTCCGTTGTTGAGTGGCTTTGACATGGCCCTTTTCACCCAGCGCCAGCGCGAAACCAATTACGCCTGAGGTAATCAGGACAGAACCATGCGAGAGGATAGACAATCATGAGCAGCGGCTTTTTCGGCGACATCAAGACCATCAAATACGAAGGACCGGATTCGACCAATCCGCTGGCCTACCGGTTCTACGATCCCGACGAGGTGGTCGCCGGCAAGCGGCTGGAAGACCATCTGCGCTTTGCCGTCGCCTACTGGCATTCCTTCGCCTGGCCGGGCGGCGATCCGTTCGGCGGCCAGACCTTCGATCGGCCCTGGTTCGCCAAGGCCGGCGGCACCGACACGATGGAGTTGGCCAAGCTCAAGGCCGATGTCGCCTTCGAGATGTTTTCGCTGCTCGGCGCACCCTATTTCTGCTTCCACGATGCCGATGTACGGCCGGAAGGCAGGGACTTTTCCGAAAGTGCCGCTCGCCTCGACGAGATCGCCGATTACTTCGCCGGCAAGATGAAGCAGACCGGCGTCAAACTGCTTTGGGGCACGGCCAACCTGTTCTCCAACCGCCGCTTCATGTCGGGGGCCGCCACCAATCCCGACCCGGATGTCTTTGCCTATGCGGCAGCGACGGTAAAGCACTGCATCGACGTCACCAAACGGCTGAAGGGCGAGAACTATGTGCTGTGGGGCGGCCGCGAAGGCTATGAGACGCTGCTCAACACCGACCTTGCCCGCGAGCAGGAACAGGCCGGCCGCTTCCTCAATTTGGTCGTCGACTACAAGCACCGGATCGGCTTCAAGGGCACCATCCTGATCGAGCCGAAGCCGCAGGAGCCGACAAAACACCAGTACGATTATGACGTCGCTACGGTCTACGGCTTCTTGAAACGCTTCGGCTTGGAGAAGGAAGTCAAAGTCAACATCGAGCAGGGCCATGCGATCCTGGCCGGCCATTCCTTCGAGCATGAATTGGCGCTGGCCAATGCACTCGGCATCTTCGGCTCGATCGACATGAACCGCAACGACTACCAGTCGGGCTGGGACACCGACCAGTTCCCCAACAATGTGCCGGAGATGGCGCTGGCCTATTACCAGGTCCTGCTGGCGGGTGGCTTCAAGACCGGCGGCACCAATTTCGACGCTAAGCTGCGGCGTCAGTCGCTCGATCCGCAGGATCTGCTGATCGCCCATATCGGCGGCATGGACGCTTGCGCACGCGGCCTCAAGGCTGCCGCCAAAATGGTCGAGGACAAGGCGCTGTCCGCCCCGCTGGCCGAGCGCTATGCCGGCTGGAACTCTGCCGAGGCCAAGGCGATGCTTGCCGGCAAGCGGACGCTGGAGGAGATCGCCGAGCGCGTCGTCAAGAAGAAGATCGAGCCGCAGCCCAAATCCGGCCGCCAGGAACTGCTCGAGAATATCGTCAACCGGTACGTCTGAGGTGTCGCACCGGCGGGTCTTTTGA
>NZ_SUEO01000208.1 GCF_004962925.1 Mesorhizobium sp. | reverse complement strand
ACTGGATTCTCAGCGCGTGGCTCCCGTTTTTTGTGCTGAACATCGTTGGGGAAGAATTTGTCTGGCGGGTGTCGCACTGCCGCGGCAAGAGGTTACGTTCGGGGAGCGGGCTTGGCTGGTCAATGGGATTCTGTGGTTTCCCGCGTTCCGGCCGCGATCGGGGCGATTGTTCGTGGCGCCGGACATATGGGGCCGCTGACCCACGCAGACGTGGTGGCGGATCGTTTGGTCCGGCAGATATTGCTCCATGACCGCGGGATCGCGAGCTGCGTGACCGCGGATCGCCCTTTTCGTTCAGGGAACGCAACCTTTTCGCCAGCCTCGCCAGCTTCCCTCCATAGAAGCGCGGAAGTTCGCAATGGGCCAGGTAGGGCCTAATGTCGACGGCCGAACCTCGGCTTTATCTCGGCAAGATTCTCGCCACATTTGAGCCGGACAAGACTGAACGAAGTGGATCCTTGGTGCGGAGATCACACCATATCGGCGATGGGGACGCGAACGGGCAGCACACTTCCGATCGGCTCGTCCGCGCCGAAGAAATCCTCCCGCATCTGCATTTCGGCGTAGAGCTTGTCCGCTTCCGCGAGAGTGGCATCCGCACCAGCGATTTTGCCGCGCCGCTCCGCGAGCCCCAGAGCTAGCAAGGAGCGGGCAAGCTCCGGCCGTAGTTCAAACCGCCTGGCAAGGCTGCAGGCCTGTTCGAGCCAGCTAACGGCCAATCTGGAAGATTTCAGCTCCGCAAGGCCGCGCAGTACGATGATCTCGCTCCACGGGTCGCCGCGTTCCCGCGCAAGTTCCAGCGCATGGTCGAGATTGGCCGCAGCTTCCGGCTCACAGAGGCGCGCACGCACGCAGGCGAGCACCGCGCGCGCGTGACATTCGAACTGGGCAAGATCGAGCCGCTGAGACTCGGTCACCGCACTTTCCAAGGTAGCGCCCGCGTCGTGGTTGCGGCCGAGCAGGAATTCCGCATGCCCGAGCACCGTCAATAGCCATGGCCGGAGTAGGATAGACGCGCTGGTCGCGGCTTCGGAGGACCACAACTGCAGCGCCTCGACAAGCGCCGGCTCGGGCCCGCGCAGGACGCCCACCACACCGGTGAAATAGGCGGCCGCGCAGCTGTCGATCGGGCGCGCCACTTCGGCAACGACCTTCCGCAGCTCGGCAAGCGAGCGCTCAGCATCGTCGAACCGGCCAAGGCGCGCTTCCGCCTGCGCGCGGTGCCCCAGGTACCAAACCGCACGCGCACCGAGCTGTCCGAAACGCTCCAGACGCCACGCTTTGGTGAACCTCTCCTCATGCGGAACAAGCCGCTCCAGCACCTGCCGCGCCTCACTGCGGATCAGAAGCGCCTGTGAGGCGGCCAGATCCGACTCGCTTATGCAGCGCTGCACGCCGTTTGTCGTCGCACCGCGCTTGAGTGTGTCGGCCGGTTCCAGCGCCTCCTCGTAGCGGCCGTGGGAGCTGTTGAGATAGCTCAAGTGGAGCAACACGTCGGAGATGAGTTGCGGATCGCCCAGTTCCATGGCCAGTTCGCGCGCTTCTAACAGCTGCGGCAGCGCCTTCTGGTAGGCACCAAGGGCGCCGTAGGCGGGTCGCATCCGCACCCGCAGATTGATCGCCTGGGCGAGAGTTTTCGGATTTCGGGGCAACGCGGCGACCGCCTTGCGAGCGCTTTCGAGGAGCTGGACCGCGGCGGAATAGGCCGAGCGTTCCTCGGCCCGACCCGCCGCTTGCAGCAGATAATCCGCGGCAGGTTCCCACGCCTCGGCACGAAGCGCGTGTTCGGCCAGTTCCTCGATGTGGTGGTTCAGCGATCCGGCATAGAGTCTGTCCATCGCAACCAATGCAGCCCGATGCAGCCTTTTTCGGTCCTCCGCCAGCAGGGATTCGTAGGTCACCTTGAGCGTCAACGCGTGCTTGAACGTATATTCCACGTGAGGATAGCTCTGGACCTCGAACAGGAATTCCAAACTCTGCAGTTTGGCCAGGCATACCTCCAGCTCCGCCTCCGGCAGCGGCGAGAGTGCCCTCAGCAGCGGAAACGGGACATTCTTGCCGATAACCGAAGCGACTTGAAGTACCTGCCTTTCGGAGTCACCCAGCTGCTGGATGCGTGCGGCGATGAGCGATTGAACCGTTGACGGGATGGTGATGGATTCCACCGGCCTCTTGAGCTCGTAGCGGCCGGACTGGCCGGCAAGGGCACCGTCCGCAACCAGTCCGCGCACCATTTCTTCCAGAAATAGCGGCGTGCCCTCTGCCCGCTCGGCAAGTGATTTCCGCAGTTCCCCCAGGCTTGGATCGGATCCCAGCAATTCGGTGAGGAACTGCTCCATTTCGTCCCGCGAGAACCGCTCCAGCCTTATCTGCTGGAAATAGCCGCGGCGGTTCCATTCGTGCCGGTACTGCGGCCTGTAGGTGGCGAGCAGCATGATACGATTGGCACCCATGACTTCGACCAGCCTGTTCACCACGGTCTCGCTCTCGGCATCGATCCAGTGCAGATCCTCGATAAGCACGGCTACGGGCGAGGCCCGGCTCAAGGCAACGAGAAAAGCGCTCATCGCCTCGGATACCCGTGAGGTCCGCTCCCGCGCATCGAGATGCCGCCAGGAAGAATCGTTGATCGGCAGGTCCGCGAGGAAGGAAAGCGGCGCCGTGTGACGTGGATCCAGGTCCAGTTCCGCCTGTTTGAAGGCAAACAGACGCTGGGCTTCCGCCAAGCCGTCCTCGCCGCGAATGCCACAAGCCGAGAGCAACAGCTTCTTTACAGCGCCAAGAGCAACTGACGAATCAAACTCCAGACCGCCACATTCGAGCACAGTAAAACCGGCCACCTCGTCGAGGGAGAGAAATTCATGGGCAAGCCTCGACTTGCCCATGCCGGGATCGGCGACGATTCCGACGACTTGGCCGTGGCCTTCCCTGACGCGGCGCCAGGTTGCAAGAAGGATTTTGAGCTCGAGCTCGCGCGCCACCAGTCCGGTGAGGCCGCGGTTGGCCCTCAGGTGCCAGCGCGACAGAGCGTAATTTTCGCCCAACAGCTCGTAAATGCGTTCGTCGCGGCCAAGTTGCGGGTGCTCCGAGTGCGCTAGGCGGTGCATCTGCACATAGCCACCGGCGGCTGCGCGCGCGCGGCCTGTCGCGGCGATCGTCGCACGGTGCAAGGCACGCATCAGCCGGTTGGCTGCACGAGGAGCGGCTCCGGCCAGTTCGACCTTGCTGGCTTCGGTCGTCCATTGCTGCCGTACGATCACCTCGCCGGTGTCTATTCCGGCCCTCAACTGTGTCCCGCCCTGGGAAAGCTCCTCCACTGCCAGCTTGGCCGCGAGCGCCGCGCGACAAGCGAGATAAGCGTGATCCTCGGTGGCGCGAGCGAGGCCGAACGCTGCGGTGATTGTCCCGTCAGCAGCCGACGTCACGACGCCGCCATGGCTCTCCACGACTTGTATGACCCGATCCTCGACGGGCTGGAGTTCACGGATTGCCACTTCCGGATCCTCCGCTTCGAGGAGATGCATGGGACTGACCACTTCCGCGGCGAGTACTGTTATGTACTGCCGAGAGCGGTTGATCCCCAAGGACGCCGGAGGGCCTGCTAGTTGCTGCGTCTGTTCGGGGTCTGCTAGGAAACGACGCGTTTCGTCCACGAAGGTCGCGAATGCCGGTTCATGGCCAAGCAGCACGTGGTTGACGCTGTCGAGCGCAACGAAACGCGCGCCGGGGATTTTGCCGGCCATCGCCTGGCCATGATCGAACGGAATGACTGCGTCCCTCGTGGCATGCATTACGAGGGTCGGAACACGAACCCGAGGTAACAGCTCGTCCACGTCGATGACGGCGCCTTCCTCGAAGATGCGATGGGCAATCTCAGGCGAGACGGTATTGCGTTGCAGCTCGTTGTACCAATTCCTCTGTTCCGGCGTTGCTTCCGGAATGAAGAGGGAGGTGAACATCTGGCGAAACACCGGGTCGTCTTGGCCCCAGCCTTCCTGTATCAGCGCTCCCATGGCTTCGCGGCGCGCTATTTCGCGCTGATTGCCCCGTTTGCGCCAGCCTTTAGTAAATCCGCCATACAGCACCATCCCCGCCACGCGCTCGGGATGGCGGACGGCATAGGCTATCGAAACGGCGCACCCCTGGGAAATGCCAAGCAGAGAAACGCGGCGCAGACCGGCCGCATCGATGATGCTCTCCAGGTCGGCGACCATGGCCTCGAAGGATAGGTCGGCGGGATAACGGTCCGATAGGCCGTTGCCGCGCTGGTCGTAGCGTATCAGCTGGTAGTGCGCTGAAAGGCCCTCGATCCAATGCTTCCACACCGGACTGTCCCATTCGAGCTCGAGATGGGACATCCAGTGGGCGGCTCTTACCAAAGGGGGGCCTTGACCACTCAAGGAATAGGCCAGGTGCGCGCCGTCGGGCGTTGTGCACCGGCGGATCTCCTGCGCAAGGACCCGCTCCGGCGGAGGGCGGAGCTGTATCTCCGCCGCAGGCCAAACATGCGTCGGAGCGACGGTCTCGCCGGTGGGAGCGGCCTCGGTGTCGGTTCTCGAAGCGCGGCCCTGGACCATGGCGGATTGCCGTGCTGCCTCGCTCAGCCGGCGGATGTCCGCTCGAAGTGCCACGTCCCCGGGCTCCAATCCGTGCAGGACATGGGCGTGCGAAAGCGCACGCACCGGCTCATCCGCAAGCCGGTCGACGAGCACCCGAAGGATGCGCAGATGCGTCACGTGCAGTTCGTCGGCGGTCGCAATGCGCCAGGCTTCGAATTCCGGACAGCGCGGCAGTGAGAGATCATCCAGAAAACTTCCGCGGAACGCTCCGGCGAGGGCCTCCAGTTTCTCGAGCTCGAGAGCCTCTATGTCGCGAACGCCAAGACCGCGGAGCGGCGCGATGTCCAGCACGACTTCGCTGGTGTTCAGGCGAACTGCGCTGCGGTCGGCTTCCAAGATCCCGCCGTCCCCGAGGTCGACAACCTGTCGTATCTTCGAGAGACTCCAGCGCAGGGCGCCGCGAGGATCGTCCGGTACCTCCCAGAACATTTCACAAAGGCGCTCGCGCCGCTGCGGGCGCTCCACGAGCGCAAGATAGGCCAGCAGCGCCCGCGTCTTTTTCGAAGGCGGCAAGGAAAGGACCTCGCCAAGGCGAAGGACGGTCAGATCTCCGAGGACGCGAATTTCGAGCGACACTTTGTTGACCCCAGTGCGCCTGCTAAATTAGCAATTGATTGTATCAAGTGCGTGCCGCTGCCGAAAGCGTTGGTTTCCAGAAGCGTGAGGTTTCCGCCTGCGCTCTGATTTGCTCTCCCTTAGTAGGAAAGCCGACACGGATAAGTGCAGATGAAAGCCGAGCCGGAAGGGATCACGCCCGTTCCGGCTCGCTTTGGTGGTGGCGACGGCACTCTGAAAAGCCGGAGACGGGATCTCACGCTGCCGCGCGCATCCATCGGGGCAGCAGGCTCTCGGGATTTGCGCAAGCGCCGGGCGTGTAGTTTGCGCCAACGAACTCCAGCCGGGCGGCGAGCGTGCCGTCCCGCCAGGCCGCAAGCGTATCCATGCAGCCACCGATATGCTCGCCGCCGACAAAGACCTGCGGAATTGTAGGCGAACCGATCCGAGCCCTCAGGGCCTTGCGGATTTCCCCTTCCAGGCTGTTCTTCTGGAATTCCGGAGTATCGATTTCGATGGACCTGTAGGCGATTCCGGCACGGTCGAAGAGCTTTCTTACCGTCCAGCAGAATTCGCACCATGTCAGGGCGAACATGACCACCGGACGCTCCGGATCATGGATCGCCTCATCGACAAGCGCATGCGCCGACTGGTCGATTTGGATTTCGTTTACGGGTGCCGATGAAAGGGCAGAAGGACGGCGGCCGGTCGAAGCGGTAGCCGGGTGTGGAGCGAGGGATCGCCTCTTCGGCGGGCGACATTTCCTCGCTGATGTGATCGAACAGAATCGTGCTGAGATACCGCTCACCCGTATCAGGCAACATACAGAGCACGTTCGGGTCCGGGCCGACGCGTCGAGCAATTTCCAGAGCCCCGCTCAAGGTTGCCCCGCCGGAGATGCCCGCCAGTATTCCTTCTTCCGTGGCAAGCCGACGCGCGGCTTCTAGAGCGTTGGCGCCTGAAACGGGTAGGATCTCGTCCACAAGATCGTCAGCCATCGCGTTGCCGACGATTTGCGGAATGAAATCAGGGCTCCACCCCTGCATCGGGTGTGGCCGGAAGCGAGTGTGCGCCCGAGTCGGCAGTCCGTGTTCGTCGAAAGTTTGGGGAATGCCACTCGACAGCAGCGCCGAATTGTCGGACTCGCAGACGATGATCCGCGTTTCCGGCCGCTCGCGCTCGAGCACCCGCGCCACACCGGCAAGCGTTCCGCCGGTCCCGGTGCCGGTGACCCAGTAGTCCAGCGGACGGTCCCGGAACGCCGCGAGGATTTCGAGCGCTGTCGTGCGGGCATGAATATCGGCGTTGACGGGCGTCTCGAATTGCCGGCAGAGGAACCAGCCGTGCGTTTCGGCTAGCTCGATCGCCTTGGCGAGCATGCCGCTGCCGCGCTCGACGGCAGGTGTCAGCACAACCTTGGCACCGAAGAAACGCATCAGCTTGCGGCGTTCGAGGCTGGCGTTTTCCGGCATGACGATGACGAGAGGGTAGCCTTTCGTAGCGCAAACCATGGCCAATCCTATGCCTGTGTTGCCGCTCGTCGCCTCGATCACCGTCTGGCCAGCCACGAGTGCGCCGGAACTCTCCGCTTCTTCGATGACCGCGGCTGCAAAACGGTCCTTGACCGAGCCGCCAGGATTGAACGCCTCGATCTTGGCATAGAGCGAAGCAGCGCCGTTGTTGATGCGGGAAAGGCGGACGACCGGCGTGTCGCCGATCGTGTCGAGAATGCTGTCGTAGATACTGCTCATCTTAGCCGGTCCTTGCTTGGTGACGATGGGACATCGTCGGTCCCTTCGATCTCTAAAAATGGCAGGCAGTCGTGGTTTGCAGCGTTCGAATCACCGTGGATAAGTGGATTTCGACGTTTGAATCAGCGGCTCATCGCAGGATCCGGAAGGCGGCCGCATGGGACCTGCGCTCTCGCGCCGGATGAGGCTGCCAATACGGCCAGAACCGCGAGATTGGCCGCGCCCGCGACAAATGCCAGCAGGAAAGCAGGCCCATAGCTGCCGAAGCTGTCATAGATGAAGCCGCCGAAATAACCGGCCACGCCCATGCCCACCCAGGCGATCAGCATGACGATGCCGAGTGACTGGCCAAAGCGTTCGGCTGGTGCAAATTGGCGCACGCAAAGGATCAGGCACGTCATGTTTCCGGCAAAGCCGAAGCCGAAAACCGCCGACAGCGCCAGCAGGCTCAGTTGCTGGTCCAGCGCGGGAAAAATCGCTACGCATGCCGTCTGAATGAAAGATGCAAGGGCATAGGCAGCAAGACTGCCTGCCCGGTCGGCGAGGAGCCCGAATGCGATTCGCCCGACGGCGCCGAACAGCATGGCGATCAGCAGGCTGAGCGAGCCGACATCCGAAGATCCGCACACGGCCGTGACGAAGCTCGTGAGGTGCACCAGCGGGACGCCCATGCAGGCGCAGCAGAGGAATGCTGCGGCACATAGCAGCGTCACCGGAGAAAGACGGCCACCTTGGAAACCTGGCTTCGCTGAAAGATGCACCGGTGCGGCAACGGGCGGCGCCTGAACCGCCGGCATGAAGATCGCCAGCATAGCCATCGTCGCCACAGCCATGATCGCGTATGCGAGGCGCCAGCCGACGCCGTCGATCAAGGCATTTGCCGCGTAGGGCATTATGCCCTGGCCTAGGGCTCCGCCTGCTGTGACGATCCCGATCGCCAGGCCGCTGCGGCGGTGAAACCAGAGCCCGGTTACGGCAAGTACCGGCGCGTAGAGACAGGCAAACCCTAGCCCGCCCAACGCGAAGTTGGCCGCATAGATCTGCCAGAGCGAAGTGGCGAAGGAAAGCGCGGCGAGCGCGATCACCATGCCAGCCGAACCGATGAATAGCAGACTTCTGATATTCAGGCGGTCCGACAGCCGGCCCCAGAACAGCCCGCCAAAGGCCATGCCGACGCTCGAGAGCGTATAGGCAAGGCTAATGTCGGCTCGCGACCAGCCAAACTCCGCCTCAAGCGGTCTGATGAAGACGGATGTCAGCGCCAGGCTGCCAAATCCGAACGCCATGGCGGTCGTGGCGCCAGCCGCAGCCAGAATCCCGCGCAGCCGCATCGTGTTGTGCTGAAGCTGCCTGGCTCCAGATGGTGGTGATGAACGATTCGACATGTTCCTGCCCTCCAAGGACCGCTTTCGAGGTTGTCATCGCCTGGCGGGATGGATGCAGGCGTGTGGATAAGCGTGGAAACTCAATGTCGCCCGTGGAAACGGCCCTGCTTAGACCTGCAATCTCTCCGCACTGGAAATCTCTGGCATCATTGATTCGTCCACTGGCGAGGACGCCGGGAAGTCGCTACTCTCCGCCTCATGGTCGCTTCGCCTGCGGTATCAGGTCGTAAATGGTTGAAAGGCAGGGGCGAGCAAGCCAGCCAGGTTTGGAGCGCCCCACGCGCATTGGCAGAGCGAGGCACGGCCGATCCATGACAACGCTTTGCCCGCCGCGGCTGATCGTGGTTGACGACGAGGAAGGCGTGCGAGAAACACTTGCCGACTATCTCGGCCAGCAGGGCTTTGACGTCAGGACCGCGGAGGACGGTCGTGCGCTCGATGCTCATCTGGTAGCCGGACCTGCGGATCTCATCATGCTTGACGTCAACATGCCTGGCGAAGATGGTTTTGCCATTGCGCGCCGCTTGCGCGCCTCCAGCTCGGTGCCCATCATCATGGTCACGGCGGCTGGTGACGTGATCGACCGCATCGTTGGTCTTGAGATCGGCGCTGACGATTATGTGGCTAAGCCGTTCGACCTACGGGAACTGCATTCGCGGCTCAGGGCGGTTTTGCGGCGGCTCAAGAGAGGCAGCCAAAGTGACGTGCCCAATGCGGGACCGGTGGCTTTGGCCGATCGGGTACCATCGCAAAGGGAAGAAGGGCTGATCCCATTCGGAAAAGTCATGCTCGATTTTCCTAGATATTGCCTGGTGGCTTCCGATGGCGAGAGGCAGCGCCTGACTTTGATGGAAATAGAGCTCTTGAGGGTATTCGTCGAAAACCCTCATCGCGTACTCAGCCGCGAACATATTTTCGAGCTCGCTCACGGCCGCGCAATCGAACCCTTCGATCGAAGCATTGATATTCGCATCACGCGGTTGCGCCGCAAGATCGAGATCGACCCGGCCAAGCCCGAAATCATTCGGACGATCCGCGGTGTCGGTTATCTATTTACCCCGCCCGAGACGCGCGCATGACGGATCAGCCCCTGGACATGGTTGAACGGGCGGTGGCCGGCCCTGGAGCGGGCGATATGGGCAGTTCCAACTTGCCAGACATCGGCGTTCTGCATGCGCTCCTCGATGCCATGCCGGCCCGGGCGGTGTTCATCGATCGCGACCACCATTATCGTTATGCAAATCGCGAGTTTCTCGACTTCGTGAAGCTACCGATTGATCGGATTATAGGGCGGCACGTGGCCGCTGTCCTCGGGCAGCCGGTTTTTGATTCCTACTCGGCAATCGCGGCGAAGGTCTACTCTGGAGAGAGAGTTCGCTGGGAGGGTTGGGCGAACTATGGCGGGCTGGGTAGGCGCTATATTCAGGAGAACCTCGTTCCCTTCATGTCCGCCATTGGGCAAATCCAGGGCGTCATAGCTATCGGTCTCGACCTCACAGAGCACAAGCTACGCGAGCGCGAGTTTGCCGAGCGGCTCGAAGCGCAGACTGCAGTGGAAACCATGTCGTCCGCGATTATCGCATCCGCGCTCGACTGCGTCGTCGTAATCGACGAGGACGGCCGCGTCGTTGAATTCAATCCTGCTGCCGAGACAGCCTTCGGCTACAGCCGCGAAGCGGTTGTCGGCAAGCCAATCGCTGAACTGATCGTTCCCGAGCACCTGCGTGCTCGACATCATGCGGGCATGGAGCGATACATGCTCACCGGGGAAGCGGCGGTCCTGGGTCGCCGGGTTGAGATCGAAGCAATGCGCTCCGACGGTACGTTGCTGCCGGTCGAACTAGCGATAACGGAGGTGCGGCTGCCGGACCGCAGGTTCTTCACGGCACATATTCGTAACTTGACCGAGGTCCGCCGTGCCCAGGAGGAAATCGAGCGCCAGCGCGACGCGCTGCATCAGAGTGAGAAGCTTGCAGCTCTAGGCTCGCTGCTTGCCGGTGTCGCGCACGAGCTCAACAACCCGCTTTCAATTGTCACCGGTCAGGCGCTCATGCTGCGCGAAGCTGCCAACGCTCACCTGCTACGCGATACCGACCTCCACAAGATCGCCGAGCGCAGCGTAAAAATCGAAGCTGCGGCGGAGCGCTGTGCCCGAATAGTGCGCACTTTTCTTGCCATGGCGCGTCAGCGCGCTGGCGAACGGCGTGAGGTGGACGTCTCCGCGTTGGTCGATGGAGCGATCGACCTGCTTTCCTATGGTCTCAAAACGGGCGGTATCAAGCTTGCAAAAGACGTGCAGCCCGCCCTGCCGCGCGTCTGGGCGGATGGCGACCAGATCCATCAAGTCCTGGTTAATCTCATCGTCAACGCCCAGCAGGCGCTTGAGGAAATCTCTGGCCCGCGTCGGATTGCCGTGTCCGCTCGGCACGATCCTTCCAAATCCAACGTCGCCCTCACCGTCAGCGACAACGGCCCGGGCGTTCCGGAGCAGATCCGCAATCGTATTTTCGATCCGTTCTTCACCACCAAACCGCAAGGTATTGGCACGGGCATCGGCTTGGCCGTTTCTCGGGGTCTGATCGAGGCCCAAGGGGGGA
Source organism: Mesorhizobium sp. (assembly GCF_004962925.1). Classification (GTDB taxonomy): domain Bacteria; phylum Pseudomonadota; class Alphaproteobacteria; order Rhizobiales; family Rhizobiaceae; genus Mesorhizobium. Next base: position 600 of record NZ_SUEO01000208.1, on the reverse strand, counting down.
GCCTGGTTCTGCAGCCGTCACAATCGGGCTGGGGCGCCTCTTTCGTGATCCAAATCCCGATTGGTGTAGCGGAGACGTCGGCACCCGAAAGAGTTCTTGAATCGATCGACAAAAAGGTGGCCGAACCCGAGGTCCGACGGGCCCTTGTCGTTGACGACGAAGACGAAATCGCCGGCATCCTTGCTGAACTCCTCGACCGGCAGGGTTTCACCTGCGACTTGTCTGCGAGCGGCGAGGACGCTAAAGCGCTTGTGCGCACCAACGATTATGACATCATCCTTTGCGACATCCGAATGGCCGATGGCGATGGGCCATCATTTTTTTACTGGCTTCAGGAGGCGAAGCCCCATCTTGTACGCCATATTGGCTTTGTCACCGGCGACACACTTGGCCCGGCCGCCGGCCGGTTCCTCGAGCGGAGCGGGCGCCCGGTTATCGAGAAGCCGTTCCGCCCGGAGGACGTGTCCCGCTTGGTCCGGCTTCTTGCAGATCACACCTAGACTAGCTGCACGCACGGAAATGGCGCGCCATTCCCGGACCCACTCGGGATCCAGCAATAGCAACGTCCTGTCGAGGTCGACCTGAAATTGATACCCGGCC
>NZ_SUEO01000207.1 GCF_004962925.1 Mesorhizobium sp. | reverse complement strand
GCCTCGCGACGCGCCAGCGAGTTGCGCAACAGCGCGATCACTTCGCGGCCAGCCGTCGCGATTTCGCGCGGCCTGTCGACGCCGACGATCATGAATTCCTGGATTCCCAAGGCCGCATAAGGAAGCAGCGCCAGCGCGACCTGCGCCGGAGGCCCGGCAATTTCGACCGCTTTCTGGCAGACGGCGTTGTCCTCCGAACGTATCCTGACGGGAAGCGCGAAACGCAGCTTGCCGGCCCGGCCGTGTTCGGCGGCGGCACCGCGCACCCGCTGCATCAGCTGCCGGATCTCGTCGAGCGAACCCGGCGTCAGCTCGAAGACATCGGCATGCCGCCCGGCGACCCTGAGCGCCGTTCCGGACTGTCCGCCCATGCGGATGGTCATGTCGGCGCCATGCGGTCCCTTGCGCGGCACATAGCCGGCCCTGACGCTGTAGAAAGCGCCTTCATGATCGAACGGCCTGTCGTTCGACCATAACCGCTTCAGCAGCACCAGATATTCGTCGATCCGCTGCCAGACGACCGTATGGCCGACCGGACGTGCCTCGGCGTCGGCGTCGCTTAGCGGCTCGCTGAGCATCCTGAGCGACAGCCGACCGCCACTTTCTGCGTCGAGGGCCGCCAATTGCCGCGCCGCCACCGTCGGCTCGATCACACCCGCCCAATGCGCGAGAACGACCTCCAGCGATGAGGTGCGGCTCAGCGCCTGGGCGGCAATATCCATATTGGTCAGCAACCCGGCCGGATCGTCGACGATGATCTTTTGGAAGCCGATGTCCTCGACCAGCGACAGCTTTGTCGCGGTTTCCGCGAAATCGTAGAAAAACGGCACGGTTGAGTCGGCGGGGTGAGCTTTACCGGGAACATGCGTGAACTCGATCGGCATTGCCATCTCCTCCATCACGTTGGGATCACTGGGCGCGCAAAAGCGCACCTGAATTCGGTTCATTCAACTCCGGTATTGTGAAAGCGGCAGGTCGCTACCCCCTGATCATTCAGGGCCCGACGGGTCGGGACTTCATGGTCAAGGGATAAGGCCCAGAACGACTGCCCCGGTGAACACGAACGCAAGGGCAAAAACGAGATAGGCAAAGGCGCCCGCATAGGCCGGCCGCCAAGTCTGGTCAGAACCAAGCCGTTGGTCTTTGCGGGCAGTCCGGGTGTTCTGGAAATAGGACATATCGACCTCCGTCTCTACGGTTAATCTATAAAATCAGTAGACTTTGTCGAGTGCTATTTTCCAGCGATCCTTAGAATATTTTTCTCAACTCGGGTGATAATTTGGTCTGTTTTCTGCTTAGGCCGTGCTTCCGAGCCTGATCGGCCCGATGACAAAAACCCCGGGCTCCTGCAGGCGGAGGGACAGGGATGCGGAGCGGCCTCCTATTTGCTGGGCGGCCTGTAAGCTTCCAGACCGAACAGCATCAGCATGAGCGACACGAGGAAGAAGCCAACCGCAACGCCAAGCGCGACCCGGGCGTAGAGTTTATAAACGTCGCTCATAATGGTGCCAAATACCCGTCGCGCCGGGCCATCGGCTGGGCGCGATTTCTCGTCGAGATAAAGCCAGACTTCGGTGTGTTTGGGATTCTTGCTGCCTGCGGTCGTGGCTTTCCACATCAGCGCCAAAACCATGGTCAGCGTGAGGAACGCGCCGGAGCGGAAGGCGGATACCGGGTTGAAGGAGAAGCCGATCATAACACAGCCGATGGCAAGCGATCCGAACATTACGGCGCGCCCGATGCACCCCACAGCAACCCGCCTGATCTCATCCATCGGCTACCTCGGCAACAAACGGGCCGACAATGTGCGAGCGCTTCGACCGTATCAAGTCACTTTAAGGCGAATATGCCCCTGGACGGGTGAACCTCCGGGATTCGGATGGACGTGCGGGCGCAGCTCCGGACCGACCGGCGCACTCCGCGAGCGCCACAGTCTAAAATTCGACCATCGACGCGGCCCGGCCGCGCGCTCTATGCTGCAGGGCAAGCAAGATCGATCTTTCCAGCAGCGACAAAGCGCTGTCTCGGCAAGCCGGGACATCCAGCAGAGGAATGCTATCGGCTATGCCGAAGGGGACGAAATTGAAGCTGGCGACCGGCGCGACACCGCTGATAGCAATTGCGGCTGCGGCCGTCGACACCGAAACAACCGGGCCCGACGCCACAAAGGCACGCGTGGTTCAGATTGGCGCGGTCGGCATCGCGCATGGCAAAGTCGTCCGGCAACCTCAGCTCGATCTCCTCATCGATCCTGGCGAAGCGATCCCGTCCGAGGCCTCGCTCGTCCACGGCATCACGGATGCCGATGTTGACGGGGCCGGGAGCTTCCTGGACGCATGGGCGCAATTCCAAGAGTTCGTCGGGGACCGTATCCTCGTCGGCCACTCGATCGGCTTCGACCTGGCGGTATGGGAGCGCGAATGCCGACGCGCCCGTTTGCCCTGGAAAAAGCCTCGGGCGCTGTGCGTCCGGCTTCTTGCAACCATAGCAAATCCCAATCTGGCAGACCATTCGCTGGAAACGATCGCCGCCTGGCTTCGCCTGGAGATAGCTGGCCGCCATTCGGCCCTGGGCGATGCAATCGCGGCGGGAGACATCTTTGCCGCGCTGATTCCGGAGTTGCGCAAGCGCAACATCCGAACGCTCGGAGAGGCAGAGGTCGCCTGCCTTGCCCTTTCGGACGCTCTCGAAGCCGGCCATCGCGCCGGCTGGGCCGAGCCGGTATCGCGACCCCAGGCTCCCGCGTTTCAGCCGGTTGATCCATATGCCTATCGCCATCGCGTCGGCAGCCTCATGAGCGGCCCGCCAGTCGTGGTGAAGTCGACCAAGCTGACAAGGCAGGTCATCGACCTCATGGTGAAGCGCAAGATCAGCTCGGTCCTTGTGTCCGACCGAGGAACGCCGGATCGACCGATTGAGGAGTATGGCATCGTTACCGAGCGTGACCTGCTGCGCCGCATATCGTCGGACGCCGAGCGCGCCTTTGACATGCCGGTCGCAAGCATCGCAACGCGACCGCTGATAAGCATCCGCGCCGCCGCCTTCGCCTATCGGGCGATCGGCCGCATGGATCGGCTGAAAGTCCGCCACCTTGCCGTCCGCGATGACGGGGGCATGCTGGTCGGCGTGCTTTCGGCGCGTGACCTGCTGAGGCTCCGCGCCGCCGCTGCCATCGATCTCGACGACACGATCGAACATGCCAAAGACGCCGCCGAGCTGGCGGCCACCTGGTCGATGCTGCCGGGCGTAGTGCGTTCGCTGATCGGCGAGGCGATCGACCCGCGCGTGGTGGCGGAAATCATCAGCGACGAACTTTGCTCCCTTACCCGCCGCGCCGCCGTGCTTGCCGAACAACAGATGCAAATCGAGGGTCACGGCCCGCCGCCCTGCGCCTATGCGATGCTTGTGCTCGGCTCAGGCGGCCGTGGCGAAAGCCTGATGGCGCCGGACCAGGACAACGCAATCGTCTTCGCAGATGGCGAGCCGGATGGGCCCGAAGACAGCTGGTTCAAAATTCTCGGAGCCAAGCTCGCCGACATGCTCGACATATCAGGCGTACCGTATTGCAAAGGCGGGGTAATGGCCGCGAACGCCGCGTTCCGCGGAAGCCTCGACACCTGGAAGGCGCGCGTCGAAGATTGGGTTCGCCGCCTGCGGCCGGAGGACCTGCTCAACGTCGATATCGTCTATGATCTGCGGCCGGTTCACGGCGACACGACGCTGGCCGCGCAGTTCATCGAATATGCGTATGAGCGTGGCCACGCCGAGCCGGTGTTCGCGAAGCTTCTCGGCGAGCAGATGACAACCGGCAATCCCTTCACTGTTTTTGGCGGCTTTCAACTTGAAGATGGCCGGCTGAACATCAAGAAGCATGGCCTTTTTCCGATCGTCGCGACCGCACGCACGCTTGCAATTCGCCACGGCATCCGCGAGCGGAGCACGCGTGCCCGCCTCGAGAAACTGATCGCGCTGGATATTGGCGGCGAGCGCGACATGAAGGCGATGCTGGCTGGCCATGCCATGCTGATCGGCTTGCTACTCGCTCAGCAGACGCATGACATCTATGCCGGTATACCGGTATCCAACCGCATCGAGGTCAATGCCCTGACGCGCGAGCAGCAAATAGAGCTCAAGAGCCTCATCAAGCGCCTCCAGTCGGCACCCGACCTGGTGCGGGACCTGATGTTCGCATAGCCGGCGACGCTTGGACGGTGCAAGGCCGGGCGAAGCCTTGGATATCGGCGCAGGAACAAAGTTCAGATGCGCGCGGCACCAAGCAGTTCGTCGACGAGGGCGCTGCGGTCAGCCTGCTCAAGGAAATCCTCATTCGCGCGCAGCAGATTCATTCTCAGGAAGTTGAAAATGTAGTCGTAGTCATTGGTCAGGAGATTGGGGTGAATCGGGACCATCTCGAAAACCGTTCGCGCCAGCGGCTCGGGGATTTCGCGCACCGGCCGCGGCGGACCGATCTGCGTGGCGGCGAGGCGCTGACGTATGAGCTCGGCGGCGTCCTCCCAGAAAGTGGCGGGCGAGCCCTGCGGAACGGCATATTTGGAGAAGCTTGCCAGGGCCACTTTTTCCAGCGCCGCTGGCAGGCCTCGCTGGCGCAAGCCGGCAGGTTCGCGCAGCGCGCCCTCCACCATTTCCGCCACGATGGCGTAGCACGCAGGGTAGGCGCGCCAGCGTGAATGGTTGAGCGCCGCCTGGAACTCCTTCTCGCTGAACAGCTTCTGCCAGTAGACCCCTGCCCTGACTCGGCAGAACTCGACGATGCTTTTCTGCGCCAGGAAGGCGGCGCGCGAATCCATGAAGTCAGCCAGTTCGCCGACGCTGCCGATCGGCTGCGGCTTGCGCAGGAACTCAGGCAACAAATTGTTCAGCAGGCCCATGGCGCTCTCCCTTCGGTTTTGTTTCCAACCGATGTTAACCATTTAGCCTCCGCCCCGCCGTACCGCCAGCCCTCTTACCGATTCAAGTCCTCTCACCGATTCTCCAGTCCTCTCATCGATTCTAAAGTCGTATCAACAAAAGCAACAAGAAGTGTTACTCTTATAAAGTTACGGTCGGCTGATTCTATACCTGGCCGCAACATATGCCGGAGGGCTTCCGCACTAGCGGAAGAGGCAAGCTTTAAACGGCGCCTTGCGCTCGAGACGGTTCGCAAGCTGCCAACCAAGGGAGGTTCAACGCTATGGCGACGCCAGACCGCGTAAGTTATTGGAACAAGACCAAGCGCCTCATGTTCGTCATGCTGGGACTGTGGGTGTTCTTCGGTTACGTCATCCACATGTTCGTGGAGCAACTCAACACCATCGTCATTTTTGGCTTTCCGCTCGGCTTCTACATGGCCGCTCAGGGTTCGCTCATCGCCTTCGTCGTCATGCTGTTCTGGTTCGCACGGCGCCAGAACGCGATCGACGAAGAGCATCATGTCAATGAAGAATGATCGGGGGGACTCCAATGGCTAACACGACAGCGACTACGGCAGGCGGAGGCGATTTCACCTCCAATCTCGGCCGCATCTACGGCATCTACACCGGCGGCTTCATAGCCTTCATCATCCTGATGGCTATCTTGAGCGCCTTGGGTGTCGAAAACGTTGTAATCGGCTACCTGTTCATGGGCTTTACCATCGTCATCTACGCGGTGATCGGCGTCCTGAGCCGCACCATGCATGTCGGCGAATATTACGTCGCCGGGCGTCGCGTACCGGCGCTCTACAACGGCATGGCGACCGGCGCCGACTGGATGTCAGCGGCTTCCTTCATAGGTATGGCGGGTTCGCTTTACCTGCTCGGCTATGACGGCCTCGGCTTTGTGCTTGGCTGGACCGGCGGCTACGTGCTCGTGGCCATCCTCGTTGCGCCCTATCTGCGCAAGTTCGGCGCCTACACGGTTCCCGACTTTCTGTCGGCGCGCTATGGCGGCAATCTTGCCCGTCTGATCGGCGTGGTCGTTCTGTTCTCCTGCTCGTTCACCTATGTGGTCGCGCAGATTTTCGGCACCGGGCTGATCTCGGCCCGTTTCCTGGGCATCGACTTCAACGTCGCGGTCTATGTCGGCCTGGCCGGCATCCTGGTCTGCTCGATGCTCGGCGGCATGCGCGCCGTCACCTGGACGCAGGTCGCCCAGTACATCGTGCTGATCATCGCCTATCTCATCCCTGTCATCTGGATGTCGACGGTGAAAACCGGCGTGCCGATCCCGCAATTGATGCAGGGCCAGGCGCTGGCGAACATCACCGCACTTGAGACGGCGCAAGGCATCACGCTTCATCACATCACGCCATTCGCGCATGGCGGCTATGATGCCAAGAACTACTTCCTGCTGATCCTCTGCCTGATGGTCGGGACGGCGTCGCTGCCACACGTCCTGATGCGATACTTCACCACCCCGTCGGTGCGTGAAGCGCGCGTCTCAGTCGCCTGGTCGCTGCTGTTCATCTTCATCCTCTACTTCACGGCGCCCGCCTATGCGGCGTTCGCCAAGTGGACGATGCTCGACCTGGTGGCGTCGGGCCTGACGCCTGAAAACATCGGCGAGAAAGCCGGATGGATGATGCGCTGGGCCGCCGCCGACAACACGCTCGTGCAGATCTGCGGCAAGACGGCGACAGACACCGCGGCGATCGTCGCGGCCTGCGCCGAAAAGGGCGTGACGGCACTTTCGTTTGCCGACATCAACCTCAACGCCGACATGATCGTGCTGGCCACGCCGGAAATGGCCGGCATGCCTTACGTCATCTCGGGCCTGGTCGCCGCCGGCGGCCTTGCCGCCGCTCTATCGACCGCGGACGGCCTGCTGCTGGCCATCGCCAACGCGCTCAGCCACGACATCTACTACAAGATGATCGACCAGAACGCGCCTACGTCACGGCGCCTGATCGTGTCCCGTATCTTGCTGGTTTTGGTCGCAGTGCTGGCCGCCTACGTCGCGTCAACCAAACCGTCGGACATCCTGTCGATGGTGTCGTGGGCGTTCTCGCTTGCCGCTGGCGGGCTCTTCCCAGCCCTGGTGCTCGGCGTCTGGTGGAAGCGGGCCAACTCGGCTGGCGCGGTCGCCGGCATGATCGCGGGCTTCGGCATCACCATCTTCTACCTCGTCATGACGCAGTACGGCGCCGACTTCGACAAGGCGACGCCCAACATGGAACTGTGGTGGGGCGTGAAGAACATTTCGTCGGCGGCGTTTGGTCTGCCGGTGGGCTTCGCCGTGATGATCATCGTCAGCCTTCTCACCAAGGCGCCGTCCCGGGATATGCAGGATTTCATCGAGGAAATCCGTGTGCCGCGCGGCAAGCAGATGATGGAAGAAAAGACGGCCTGATCGCGCATCGCGATTGGCGCTCGAGGCGGGGTCCGGCGACGGACCCCGCTTTCATTTCGGGGGCGTCGCTGGCATAACGCGGCGCCGCCGCTCCTTGGACAATTCCACATGAACGAATTCTGGTCTTACTGGTATTTCCACATACCGAATTTCATCCTTGCCGCGGTGATGTACACGCTGATGGGGCGTCTCCTGCTCGGCCTCTTCGTGCCCGAAAGCTGGGACAACTACATCTGGCGCTTCTTCAAGTCCGTCACGGATCCGTTCCTGCGGATCGTGCGGACCGTCACGCCATCTATCCTGACCCAGCCGGTGGTGATCGTCTTCAGTGTGCTCTGGCTTATGGCCTTGCGCATCGGCTATCTCGTCTTGCTGATCAATTTCGGCATAGCGCCGATGGCTTCACAGGGGGGTTGAGGCAATGGACAGAAACGCTCTTGTGCCTGTCATGGCGGTCGCCATCGTCAACGGTATCTTTTCGCCTTGGGTGCTGATGGTGTTCCTGTTCTATCCGGTCTGGTATCCGGCTTGGGCGCCTCCCTTAAGCCAGATCGTCTACATGGCAAGTGCGCTGATCCTGTCGACGATAACCATCATGCTCGCCGGCGTGCCGGCCGCGCTCTATGAGCGCTGGTCGGCGCAGCCCAGGAGCATTGTCGTCTCGTCTATCTGGCTTGCCGGCACGGTTTTGTTGACGCTGCCAGCGCTGCCGAATGTGGTGCGGGCGCTAAGCGGCGGCTGAGAATTCCCTTCGGCTCGGGCCGGATCAACCGGCTTTCAACCAGCGGGCAGCGGCCATGTCCTGTTGGCTCGTGTTGAACGCTGAAGGGGAAGCGGGGTTCCGGCCACGGCCATATTGCCGTGGTGTACAGTTCATGACCCTCTTGAAGGCCGTGCTGAAGGCGCTTTCGGATTCGTAGCCGAGCGACAGGGCAATGACGGAAATTGGCTCGCTGGAGTTCGCCAGCCTGTCCCCCGCCAGCAGCATTCGCCAGTTCGTCAGGTACTCCATCGGTGACGTCCCAACCATCTCCTTGAATTTCAGCGCAAAGGTCGATCGCGACATGCCGGCACGCTGCGCCAGATCCTGCAATGTCCAGCGATGCGCCGGATCGTCGTGCATGGCGTTTATCGCAGCAGCCATCTGTCTGTCCGCCAGGGCGAAGAACCATCCAACGCCACCTCCCAGCCCTTCCGCCAGATGCAGGCGCAAGGCCTGGACCAGCATCATATGGGCGAGGTGTTGCGCGACCAGAAAACCGCCCGGCTGCGGCTCATGCAGCTCCTGCATCATCCGCTCCACCGACCAGCGCAGCGCCGCCTGATCCGTTTCTTTCCGGATATGCACGATCGGAGGCAGCATCCCCAACAGGATGCCGGCATGATTGCCGCTGACGGCGAAGCGGCTACCGACAAGAAAGAAATCACCGCCGCCATTATACGTCACGACACCACCAGCGCGCGCGGGAGGAAAAATCGTGCCGGCTTCGACAGGCGTCAAAGTCATGTCGCTTGCGAGGCGGAAAGGCCGCCCACTCGGCAGCACGAAGCAGTCCCCCTTCTCCAGCCGCACCGCATCGGCAACGCCTTCCACGGACAGCCAGCACCCGCCGGAAACCACAGCGTAGCATTTGATGCGTTCGTGCTGGTCGGAGAACTGGATCGACCAGTTTCCACCCGCGTCGAAACCAGCGGACACATAACTGCGTGGCTTCAGCAGCGACAGCACATCTGAGAGCGGATCCATGGGCGTTCCGGACGATTGCGAAGATAATACGGACTTTACAGCATAGACCGGATTTTCTCAATTGGTTATTTAATAACAACGTCTCCGCCAATGTGGCAGTTTCTGGAGTAATAGTAAGTATTCTTGAAAGAGGTAGATGTTATCGCCGTGGATAATGCAGAAAAATTCTATGGATAGCGCGGATAAAGTCGCCATCATCACTGCATGATACCAGATGATTACGCCAGATAAGGGACCAAGAGTCATGACAGCGTTCACGATCAATGGACGGGCGGTGGATCTCGCCGTCGAACCAGACACGCCGCTCTTGTGGGTGATACGGGAGCATCTGAAACTCACCGGCACCAAATTCGGCTGCGGCATCGCGCAATGTGGCGCCTGCACCGTTCACGTCGACGGCGAGCCGACACGCTCCTGCATAACCCTGCTTCAAGACGTGGCCGGAATGGAGGTGACGACGATCGAAGGCCTGTCGCCGGACGCCAGCCATCCGCTGCAGCAGGCCTGGATCGCCGAGCAGGTGCCGCAATGCGGCTATTGCCAGTCCGGGCAGATCATGCAGGCGGCGGCGCTATCCGTTCCTGCCGGAGCGGGTGCTGGCGGCGCTCAACGCCTGAATTCGGAGGTCCCCACCCTCGCCTCGTTGCGCTCATCGCGGTCGTCTGAGTGACTCAGGCGACCGCCATCGGCCGGTGAACGCGAGAGCCATCTATCCCCGTCGATCGCGAAATGCGGCCACGACACGAAGTGAGAGATTCATATGATCGTCATCACCACACCCACAGGCACTATCGGCCACCAAGTTCTCGAGACTCTCCTCGACAGCGGCGAACCCATCCGCGTGATCGCGCGCGACCCTTCCCGTCTCTCCTCGCACACACGCGAGCGCGTCGAGGTCGTGCAGGGGCCGCATGGCGACATCGACGTCGTCAACCAGGCGTTCGATGGCGCCGACGCCGTGTTCTGGTTGGTGCCTCCGGACTCTCACGCCGAGAGTATCGAGACCGCTTATGTGGACTTCAGCCGGCCGGCCTGCGACGCGATCAAGAGCCAGGGAGTAAAACGGGTGGTCGCAGTGTCGGCCCTTGGCCGCGGGACGGCAATGGCCGGGAAGGCCGGACATGTATCGGCGTCGCTGGCAATGGACGATCTGATCGCGAGCACGGGCGTGAGCTACCGGGCGCTGACAATGCCTTCGTTCATGGACAACATCCTGCGCCAGGTGGAGCCGATCAGGAACCAGGGCATGTTCTTCGGGCCGATCTCGGTGGATCGCAAGCTTCCGACCTGCGCCACCCGGGACATCGCCGCCGTCGCCTCCAAGCTGCTGCTCGACTCCTCCTGGAGCGGGCAAGACAGTGTCCCAATCCTCGGCCCTGAGGACCTGTCCTTCAACGACATGGCGCAGATCATGTCGCAGGTGCTGGAAAAACCAGTCCGCTTTGAGCAGATCTCCTTTGAGGCATTCAAAGCGGGTTTCATCGAACGCGGCGCCTCCAAGGCTTTCGCGCAGGCCATGGTCGACATGATGGTGGCCAAGAACGAGGGCCTCGACAATGCCGAGCCGCGTACTCCTGAGTCCACCACCCCCACCAGCTTCCGCCAATGGTGCGAGGAAGTACTGAAGCCCGCAGTCGCCAGCTAAGGGCCCACCTTTCGCCTGGCTGTCAGCGTTCTTCCCGGCGAAACGGTTTGAGCAATGCCGAAGGAGCGACGGCGTTGCGCGACATCATCGCCATGGCGACGATGGTGAAGATGAAGGGCAGCATCAGGAACGCCTCATAGGGTATATGGCCGAGCCCGCTCGCCTGCATGCGCAATTGCAAGGCATCGACGAAGGCGAACAGCAAGGCGGCCCCTGCCGAACGCCAGGGATCCCAGCGGCCGAAGACGACGAGCGCGATCGCCACCCAGCCACGCCCTGAGACGAGGCCGAAGGTGAAGGCGTTGAACTGCACCATCGACAGGAAGGCGCCAGCCAGCCCCATCAGCGCGCCGCCGAGGATCACCGCCTGGAAGCGTGTCGCAATGACGCTGACGCCGGCCGAGTCGGCGGCGCGCGGATTTTCGCCGACCATGCGCACCGACAGGCCCCACGGTGTCCGGTAGAGCACGAAGGCGGCCAAGGGAACGGCAAGGATCGCCATGTAGACCAGCGAAAACTGGTTGAATACCGCCGGCCCGAGCACCGGTATCTTGGAGAGAACAGGGATCGGCAGCGTCTCGAAACCCTTGATGCTCGGCGGCACCGATTGCTGGCCGAAGATCAGCCGGTAGAGGAAATAGGCGAGCCCCGATGAGAACAGCGTGACACCGATGCCGCAGACATGCTGGCTGAGACCGAGCGCCACCGTGAACAGAGCATGCAGGGCACCCATCAGCGCACCGGTGACAACTGCCGCAAGCACGCCGAGCCACAGGCTGCCGCTGAGGCTGGTCGCAGTAAAGCCGGTCATTGCCGACAACAGCATGATGCCTTCGATGC
>NZ_SUEO01000206.1:7817-11604 GCF_004962925.1 Mesorhizobium sp. | reverse complement strand
CCCAAGCGGCAGGCAGCTTTGTCTCGGACAACTCAAAGGCAACTGGCGGGAAAGGTGACCGCGTTGGCAGGCAGACGCCAGATGAGCGCGTAGCGCAGGCGTTTAGAGACGACCTTCCACAACAGGAGCAGGCAGCGCTGGTTCGACAAGCGGAGGCGGCCAAAACGGCTCAGCAGGTTGAGCTTCGCACCAACATCGGTCTCGCCGAGCAGAACGCGCCGGACGCCATCGCACGGACTGGCGCCTATTCCGGCAAGATGCCTGGTCTGGATGCCTTCATCGCTGTCTATGGCGTCGAGGAGGGCGGCAAGCAGCACGGGGATTTTGCCAGAAAGATTGATGTTGGTCGTCAGGCCTTCGGCATGCGCACCATGCCGAACCAAGCAATCCATGCGGCGCTACGCGATGCCGAACCTGGTCCTGCAGGTTCCCAAGGGGAGCAGGCGCGGTACCACGTCACGGCCGCCGCCGCGCTTCAGACGCTGGACGCCAGACGGATGGACCCTGCCGGATACGTTCGCAAGGTCTTTCCGAGCGTCGACGCAGCCTGGAGCGAGATCACCACTCCCGACAGCGAGTCATGGAATCGTGAAGGAGAGCCGGACACCTACGACCGAGGAACTTATGTCCGAGCAATCGCCGCTTCAGTTGCAGCACAAAAGCAATTGGGCATCGAGAATTATCAACCGTTGCCATGGTCTGTCCTCAAGAACATCGCGAAGATATTCAAAGACAGGAGCGTGCCGCAGGCGGACAAGCACACCATCCTGTACAGCCTCTTTGATGGGGCGTTCGATCCAAAGGTCCGAGCAGCCTTATCCCAACAGCTCTTCCAAGCCGGGCTTCCTCAATCGGTCGAAAGCCAACCGGCTAGGCCCGTTGTTGCGCCAGTGATCGTCGGGAAGCAGAATCAACCGCCTACTCCTTCAAGCCCCAGGAAACCTCAATCGAAACTGGAACACGCCGCGGAGGACTTCGGCAACTACCTCGCCGAAGGTTTCGAGGCCTTGGGGCGAGCCCCGCATGACATCGGGCTGTTTCTCCGGGGCCTGCGCGACGATCCGTTGGGCGCCATCGAACAATTGCCGGTCAATCCTGCCTCGGGACCGGCTGCCGGGGGCAGGCTGGCATTAGAGTCACTCGGCCAGGCTGTCGCAAAAGGATTGATTATTGTCCGCGGCGGGACGGGCAAGTTTGCCAAGCCGTTAGATGAGCTTGCTGCGAGCGGTTCGCGCGCCACATCAGAGCTCGCCGCTGAGCGTGCGGTGGCTCGCCAAGCCATCGAGACGAATTCTCTAGTCAAAGCTGCAGAGGATGCCGCCTACCGCGTCAGCACAGGCGCCAAACCTGACAAGGCAGAGCTTCTTGAGATCGTAAAGTCGATCGCCAGAGACCCTTCCACCGTAAGGTATCCAGGAGCATCGTTGGGGAAGTCTGCTTCGAAAAATTACCGCAAAACACTTCTTGATGCGAACCCGAATCTAGAGGGAGAGATTGTCGTCCACCATGCTGCAGAGCGACAGGTATGGACCAGATATCCAAGCCTTGTTGCTAAAGATGAGATGCACTCTCTTCAAAATCTTCGCGGCATACCAAAAGGATTAGATAACCTTTTGCACAAGATCGTGTTCCGATTCGAATGGGATAAATTCTATGCGTCGCACCCCCAGCCAACCCGTCAGCAGGTGCTGGACTACGTGACTTATATCGACAAAAAATACGGACATCTGTTCAATCCTCCAATAGGTGAGTGATGCAATATTTTTACATATGGCCGAACGTCGCTGGTGGACTTGGTGAAAATACCGTTCTTGACTCGAGTGTCCATCCGCCAATCGTGACCAAGCTTCACTATGTGATAGAGGGCTGGTTTGGCGATGTGATCGTCACGACGTTCCCGTGTTATCTTGTCACCGAAGAAACGCAGGGCGCACTGCAGAAGATGGGCTTTTCGGGTGCAACGTTTGCTGATGCTGAAGTTACAACCTCCGAAGAGTTTCACGAGGATCAACCTGGGCAGGAACTTCCACCCTTTGTCTGGCTTAAAGTGAATGGCGAGGCTGGCCGCGACGACTTCGGGATCGCAGCAGACTATCGCCTCGTCATCTCGAAACGCATTCTTGATCTGCTTGAATCGTTGGGCATTCCGTTCGCTGTAATTGATCCCTACGATGATCAATAGCAACTGGATTGGGCTTTTCGAATGATCCAAATGGCTATGACAAAGACGCCTATGACCAGGCATAGCCATGTCTGTCGCCGCGCAGGAACAGTTGGCGTATTGAGAACCCCCAGCCCGTGCCGCTGTTCAAGGGCCTGTCGGCCAGTCCGTGGATGTGCATGAAATCAATCCAGTGATGTTTGGCGGCAGTCCGATCGACTCCTCCAACAAAATCATTCTGCCTCGCAATGTTCATCGACAACAGGGTACGCCGTGGTGGAACCAGTTGCTGAAAGATCTGGGAGGATAGCATTGGGGCATATTTTAACTGAGGGACAGTTCGACGCACCGGCTGAAGTCGCAGTCGTCGATGGCCTGTCCGCACGGTTGGGAGTGACGCTGCCCAAGGATTACACCAATTTCCTTAGGGAGCATAATGGAGGTGAAGGCTTCATCGGCGACAGCTATATAATTTTTTTCAAAGCCGAAGAGTTGGTAGACTTCAATCGAGAATATGAGGTTGAAAAATATGCGCCAGGCATCCTCTTGTTCGCATCGAACGGAGGAGGGGAAGCCTATGGCTTCGACACCGACGATGTAGAAATGCCAATCGTGCGCATCCCGTTTATATTTATGGAACGGCAATCCGCCGAGAGGATAGCGCGAGACCTCGCCGATCTATTTGCTCGGCTGGAGGACTGGAAATAAGCGCCCAAGATACAAATTCGCGCTCCAAGGGCATGGAACTGTTCGAGCTCACACCGATTGCGGTTGGCGGCGATCCAGTCAGTTTGGAGAACAAGATCTGGTTGACCAGACAAGAGCATTTTGAAGCGGTGCGCTATTGGAATCGAGCTATCGCGATTCTGCGTAAGGCGGCGCTGGAGAAGGCGGCGCGGGCGGATGGGTAGGGTGCAGGGAGCACTGACCTTGCGGAGGCCATGACCCGCTTCGGCCGATCATTGTGCAAGCTACGGGGAGGATGCCGGCAGGCAGTGAGGGGCGGTGCCGGCATTTCAGAATTTTGCGCTGCCCCTCATTCCCCTGCCGGGACCTTCTCCCCGTATAGCGACGGGGAGAAGGGGCTAACGCTCAATAATTGCCTTCGTAGTAGCGGTCGTCGCAAGGCGCGGTGTAGATGCGGCCGCTGTTGCGATCCTGATAGCGGCAAAGCTGTTCGCCGCGCCGCTGCGGTGTGGTCGCGCTGCCCACCACCGCACCGAGCAGGGCGCCGCTGGCTGCACCGATGACGGTGCTCTTCGTATTGCCGCCGATCGCCTGACCGACGAGGGCGCCGCCGGCGCCGCCGATCAGCGCGCCGGTTCCGGCTCTCTGCTGCCCTTCGGTCTGCGCACACCCTGCCAGCACGGCAGTCAGAAGCGCGGCGGCAATGGCTTTCTGCATGGTCATTTGGAGTCCTCCTTTAAAGCCTCGGGTCAATGCTTTGCCAAGTGCGGTCGCATTGCGGCGGAACAGGGGCACCATGCCTCACGAAATAAGACATGGTTTCTTTCGTCTTGACGGCCCAGGCTTTCCGTTCGGAAAGATCATGGTCAAACAAAAAGATCATAAAGATCTTGGTTTAACAAGACGATAGAGCTGGGCTCTGTCGAGATGAATCAGGCT
>NZ_SUEO01000206.1:305-7807 GCF_004962925.1 Mesorhizobium sp. | reverse complement strand
CCCGCCTGTGGCGGGTCCAGCCGATCCCCCAACCCCCCAAGAATGGAGAATGCCATGACCCGAGGTCTTTCCCGGACGCTTTCCCGTGCCGCGGCCCGTGAGGCCGGCTTTGCCCCGCCCAAGGCCGGGCTTGCCGCCAGGACGAGCGGGCAGGGCGGCGCCTACCGCACCGTTTTTTCGTTCAACGCCATGCAAGTGCCGGTCGCCGATGCGCTTGCCTATGCCAGCCAGAAGCTCTTCGATTTCCTCGGCGGCAAGGTGCGCATCAAGGGCGGCACCGCCAGGCTGCAATTCGCCGTGCTGACCACCCGCGCCTCGACCATCAACGACAGTGCGGCACTCACCTGGTCGCTCGGGTCAGCGGCGGCATCGAGCGCGACGCTGGCTGGAGCCATGGTCAATGTGGTGGCAGCCACCGGCCGTACGCTGGACGGCGCGGGTGCTGCGCTGTCGACCGCCTCGACGGCCGATATCGCTGCCGCTGCGACGCTCGACGGGACGACGACGCCCGTCGATCTTTACCTGAACCTCGCCTTCGCCACCGCCACCGAAATCGACGCCGATGGCACGCTCGCCATCACCGGCACGATCACGCTGCTGTGGGAAAACTGGGGCGATAATGTCTAGGCGCTAATCTCCCCCCTTGAGGGGGAGATGGCCGGCAGGCCAGAGGGGGTAGCCGCGCGTGGAGCACCAACCTCCATCTGTCGCTGAGGTCGCGCCCAGTCGCACCGACCCCCTCTGTCGCCTTTGGCGACATCTCCCCCTCGAGGGGGGAGATACTGGCTCCGCCGCCGGCTCCTATCATCGGCCTTTAACCTCAACAAAGGAACTTCTCATGACAGATCTGGCAGACGTCGGGTCCGTGGTGGCTTTGCCACCGGCGGGCAACCTTGCACGGCCACCGGCCAACGGGGACAACGGGTCCGCCCCGCCGGCCGGCAAGAGTTGGTTTGACGGTCTTTCCGAAGGCAACCGCAAGCTCGCTGAAACCAAGGGCTGGACCAAGCCTGAAAGCCTCGATCGGGTTTTCACATCCTATGCGGAGCTGGAGCGGCAGCAGGGCGAAAGCCTGCGCATTCCCGCAGCGGACGCGCCTGGGGAAGACTGGGACAGGTTCCATGCCCGACTTCCCCTGGCGATGCGTCCGCTGACATCGCCCGACAAGGTCGAATACAGGCGCCCCGACGGGCTTCCCGAAAACTTCGCCTATTCGGATGAGCTCGCCAACGCCTCCAAGGCCTGGGCGGTCGAAGCCGGCGCTACCCCAAAGGTGGCGCAGGCTTATCACGACCGCTTCGTCGGCTACATGGCCGAGCAGGCCAAGGTGCAGCAGATCGCCCTTGTCCGCTCGGTCGATGCCACTCACGACGACTTGGTCAGGGATTGGGGACCGACCGACAGCGACGGCTTTCGCCAGAGGCTGGAGGTCGCCAACCGGGCAATGAAGAAGCTCGGCCTGGTCGATGCCTATAAGGCGAAGGGCATCCTTCTGCCTGACGGCGCCTTGACCGATCCGCAGATCGCCAAGGCGTTCCACGCCGTTGGCGAGGCGATGTTCAGGGAAGACACGATCGACGGTGGTGCGGCTTTAAGTGGAGGCAATCCCTTCAAGCGCAACGCCGCCGGCGAACGCAACCTGACCGATATCTCAGCCCTCGTCAAAAGCGACCCCGCCCGCGCCCGGCGGCTGGCACGCGAGGCCGGCGAAAACCCGGACCTGTGGATGCCCAACAACCCCCTCTAGTCCGTTTGGAAACTCTACTCCGGCGGCCATCTGGCGGCGTTTTCTGCGCTTCCGGTGCTCACGGACCCAAAAGTCCGCTGCGCTCCGGTTCTCGAAACCACCACCACCTGGCGCGCCGGAGCGAGTTTCGAAACGGCCTCTAAAGCTCGCCGCCAATCAAACCATGGAGGAAAGACAAAATGGCAGACGCCTATACCCGCATCGCGGACGCGATCGTTCCGTCCGTTTATGCCCAATACTCGTTCGAGGAGCATGTCCAGTCGCCCGAGATCTATCAGGCCGGGATCCTGTTTTCCGACCCGGCCATCGCCTCGAAGCTTTCCATGGGCGGGCGTTCCGTCGACATGCCCGGCTGGAAGGATCTCGGCAACGACCCGTCCGAGCCGGTCAATGACGATCCGGCCGACTCGATCGAGATGAAGAAGATCGGCGCGCGCCGCGAGGTCGCTGCCCGCAATGTCCGCGCCCAGGCGTGGGGCATTCCGGACCTGACCTCGATCCTGGCCGGCGACGACCCGCAGAAGCTGATCGTGCGCCGCCAGACCGACTACTGGCAGCGTGCCAACAAGCTGACGCTGCTCGGCATTCTGAAGGGCGTGCTGGCCGACAACCTCGCCAATGATGCGGGCGACCTGGTCCGCGTCACCGGCGCCTCCATCGTCGACACCGACATCATCGAGGCCGCCTATCTGATGGGCGACCGCGCCGACAAGTTCAAGACGATCTGGATGCACTCCAAGCAGATGAAGGCGCTGAAGCTCGCCGATCTCATCGACTATGTGCCGCCCTCCGAGCAGGGCGGGCCGCTGATCCCGTACTACATGGGCTTGCGGGCCGTCGTGGACGACGACATCCCGGTCGCGGCAGGCGTCTACACTGCCTTCATGTTCAAGGACAAGGCGATCCTGTGGAACGAGTTGCCAGTCAACACCGAAGGCGGGCCGCTGGAGTTCGACCGCAAGCCGCGCCAGGGCCATGGCGGCGGCGTCACCGAAATGGTCGGCCGCCGGCACTTCGTCCCGCACGTTCCGGGCACGCGCTTCCTCGACGCCTCCTCGACCGGCGAATTCGCCACTGACGCCGAGCTTGCGCTGGCGGCGAACTGGGACCGTACTGCGTCGAGCGTCAAGAACATGACGTTCATCGCGCTGAAGACGACCGAGGCGTGATCGGACCGGAAGGGCGGGAGCATCGGACCTCCCGTCCCTTCCGGACGCCAGGTCGGCCAATGTAGCGAATTCCAGATTCACGCGCTGCGCTGCTCCAGAGTGACACAAGTCTTGGGGCTCGCAACATATTCATGTTGCACTTTAATTAATCGCCGTCACCAAACGGTTACATAAAAGGGCGATGCTGCCTTGTCTTGGCAAAGGAGGGTAACCATGAACATGACATATAAGGCAGTTCAGGAAGTGCTCCGAAAAGCGGGCATTGTCATAAGCAAAAAGGGGGAAGTTCACCGTATAAACTTCTTCAGCGGTCTGGAAAACACCGCCTACTACACGACAAGTCTTCAGGATGCCCTGGACAAGGGTTTGGCAATGGGAAGAGGTGCCGGAAAGCTGCAAGCAAGCGCCTTTGCCAAGTCAGCCGAAGCAGGGCGGCGGATCTCGACGAGCGCACGCCTCGGCTGATGCCGCAGGAATTCAGGCCGCAAGTCATCGCCGCTTTGCGCGGCGACATCGTGAAACTGCAATAGCGACAATATTATCGTCTTTTCCTTGCTCGAACGAGCACAAGGGACTGAATACACATCCCACGCCACCCGTTTCCTGACGGGTGGTTGGTATCGTGACGGGTTCCACGCACAAGACGTGCGAACGTTTTGCTCAAGCCAAAAATCACCAAATCCCCAGCCGCTACGAAGCGGCTTTTTGCCGTGGGGCCGCCATGCCCTGCGATCCACACTCACGGAGGCCCAGACCATGGCCATCACCCCGCTCGACATCGCCAACATGGCGCTTGGCGTCCTCGACGAGGCGCCGATCGACAGCCTTGATCAGGATGTGAAAGCCGCGCGCTTGCTCAACCTGCATTTCGACCTGACCCGCGAAGCCGAGCTGACGAAACACGCCTGGGTCTTCGCCATCCTCGCGGCCGCGGTCGCCGGAGCCGACACTGGTAGCGGCGCGGGCACGCTGAACTTTGCCTATGAATTGCCGCTGGACTGCTTGCGGCCGTTGCCGCTGACCCACAATGGCGAGGCGGACGGCATGCCGATCTCGTGGCGCCAGGAGGCCGGGCTGATCTATTCCGACCAGTCCGGGCCGCGCCTCATCCGCTACATCGCCAACCTCACCGATCCGAACGACTGGGACGCGCTGTTCACCGAAGTGCTGGTTGCAGCGCTCGCCATCAAGATCGCGCATCCGCTGACCCACAAGGCGAGCATGATTGACATCGCCCGCGGTGCCTACGACCGGGCGCTCGATGCCGCGTTCCACGCCGACGCCATCCAGCGTGGCGGCAGGCTTTCGACGTCGTCCTGGGCGATCCAGCGCGGCGACAACCGGTTTGTGCGCTGATGACGACGCTCTATCCGGTCCAGGACGCATTCGTACGTGGCGAGATCAGTCCGCGATTGCATGCGCGCGCCTCGCTCGATCTCTATCGGGCGGCACTCTCCAAATGCGAAAACTTTGTCACCTTGCCGCATGGCGGCATCAGGAAGCGCGGCGGCACCATCTTCGTCGGCGAGGTGAAGAACGCGGCCAAGACGACGCGCGGCATCCCGTTCATCTTCTCCTCCGAGCAGGCCTACTGCCTGGAGTTCGGCGACTTCTATATCCGCGTCTATGCTTATGGCGCCCGCGTCGGCACGGTCGAGATCGCTTCGCCCTATGCGGAAGCCGACCTCTTCACTCTCGCCTATGTGCAGTCAGCCGACCAGATGTGGATCAGCCACAAGGACTATCCACCAAAGGTGCTGACGCGTACCGCGCATACGACATGGACGCTGGAGGATTTCGAATTCCTCGACGGTCCCTATGACGACATCAACGAGACCGGCACGACGCTGACGCCAGCCGAGACCGGCCATCTGACGCCCAGGATGACCAGCAACACGGCGCCCTCCGGCACCGCCTCGAGCGGCAGCGGCACCGACGACGCATATATGATGTTCGACCGCGACAAGACCCAGAATGTCCTGATCTCCGGCGGCGGCGACGGCTATATCCGCTTTCAGAATGCCGGCGGCGCTCGTCACGTTGTGGACGCATATTGGGTGAGCGCCGCGAACCAGGCCACACGCGCCTTCGATTATTTCACCGCCTGGGAAGTGCAGGGATCGAACGACGGCACCAATTGGGTGACGCTCGATACAAGGACCGGCGAAACCGGTTGGAGCAATGGCGAAACGCGCTTTTACGATTTCAGCAACGCCAACGCCTACGAATATCACCAGTTCGTTTTTTCCGGCGGCGGTGGCGAGGACGCCGACAACACTTATAACGCTGAGATTGCCTTCCACATCGCCGCTTCGGATCAGACGCCGTTCGACCTTGCGGCCTCCTCGATCGTCGGCATCAACGGTGATACCGGCTTTCAGGCGACCGATGTCGGCCGCGCCATTCGTCTCTTGGGAGCTGACGGCCAGTGGCGCTGGGCGAGGATCACCAGCCGCACCAGCACCACGATCGTCAAGATAGTGCTCCACAACCATGCTCTGCCGAACCTGAGCCCGATCACCCGCTGGCGGCTCGGCACCTTCGTGCCGGGCAAATATGTCGAGACCGGCTCGCTCTACGAGGAACGACTGGCCTTCAGCCGCAGATTTTCGGTATACGCCTCGGCGACCGGCGACTTCGACAATTTCGCGCTGGGCGAAAAGGACGACGCCGCGCTGGAATTCGTCCAGGCCGGCGGCGGCCAGGCCAACGACATCGTCTGGATCGCCGATTCCGACGGCGCGCTTTTGATCGGCACATCAGGCGGTATCCGGGCGCTGTCGGGCTCCGGCATCGACGAGGCGCTGACGCCGTCCTCATTCAAGAACCGCAATTCGCGCACCTTCGGCTGCGCCCGCATCCGCCCGATCGCCGCCGGACAGTCGTTCCTCTATGTCACCCGCAGCCGCAAGTCGATCGCCGAGCTGGTGCAGACCTCGGCCAGCAAGTTCACCTCCGACGATATCGGCCAGATCTCCGAGCACATTCCCAAGCAAGGCGTCGTCGAGCTGGCGTTCCAGACCGACCCCGATCCGGTGCTGTGGTTTCCACTCGAAAATGGCGAGCTCGGCGGCTACACGCACCAGCCGTCACAGGATGTGCGCGGCATGCACCGGCATCGCCTCGGTGGCGCCTTTACTGGTTCGGAATGGGCGATCGTTGAAAGCGCCGTGGTGACGCCCGGCCAGAACGGCGCCGACGATGTCTGGCTGTTCGTCAAGCGCACGCTCGGTGGCGTGACCAAGCGCACCATCGAGATCATGGCGCCGCCGTTCGAATATGGCGGCCTCGACGATGCCTTCCAGGTCGATTGCGGCCTGACCTATTCGGGTGCCGCCGTCAACGCCGTCTCCGGGCTCGATCATCTCGACGGTGAGAGCGTCGACGTGCTGGCCGGCGGCAAGATCTATCGTGACCTGCCTGTTGCCGCCGGCCAGGTGGCGCTGCCGGGCGGCGCCACGGCGGCCAAATGGCAGGTCGGGCTCGGCTACAACTGCGAGGCCAACACGCTGGAACTCGATGTCGGCGGCCGCGACGGCTCGATCGTCGGCCGCCGCAAGAAGGTCGCCAAGGTGATGCTGTCGCTGCTCGAGACCGACACGTCGGGGCTCGAAGTGCAGTCCTTCCTGCGCGGCCGCTGGGAGAAGGTGCGCATGCCAGGCATCGTCGCGCCAGACGGCAAGGCGAGCCTGTTCACCGGCAATGTCGAGGTGCCGATCGATGACAGCTGGGAAGGGCAGGGCAGAGTAAAGATCCGCCACGTCAACCCAACGCCCTGCACGATCCGGGCGTTCACGCCGGTGTTCGATGCGGAGCCTTAGCACCTGCTGATCTCCCCCCTTGAGGGGGAGATGTCGCCAAAGGCGACAGAGGGGGTCGGCAGGTCCCGGCGCGACTCCCATAACGGATGTAAGAGGCTGACGCTTCACGCGAGACGACCCCCTCTGGCCTGCCGGCCATCTCCCCCTCAAGGGGGGAGATAACTCTTCGCCATCCTCTCCCAAAAAAGGACCCCTTCCGTGACCCCATCCACCCATGCCGAAGATCTCGGCAGGGCGCGGACGGCTGCCGATTTCGCTGCCGTCATCGCCTTGCTCGACACCGACCTCAACAATGCTGCCACCTGCAAACAGGAGCTGGAACAGGCCGAGGACAGCGCGATCTTCGGTGACGGCGACTTGGGCGAGGTGCGCGCCGCTCTCACCGACTGCAATGCGGCAATCGCGCTGCTGGAGAAAACCATCGAGGCGGCGAACAAGCGCCGTGCCGAAGCCGCCGAAAGGGAAGCCCGGGCCGATGTCACCGCACTTGGGGACGAGATCAAGTCCAAGGCCGCTTCGCTCGGCGAGCGCTGGCGCACCGTCCAGCGGCTAATCGAACAGCTCCGCCAGGAGCTGTTCGAGGCCGATGCCTTGAACCGTGCGATTGCCACCGCCAACGGCCTGTTCGACGCCGCCGGCGTTGCCGACCTCAAGATCAACCTGACCACCACCCGCCGCGCTGCCATGGGTGGGCCGCGCGCGGCTGTACCGGCCCGCCTCAGCCGGCCGGCGGTCCAGGCCGACAGACTGCTTCTCTCCTTCCTC
>NZ_SUEO01000206.1:0-295 GCF_004962925.1 Mesorhizobium sp. | reverse complement strand
GGCGGCGCGCTCGACCCGCGCCCGGCGATCGGAGCGCCGGTCGAAGGCGTCAAAAGCAAATTCATTCCCGCCAGCGAACGAGGCTGACCATGTGCACACTTGCCCTTATCGGCACGGCTCTTTCGGTCGGCGGCGCGCTGGTCGAGGGCCAGCAGTCGAAGCAGATGGCTGACTATCAGGCCAAGGCTTATGAGCAACAAGCGCGGGCCGATGCGCAAAGCGCGACCTTCGAACAGGGCCAGGAGCGTCACAAGCAGGACCTCTTGCTGTCGCAGGCGCGCGCCCAGGCGGGTGC
>NZ_SUEO01000205.1 GCF_004962925.1 Mesorhizobium sp. | reverse complement strand
GGGTGAGACGGACCGAGGTTGGGATGACGAAGATGATGGTGACGATCAGGCCGGGCGCGTTGCCGAGCCCGAACAAGGTCAGCACCGGGATCAGGTAGACGAAGGTCGGCAGCGTCTGCATCAGGTCGAGCACCGGCAGCATGATGCGGTAGACCTTCGGCTTGTGCGCGGCCCAGATGCCGAGTGGCACGCCGATTGCCATCGAGGCAGCGGCGGCGGCAACCACCAGCACCAGCGTCTCCACCGTCTGCTTCCACAGGTTCTGGTTGAGGATGAACAGCAATCCGATGAAGACGGCGAGCGCCAGGCCCTTCGAACGCTGCAGGACATAGGCGAGCAAGGCGATCAGCGCGATGAGCAGGACGGGCGGCAACAGAAGAAGTCCGTCGACCATCCCATCGAGCAGGAAATTGAGACCGTTGGAAAAGGCCCTGAGGACGGTGTTGAAATTGTCGGTGAGGAAGGTGAAGAAGGCCTTTCCCCAAGCGCCTATGGGGATCTTGTAGCTGACCAGGAATTTGGAAATCGGATCCATCTAGCCCCTCTTCTATCGGCGCCGTCCTTGCCGGATGGTCATCTTGTCACAGGATATTAAAAAGGGCAGCCCTTTCTACCGTGGCTGCCCTCGTTTCGATGATTCCGAATTCAAGGTTATCGGCTCAGCTTCCGAGCGCGGTCTTGACCGCCGCCGCCGCGTCGCCGCCGTCGAAAGTGGTCACGCCGGCAAACCAGGGGGTGACTGCATCCAGGTGCTTCTTCAGCCAGTCGGTCGCGACCGTATTGGCGTCGCCGCCCTTCAGGATCGCGTCCATCATCTCGCCTTCCATGTCCAGATTGAACTTCAGATTGGCGATGAACTTGCCGACATTCGGGCATTCCGTCATGTAGCCCTTGCGCACGTTGGTATGCACGGTGGCGGCGCCGAAGCCGCTGTCGCCCATGCCGCCGAGATAGGCGAGTTTCATGGCCCCCATCACCGGGTGCGGCGTCCAGCCGAGGAAGGCGATCCATTCGTTGTTCTTCATCGACTGCTCGGCCTGGGTGAGCATGCCGGCCTCGGACGATTCGACCAGTTCGAAGCCTTCGAGATTGGCCGCCGGGTCCTTGATCATGTCGAGGATGATGCGGTTGCCGTCATTGCCGGCCTCGATGCCGTAGATCTTGCCGTCGAACTTGTCCTTGAACTTGCCGAGGTCGGTCAGCGTCTTGACGCCGGCGTCCGCCACATAGGTCGGTACGACGATGCCGTAACCGGCGCCGCTGAGGTTTTCGCTGACGGTCTCGACCGAGCCTTCGGCGGTGTAGTCTTTGATGTCGGCGGTCATCGACGGCATCCAGTTGCCGAGGAAGACGTCGAGGTCCTTGTTCTTCAGCGACGCGTAGGTCACCGGCACCGAAAGCTGGATCACTTGCGGCTCGTAGCCGAGCGCGGTGAGCAGCACCGAGGCGACGCCGGTCGTCGCCTGGATATCGGTCCAGCCGACATCGGAGAGACGCACCGTCTTGCAGCTTTCCGGATCGGCGGCGAAGGCTGCACTGGTGGACAGGAAAGCCGCCAGGCCAAGGCCGGCGACGAAGGAATTGAGACGCGACATCTGGATTCTCCCATTTCGATTCTTTGGCGAAGCGAAGTTACGGTTTTTATCTCCACTTTGTTTCGTCAGCCAAACACCATTCTGGTGCGGTTTCAAGCGATAAGGCAATCGCGATCAACGGCGCGGACTGGCCGATCAGCGACACGCTGCCTGCTGCTCCAGTGCTTTTCTGGTGGCCAGCCGCTTTTCCGATGAAATGCGCCTTTCTGGTGGAATACGAGGACGCCCCCTCCCCGCGCCGTGCGAACTCGGCTTAAAAGGGCGGCATGGCCAAGCTGTACTTCCACTATGCGACGATGAATGCCGGCAAGACGACGATGCTGCTGCAGGCCTCGTACAATTACCGCGAGCGCGGCATGACGACGATGCTGTTCGTCGCCGGCCACTACCGCAAGGGCGATACCGGGCTGATCTCGTCGCGCATCGGCCTGGAGACGGAGGCCGAGATGTTCCGCGACGGCGACGATCTGTTCGCCCGCGTCGCCGAGCATCACGACCATACGACGGTGCATTGCGTCTTCGTCGACGAGGCGCAGTTCCTTCAGGAGGAGCAGGCGTGGCAGCTCGCCCGCATCGCCGACCGGTTGAACATCCCGGTCATGTGCTACGGCCTGCGCACCGATTTCCAGGGCAAGCTGTTTTCCGGCTCGCGTGCGCTTCTGGCGATATCAGACGACCTGCGCGAGGTGCGTACCATCTGCCGCTGCGGCCGCAAGGCGACGATGGTTGTGCGCCTCGGCGCGGACGGCAAGGTGGCGAGACAGGGCGAACAGGTGGCGATCGGCAAGGATGTCTATGTCTCGCTCTGCCGCCGCCATTGGGAAGAGGAAATGGGCCGCGCCGCGCCCGACGATTTCATCGGCTTCACCTAGAGCGCACATGCTTTTGGGCGACATGCATTGAGCCTGACCAGCGCTATTTCGCTTTCATCGGTGCCCAGCTACGATCCAGGCGGGGGCCAAAATGAAAATTCTGCAATTCACGGTCGACTGTCCGTATCCGCCGGTTTCGGGCGCCGAAATCAGGAACGCCGCCAATGCGCGGGCGCTCACCGCGCTCGGCGAAGTTCTGACCGTGAGCTTCACCGGCGCACCGGCACCCTCCCTGCCGCCCAACATCCGGCACCGGATCATCGAGGCGGCCCGCGGTCGCGGCCCGTGGCAGAAGCGCAGCGCGCACCCGACCGTGCATATGATCCCGGCCGACGAACTGGCCGAAGCGGCCTCGATCTGGAAAAATTTCGCGCCTGACCTCGTCGTGGTCGAAGACATCGCGCTTTCGCAATTGCTGGCGTTGGCGCCGGAGCACGGCGGACGGACCGTCGTCGACCTGCACAACATCGATTCGCGCACGCTGGCGGACCGCATTGGCGCGCTGCCCCTGTGGCAGCGTCTGCGGCGTTTTCGCGAGCATCGGGCCAAGATTGCCCAGGCACGCGAAGCCGATATCCTCGCCGCGAAGGCGGCCGACCAGGTCTGGGTCTGCTCCGAAGCAGACCGGGCGACGCTGGCCCTGGGACCGGCCCCTGCCCCTGACTTCAGTGCGATCGACGTCAAGGTGATCGCCAATCCCATCCCCGACGAGACCGTGCTTTCCCTGCCGATTGCCGCCCGGCGATACCAGGAAATCCGCCTCTGCTTCATCGGCCACCTCGGCTACTTCCCCAACATCGACGCGGTCAGGCAGATCGGCCGCAAGATGGTGCCGCCCCTTGCGGCGTCCGGTCAGCCCTGGTCGATCACCGTCGCCGGCAGGAGCCCGCGCGAAATCGTGCGCCACTGCTGCGCAACGCACGGGCTCAATCTCGTCGAAAACCCGCCGCGGCTGCCGGACCTGCTGGCCGCCGCCGGCTATGCGCCGATCCCGCTCAGGTTCGGCGGCGGAACCCGCATCAAGGTGCTGGAGGCGATGGCCGCCGGACTGGTCGTCTGCGCCACGAACAAGGCTGTCGAGGGGCTCGGCCTGGAAGCAGGCACCCACTTCCTGTCCGGCCGCGATGCCGGCGAGCTTGCCGCGAAAATCGTGACCTTCGCCGCAGAGCCGCAGAAGGCCGCCGAGATGGCCGCCGCGGGGCGGGCGTTCGTGCGCGACAGGCATTCCTTCGCGGCGATCGAAAGGACGATCCTGCAGGCCGTCGACGGCCTGTCGGCGCGGCGGCCGGATTGAGCATCGGCCGTTCCGCAATCCCGCCATCATGCGGCGTTTGTTAAGGCCGGCCGCCAAGCCATAATCTCGCATTGGCAACGCCGGTGCAGACTCCCTCTGGCGCAACGTTGCAACGGGCTGCGGACAAGGTAGAAGATGAACGCCTGTCCGGTCGTCCCGCCGGGCCGCAGGGGGAAGTGTCGACAAAATGGAGCAACTTTCCGCACGAGCAAAGCGCCTGCTCGGTCTCGACCGCGCCGGGCCTTTGCGATCCAATTTACGGCGCTTGAAGGGCAAATATCGCATAGCGATGGCGCGCCTGCGCCGGCGACGAACGAAGGCCACCGTGATCGGCATCACCGGCAGTTCGGCCAAGACCACGACGGCGGAGCTCCTGGCTCATATCCTTGAAGGCAGCGGTTCCGTCCACAAATTGACGGTGAGCAACACGTTCAACCGGCTGATCGAAAAACTTTCGCACTTGCCGCGAAATTCAGCCTATGCGGTGATGGAATTAGGGGTCACCGCCAAGGGAGACATGGCGCGGATGGCTTCGGTTCTGAAACCCGACATCGCCATCATGACGCTGATTGCCGACGAGCATCACTCGGCATTCGGCGGCAGAGCTGCTGTCGCCGCGGAGAAACAGGCGCTGGTCGAGTCGCTGGCACCGGGCGGCCTCGCCATCCTGAACGTCGACGACGATCTTATCGCGGCGATGGCACTGAAGACCGCTGCGCCGTGCGTCACCTTCGGCCGCTCGGAGCGCGCCCGATACCGCGCATGCGACATCCATGCCGCCTATCCTGAGCGGCTGAGCATGACGATATACTGGCCAGGCGGCGCACTTGCGCTCAGAACACGCCTCATTGCCGAGCATTTCTGGCTTGCCGTGGCGGCAGCGGCCGCAGCGGCGCTGGAGCTCGGGGTCGATGCCAGGATCATCGGCGAAAGGGTCTCTACCTTCGAGCCGATGCCGACCCGGTGCGGCGTATGGCAGGTGCGTGGCGGGCCGACATTCTTCGTCGACACGGCGAAGACGCCATTTCATTCGCTCGGGCTGGCCTTTGACATGCTTGGGCGTGCCGATGCCGGCTACAAGCGCGTGGTGCTTGGTCATATCGCCGACTATGCAGGCAAGCCGGCAAAGGCCTATGGCAGCGCCTATCGCGCCGCGCGCGCCATTTGCGACCAGATTGTCTTCGTCGGCGAGCATGCTCATCGTTCGGGTGCGGCACAAGAGGATCGCGACAGTGGCCGCTTCCTCGAAATGCGCTCGGTCCGCCAAGTCGCCGAGCACGTCAGGGCCACGCAACGGCCGGACGAAGTCATTCTGGTCAAAGGCTCACGCAATCTGCATCTCGAACGCATAGCCCTTGCCGCAGACCACGATGTTCGCTGCTGGGAGCCGGTTTGCGGATATCCCAGAAGCTGCCTGGAGTGCGGGAAATACTTGATTCCATTCGAGCAACATCGGGAGATGCGCGCAGCCGAGAAAGATGAACTGCGGGCGGCACGAAAACGCGCGAGCCTTTGGCGGCGCTTCACGCCCTTCCCGCGTCGTCCTTCAACCTGACGGGGCCGAAGACGTCGTCCATGACCGGCTTGATGTCGCCGACATGCGCGCCGAGCACCAGCAGGAGATCGTCCGCCGTCGCGAGGCTGGCCGCCAGCCGCAGCCCTTCCTCGTAACTGCCGGCGCTGTGAATCCGGGTTTCCGCCACGCCGCAGTTCATCAGACCTGCCCTGAGCAACTCGACGATCTTGGCTGGCGGCCGTCCGCGCCGGAAGATCGGCTCTTCGTAGCATATGAAAATGTCGAACCCTGGCGTGATCGCAGCGGCGACCCGCTCGTAGTTGAACCCTGGGCGGTTGCCCCAGCAGCTGACCATGCAAAGACGCCGGCCCGAAACCGGCATTCGGGCCACGGCCGCTACCAAAGCCCGCGTGGCGGGCGGACTGTTGGCCCGGTCAACAACGATCCGGAACGGATACTGGTCAAAAATATTGAACCGGCTGGGCAAATCTTCTGCCGAATTCGACAGCGAAAGCAGCGCCTCGGCAATGACGGCCAAAGGGACGCCGAGGGTGTCGCCAAGTGCGGCCGCAGCCATTGCGTTGGCGATGTTGTGGCGCAAGGCTCCGTTCATCGAAGTAGGCAGTTGCCAGGCATCGACGACCAGATGGCGTGCGTCGCCCTGGCGGCGAACGATCCATTCACGGCCCGCCTCATGTTCGATCACGAAAGCGGCGTGACCTCCAGCAATGTGACGCCTGAGCAGATCGTCTTGTGTCTCGAAGCCGAACAGCGTGACCCGGCCTGGGCGATAGTGCTCCGCCAGCAAACGGCATGACGGGTCGTCTGCGCCAAGCACGACGCGCCGCGCGGCGTCTGTCACCTTGCGTTTCAGCCTGGCCATATCGGCTACGGTTTCGATGCCGTCCATGCCGATCTGCTCGTCCTGCACGTTGAGCAGTGCCGCCACATCGCAACGTCCGAGATAAAGCCCGCGCCGGTTAAGACCGCCGCGCGCCGTCTCCAGAACCGCGGCAGTCACGTCGGGCCTGGCGAGCACAGTGCGCGCGCCACTGTAGCCGGCACGGTCGCCACTCTGGATCATCTGTCCGCCGACATAAATGCCGTCAGTCGTCGTCAGGCCGACGACATGCCCCTGACGTTCGAGAATACGTGCCAGCATCCGGCTCGTCGTGCTCTTGCCGACGGAACCGGTGATCATGGCGACCGGCATCCCTGACCACATCAGGCCACGCACTTGCGCGCGCAGCCGCCGCCGGAATTGTTTCAGTCCATTGCCGAAGTTCAAGGCGCCGCCCAGCCAGATTCCATGCGCCATTGTCGCGTCGGCTGACCAAAAGTCCAGTGCCAGTCCGTCGACCGGCAAGAACGCGATCGGTTGCTTTGTGACGGCAGTTATGCTACTAGTTTGGGCATGGTGCTGATAGCGCCAACCACCCGCCGCCGAGGCGGGTTTTTTGTTTCAGGCTTCGGCGCCATCCTTTATCGGCCTGCTAATCTTCCGCCTTCCCTTCCCCCCATGCCACACATATATTCGCGGCGGTTCGCGACACGAAACAGATGCCGAAGCGGGAGGCCCCAATGGCGACATTGCAGAATTTCGATGCCGAAATTGCCAAGACCAAGCAGGTCGTGCAGGACATGCGCACGAAAATCGAGCAGTCCGGCACGGTGCTCGACACGCTCGCCAAGACCGACAAGAAGATCGGCGACGCCAATTTCGACCTCGAGAACGCCCGCATCGAGGATGTGCTGAAGCAGCAGAAGGTGATGGAAGGCAACATCGCCGACCTGATCATCGGGCTGGAAGACGCCACCAACGTCTTCGGCGCCGAATTCGAGAGCATGAAGAACTACACCGGCTGGGAAAGCTTCATCGGCATATTTTCCAGTCAGAGCAAGCAGCGCATGCGCACCGACCGTGTCCGCAACATGTCGCTTGCCGGCAATCTGCAGGAGCTGCTGGCGAAATCCGATACCATCGTCGGCATCCTTAAGGCGCAGAAGCAGGTTCTCGACCAGCGCTACAAGACCTCCGAGGCCAGCCTGTCGCAGGTGATCGAGCGCCGCAAGACCACCATGTCCAATCTCGAGACCGTGCAGAAACGCATCGAAGAGCTCAACCCGATGCTGCTCGACATCGAGAATAAGATCGCCGCCTCGACCAGCCAGAAGGAACGCACGCAGCTTGAAGGCGAGCGTTCGAAGCTGGCCACGGAATACAACGAAAAGCAGGCCAAGGAGCAGGAGCTGTTGGCGGAAAGCCAGACGCTGGAGCGCTACACCTCGATGTTCCAGACCTTCGTCGATTCGCTCAACAACCAGATCGCGGCGCAGTCGACGCTGATCAACAAGCTGACGATCGACACCGAGCAGCGCATCGTGCTCTACAAGGCCCTGGAAGATTCACTGAAAACCGCTGCCCAGCAGGACGTCGCCCACAAGATCAACACGCTTGGCAGCCAGGTCGACAACACCGCCGAGGAGACCATGGCTGGCATTGGTGCTGCCTCACAGAAGCACATTGGCGATCTCCTTGAAATGCACGAGAAGAACATGGTGGCGACCGCCGACATCCAGCGCCGCAAGAAGCTGGCCGACGATGCCTTTGCCCGCCGCTTCGACGACGTGCTGAAGAAGCACAATGCGGCAAATTACGTCCAGTCGTAATTGCTGCGCTCGCATCGCTCCCAAGGGCTGGCTGCATGACCCCCGAAAACGAAGCGGCAACGCGTTATTTCTCGGCGATCACGGCGGCACTCCGCGGCCTCGAAGTGTTCATGCGCGACGATCGCTCGCCGCTCTACCGGCACGGCATCGTCGCCAAGATTGTTGCTGAATACATCGCGCGGCTCGACAACTCCTTTTCCTGCTGGCGCAACCGGCTGGGTTTCATGGAGACGTTCCGCATCTCGCGCGCCGAAAGCGGCTTTCCGGTCTTCCAGAACCTGCTCGAGCTGGAGAACGACCGCCGCCAGGCCGACACGCGGCTTGCCAACATACCGCTGGCCGACGAGTTGCGCGAGGAAATGGCCGACTTCATCCTGCGTCACAAGGAATTCCCCGAGGCGCTGCAGAAGTCGATGGCCGAGCGGCTCTATCTGGAGGGCGTCAAGAGCGAGACCACCTTCGGGCCCTTCACATTGGCGCAGACGGCAAAAGTCTCGGTCAATCCGAAGACGGGGCGGCCTTACTACCTTGTCCATTGGGCAGCCTTCGACGGCAGCGCCAACCTGCCGCTGGTCTACATGGTGACGGTCGAGGATTCCTCAGAAGGGATGATCGACCAGCTGGTCGACCGCAACGGCAAGCTCAACGACAAGGTTGACATTCCGCTTCCAGTTGAAGGGCTGCTCAATCCCGAGCTTGCCCATCGCTTCGATGACTTCACCGAGAAGAATTCCGCCTACACGCTGTCGCCGGCGACGATCGCCGTCAACCTCGACAAGGATTTCGAGCCGCTCCACCCCAAGCAGCTGCGCCGCGTCGTGCTCGGTCCCTTCTATTCGGCGGGGATCACCGAGAACAATTCGACGGTGAGCGACGTTCTGGCCAAGGTGCGCAAGCCGGAAAACGCCTGGCTGCTGACCTGGACCATCCAGGAAGTCTATTCCAAGGCCGAAAAGCCAGGCCGCAAAGGTCTGTTTTCAAGCGAGAAGACGACGCAGGAATTCTTCATCGACACCGACGACCTGGAGGCCGCGCGGCAGGGCGTGTCGAGCTACGAGAACCACGCGCTGATCCCACACGAAGCCTATCAGGCGCTCTACGCCGCCGGCGAGGCGCAGAAGATCTTTTCGGGCTACAAAGTCCACATCCTGTCGAAGGGACAGGTCATCAGTGACGTCTGACCGTCAAACCGCGGAGTATCCTTTATGGACACCGGCCTGACCACGATTTCGGAAGCGGCAATCGAAAAGCACCGCGCCACCGCGCAGAGCTTCATCACCCGCATCGTCGTGCTGGAGGACCCGTCGCGGGAATCCGGGACCGCACTGGCCGGCACCAACCGCCGCTTCGTCTCGACCGTCTCGGTCGGCTCGGTCAGGCGCACGCGCGAGGTCGAGCTGTCCAAGACCGTCGCTGCCGTCCATCCCGACGACCAGTTGCTAAGCATTGCGCAGCACATGCTGCTGTTTCGCACCCGGCGCGGCCTGGCGATCGCGCTGGCCATATCGGATGTTTTCGCCGAAGGTTCCGACCTCGAAAGCCTGCAGGCAAAAAACGCCCGCGCGCCGCTGGAAGGCGACGAGGCCGCCACCTTCAAGAAGCTGCTGTCGGCCTCGGCCTATATTTCGGCCTTCAGCCTCGCCTCCTATTTGTTCCAGCTGATCGACAGCGACGGCGAGGCACCGAACGACACGCCTGAGCCGGACTTTTTGTTCGACACGCCGCAGGACGCGGTGAAGTCGCTCGTGTCCGGGCTCGACAGGGCGATATCAGGCGCGAAGGACGACGCCGACCTGATGACCCGGGCACGCGCCTTCGCCCGGATCGCCATCGACGGGCTTTTGGCGCGAAAGGGCCGCTTCGACGGCATCGGCCCGTTCGAGAACACGCATATCCGTATCGACGTCGACGACTTTACCCTGGATGGCTTCGACGTAGCGCCGGGCAAGCGATCGAAGCCGCTGGTAATGACCTTCAAGAAGCCGGAAGAGGTCGTCGGCAACCACATCGCCAAATACCAATCGGTCAAGCTGGCCAAGATGCTGATGGCTTACGATTTCGAGCGCGAGCTGAACCCGTTCGTCGAGCTCGGCGGCTTCCTGTTCACCTTCATCGGCGACGGCGCGCCCGGCACCGGCAAGACGACGCTGATCCAGATGATCGCCGGTATCGTCAGCGGTTACTGCCAGGTCGCCGGCTATCCCTTCGCCTACGAGAATTTCGGCGTCGACCAGATCTCCTCCTATCAGGGCAAATCGGGCCAGAACTGCCGCCAGTTCATCAACAATGTGTTGAACCCGCGCGTTATCGGCTTCGGCACCATCGACGATATCGACCAAGTGGCGGCACGCCGCTCCGACGATCGCGCCTCGGCCGGCCAGCAGGAAATCACTGGTGTGCTGATGGACGCGTTCGGGGGTGCCAGCACCGTGGTGCGCGGCAACTGTTCCTTCGGCATGTTCTCCAATTATCCCGAGAACGTCGACGATGCGCTGCGCCAGCGCGCCGGCGCCCGCTGGCTGGTCGACGGCCCGCAGAGCCGCGACGACTACATCGACATTTTCGTGCTGCTTGCCGGCAAGAACCACAAGATCCCGCTCGGCGACCACAAGCTCTACGCCGCCCAGGAAATCCAGCGCGCGGTGATGGAGGCCTATGAAGAGCACGAAAAGCCCAGGGAAGACGGGCTGATTAGGGTCTACGAGCGCTACATGAAGGAGAACGGAGCACCGAAGTCGATGGCCGACATCGGCACCTATCTGCACATGATCAAGGATGCCGAGCCGCGCTTCACCGGCCGCGCCATCAAGAACGTCACCGATGCGATCAAGATGCGCGCCATGGACATCGAGCTGCCGGACGAATGGTTCGAGAAGCCGGAGGTCTTCATGCACAAGGCCTACGACGACAAGAAGGCGATGATCGAGGAACTGCGCGGGCCGTTCTCGATGGACATGGTCATGCAGGAGGTCAACCGCTATGCCGACTCGGAGTTCCGCTATTCCGACAAGTCCGACGACGCGGCGGTGACCAAGATGATCCGCGACACCCGCCTGCGCGACCGCGCGATGCGCGAGATCGAGGAGATGAAGAAGAAGGGGAGTTGGGATGCGTGAGCCTGGCGCTTCTCCCTTCTCCCCGTTTACGGGGAGAAGGTGCCCGAAGGGCGGATGAGGGGCAGCGCTGTGCGAGGTGGAAACGAGCCGAAGGTGGCGAGGGCCAGGCAGCTTCGAAAAATCGAGAATGATGCCGAGGAATGGCTATGGCACGAACTGCGCGGGCGACGATTGAACGGCCACAAATTTGTTCGCCAACTACCGATCGGCCCCTATTTCGCCGACTTCGCCTGCCGCGAAGCCAATCTGGTTGTGGAAGTCGATGGAAGTCAGCACGCAAATCGATCTCAGGATCGATACAGGGATGAGATGAGACCATGAACAGGAACGGTTGGTCGGTGTTGAGGGTTTGGCACGCTGATGTCCTCACTGGCCGTAAGAGCGTACTGGATACGATCGTTGCGGCCTTGGATGGTCGGCTCAATCGGAAAATGATTGCTGTCGACGCGAAATTTTTGCCCGCTTCAACGTCAGAGAAAAGATGATGAGCGCTTGCGCTGCCCCTCATCCGCCCTTCGGGCACCTTCTCCCCGTGAACGGGGAGAAGGGTGTATGAGCC
>NZ_SUEO01000204.1:11410-11654 GCF_004962925.1 Mesorhizobium sp. | reverse complement strand
ATCACAACATGCCGGGCATCGCCAGCGCCGCCACCTCCGTCGTCATTGCCCATGTGGCCGGCGGCACCAGGACGATACGCGTCGGCGCCGGCGGCATCATGCTGCCCAATCATTCGCCGCTGGTCATTGCCGAGCAGTTCGGCACGCTGGCGGCGTTGCATCCCGGTCGCATCGATCTCGGTCTCGGTCGGGCACCAGGCACCGACATGGGCACGGCGGGCGCGCTGCGCCGCAACCTCGAGGC
>NZ_SUEO01000204.1:7884-11400 GCF_004962925.1 Mesorhizobium sp. | reverse complement strand
CTTCCCGCAGGATGTCGTCGAGCTGATGGGCTATTTCCGGCCGGCCGAAGATGGCCAGCGCATCCGCGCCGTGCCCGGTGAGGGCGAGCAGGTGCCGATCTGGATCCTGGGCTCAAGCCTTTATGGCGCGCAGCTCGCGGCCATGCTTGGCCTGCCCTACGCCTTCGCGTCGCATTTCGCGCCGGCCGAACTCGACCACGCGCTGGAGATCTACCGCTCGCGCTTCCAGCCGTCGGAACAGCTCGACAAGCCCTATGTCATGCTCGGTCTCAATGTGTTCGCTGCACCCTCCGACGCCGAGGCGCGGCTGTTGTTCACGTCGCTGCAGCAGGCCTTCGTCAATCTGCGCACCGGCCGGCCCGGCCGATTGCCGCCGCCGGTCGAGGGATATGAACGTGGCCTCGAGCCGATGGCCAGGACCATGCTTGACCAGGCGCTGTCCTGCGCCGTCGTCGGCTCGCCGGACACGGTCCGGCAAGGCATCGACGCCTTCGTGCGTCGCACCGGCGCCGACGAATTGATGGTCACCGCGCAGATTTTCGACCATGCGGCGCGGATACGGTCGTTCGAGATTCTGGCCGAGGCCCACAAAACCCTGTCGCAAGCAGCCTGAGAGTTGGTTCGCCGCTTGGCACTGCTGGGGCAAGGCCGGCCTGCTAAGTGTTTGGACTGGGGACATCGCGAATAGGTGCGAAGACATCGCTAACAGTTTCGTGCGTTTTGCGTGGGGAGGTTTTCGATCCGTCATGCTCGTCTCGCACGAATAGCCAAACGAGGCCGCGGTTAGACTGAAACGCGGCTTCTAAATGACGATCACCTTGGTGCCGATTGTGGAGCGGTTATAGAGATCGATGATGTCCTGGTTCATGAGGCGAATGCAGCCCGCCGACACTGCTTTGCCGACGGACCACCATTCAGGGCTACCGTGCAGGCGATATCCGGTGTCACCCTTCTCGTTGAAAAGATAGAGCGCCCGCGCGCCGAGCGGGTTCATGAGTCCGCCCTCCATATGGGCCGGTATGATGCGGCCTCGCTCCCGCTCGCGCACGATCATCGCGGACGGCGCGCTCCAATCCGGCCATTCGCGCTTCCTCGCAACGTGGGCAGTGCCATGCCACTCGAAGCCCGCCTTGCCGACGCCGATGCCGTAACGCAGCGCCTGACCGTCTCCCAACACGTAGTAGAGGAATTTCGCTCCTGTATCGACAATGATGGTGCCAGGCGCCTCGTCAGTCACATAAGGCACTGTCTGCCGACGGAACTTTTGGTCAACCTTGTAAATTGGAACCGGCGGAATGCGGAAACCGGCGTCGGTGAGACCGCCATAGGCCGAGGGAAAAGTCTGTAATGCGCCGCCAGTGGTGCAGCCGGAGAATGCGACCATCCCAGCAAGTCCCAGCCCGATTAGGATCGATTTCACGCGCATGACTCAAGCCGGCGCTCGTGTCGGTGATCAGCCGCATCTCGTCATATTCCTAATCCGGTATGCTTCGATTGCCAAGATTTCCTTCTTGTCGGTGCGCTGATTGTTGGCCACTTGGCTCCGTCGGCGCCGCGTCCTTAAACTAAAGGTAGCAAATCGCCCTGTCCCGCACACAACCCTCATGCGTCACCGGCCCAATGCGATGACGGCCAATCCCCGTGGGGGTGAGGAGTGGTCCGCACAGCAGACGGAAAGCCAATTGCTTGGCTTTCCGAACGACGAACGCCAAAGCGGCAGCGAGGGGTCGGGGCCGGCAGGACAGAGCGGGGCGCTGCCCCATAGGCATCTCAAAGTTTCTGAACAGAGCCCAAGGCTACGCACTGATACTCTGCGCGATCGCTCCCAGTGGCCGGCATGAATTGCGGATCATCAGGCGTCCCTTGAGCGCCAGCTTGCGCGGCGGCGCGTCCCTGTTTCCGGCGAGCCGGTCGAGCAGGAGATTGGCCGCCTGCTCGCCGATCGCCTGCACCGGCTGGGCGACCGTGGTCAGTTGCGGCTGGAACACGTCCGACCAGGGGAAATCATCGAAGCAGGCAACCGAAATATCCTCCGGGCAGGACAGCCCGATGTCGCGGATCGCCTTCATGGTGCCGATCACCATGGGGTTGTTGGCCGAGAAGATGGCGCTCGGGCGGTCGTGCAGCGAAAGCAACTGCATCGTCGCGTTGTAGCCGTCGACTTCGTGGAAGTTGCCGAAGCGAACGAGCTCGTTCTCGACCGGCAGGCCGGCAGCCTGGAGCGCCTCGCGATACCCTGTCATGCGGTCATGCATGGGTGAGATGTCGAACGATCCGGAGATGTAGCCGATCCGCCGATGGCCGAGATCGATCAGATAGGTGATGGCGTCGAACACCGCGCGCTGGTTGTCGAGGACGACGGTGTCGGTATCGACGCCTTCGCAAACGCGGTCGAGCAGCACCACCGGCACGTTGGCGTCGTCGACAATTCTCTTCAGGATCGCGCCGTCGCCGACGCGCGCGACGATCAGCCCGTCGACCATCCGATCGAGCAGCAGCCTGATCTGGTCGTCCTGCGTGTTCAGATCCTCGTCCGTGCAGCACAGCATGACCGCGTAGCCGGCGCGGTCGAATGCCTGCTGGATGACCGAAACGACATCGGTGAAGAATGGATTGGTGATGTGGGGAACGGTAAGCCCGATGGTGCGGGTCGTGCCCATCTTCAGGCTGCGGGCGATCGCGTTGCGCTTGTAGCCGATGTCGCGGATCGCCTGTTCGATGCGCTGGCTGAGCTCGGGACTGACGGTCGCGGTGCCGTTGATCAGCGCCGAGACGGTGGCGACCGAAACACGCGCCACTTCAGCCACGTGCAGCATGGTCGGGGCCGTGGACTTTCGCTGCTTTTTTCGCCCTGACGCCATCATTTTCGAAACGTTTCACCGCCCTCTGGCTGCAATATCTACGGAAACTTGCGGGTTTCCGCAAGAATTGAAATGCATCAATCCCGTCCAATCAGATACCGGCTTGACATGATCGAAACGTTTAGATTAGCGTTTGAGACGTTTGACGACGACGGAAGGGAGGCCGTTCTTGTCATGGAGCATGGCAATTCCATCACGTCCGGAGACGATGCGGCTGCGGCCGGCCGCTCGGCCGTGGTTCTGAACGCCGAGCACATCTCCAAGACGTTTGGTGGCATCGCCGCCCTTGTCGATGTCGGCTTCGACCTGCGGCGCGGCGAAGTCCATGCGCTGATGGGGGAAAATGGCGCCGGCAAGTCGACGCTGATGAAAATTCTTTCCGGCGTCTACACGGATTACGACGGGACGGTGAACGTCGATGCCCATCCGGTCCGTTTCGCCGGCGTCCGCGACGCTGAGCACGCCGGCATCGCCATCATCCACCAGGAGCTCAATCTCGTCCCCGAGCTTAGCGTTGCCGACAACATCTTCCTGGGGCGCGAAAAGCTGATCGCCGGACTTATCGTCGACCGCAAGGCAAGCAGCCACGCCGCCGGTGCACTGCTGCAGAGGCTCGGCATCGAGCTCAACCCGGAGGCGCGGGTCGGCAGCTTGC
>NZ_SUEO01000204.1:7366-7874 GCF_004962925.1 Mesorhizobium sp. | reverse complement strand
GTGTCGGCGAGCAGCAGCTGGTCGAGATCGCCAAGGCGCTGTCGATGTCAGCGAGCATCCTGATCATGGACGAGCCGACATCAGCGCTTTCGCCGGCCGAATGCCAAAGGCTGTTCCGGATCATCCGCCAGCTCGCCGACAGCGGCGTGGCTATCGTCTACATCTCACACCGCATCGACGAGGTCATGCATCTGGCCAGCCGGGTCACCGTGTTTCGCGATGGACGCCACGTGCTGACCGAGGCGATGGCAAGGCTCGACGAAAACATCATCATTTCGGCGATGGTCGGGCGAAGCCTGCTTGCCTCTTCCCAGGAGGAGCGCGGCCCCAGCGGCAAGGTCGTCCTCTCCGTAAGCGGCTTGTCACTGTCGAAACCTGACCGCCACGGCTGGCGCACCGCGCTCGACGGCGTCGGCTTCGATCTTGCCGAAGGCGAAATTCTCGGGATAGGCGGGCTGCTGGGCTCGGGACGCACCGAAATCCTGGAGACCATCTTCGGTTCCAGCGG
>NZ_SUEO01000204.1:1733-7356 GCF_004962925.1 Mesorhizobium sp. | reverse complement strand
CGCCCGCCGGCTCGGCATCGCCCTCGTGACAGAGGACCGCAAGACGCAAGGCCTGCATCTTCAGGCCTCGATCACCGACAATGTCGCGCTGCCGCTGGTCGGCGCGCTGGCGCGGTTCGGCCTTCGCTCGCTGGCCGGCGAACAAGACCTGGCGCGGCACGCCGTCAAGGCACTCGGCATTCGCTGCGGTACCATCGAGCAGCCGGCCGGCACGCTGTCCGGCGGCAACCAGCAGAAGGTCGTCATCGGCAAGTGGCTGGCGACGCGGCCGCGGGTGCTGTTGCTGGACGAGCCGACACGCGGCATCGATGTCGGCGCCAAGCGCGAGATCTACGATCTCATCTTCAAGCTGGCGCGAGACGGGCTCGCCATCGCCGTCATCAGCTCGGAATTGCCGGAGCTGCTGCATCTTTCCGACCGCATCCTGGTCATGGCCGATGGTCGCCAGACGGGGATCCTCTCGCGCGCGCAAGCCAGCGAGGAGGCCATCATGCGGCTTGCGGCGCCGCGCCGGACCATGACGAGACCCGCAGCATGAGCATCTTGAACATCCTGTCCCGGACGAAGCTCTATTGGGGCCTGATCGCCATTTTCCTGATCGGCGTGCTGGCCTCGCCGATCAGCTCCAAGGGCAACAACATCTTCCTGTCCTACGGCAATCTGCTCGATGTGCTGCGCCAGGTGTCGACCACCGGCCTGATCGCCACCGGCATGACGGCGGTGATCATCACCGGCGGCATCGATCTTTCCGTCGGCTCGCTGATGGCGATCTGCACCGTGGTCTGCGCCATGCTGCTGACGGTTCCGGGTGTCACGCCGGCGGTGGTGCTGGGGGTGCCGACAGTTGCCGTGGTCACCCTTTGCCTCGGCATCCTCGTTACCCGCTTCATCTTCCTGAACATCGAAAAATCCCGCGCCGGCTCGCAGGCCACGCACGACATCAGGCTGGATAGCGTTCGTGGGCTGGTCACGCCCGGCATTGTCGGGGTGGTCCTCTGCAGTCTCGTGCTGTGGTTCCTGCTGCCGCAGGTAGGCTCAAAATTCGGCGTGCTCGGCGTGTTGCTGGTGGCGCCTTGCGTCGGACTGCTGTTCGGCGCGCTCAACGGCTTCATCATCGTTGCCGGGCGGCTTCAGCCTTTCATCGTCACGCTGGCGATGATGGTGACGGCGCTCGGCATCGCCCGGCTGACCGCCGGCCAGAACAATGCGGTGCTGCCGGTCTACACCGGGTCTAACGCCACCGCGGATTTCGAGATCCTGCGCTCGCTGGTGTTCGGTGTGATCCCGA
Source organism: Mesorhizobium sp. (assembly GCF_004962925.1). GTDB lineage: Bacteria > Pseudomonadota > Alphaproteobacteria > Rhizobiales > Rhizobiaceae > Mesorhizobium. The sequence continues at coordinate 6,068 of NZ_SUEO01000204.1, read as the reverse complement.
TGCCGGGCCTGTTCTTCCTCGGAGCGATCCTGATCTACGGCGCCGTGCTGCGCTTCACGCCGTTCGGCCGCTATGTCTACGCCATCGGCGGCAATGAAGAGGCGGCACGGCTGTCCGGCATCGCCGCCGGCCGCGTCAAGATTGCGACCTACGCCGTATCCGGGCTGCTGGCCGGCGTGGCGGCAGTGCTTTATGTTGCGCAATACAGGCAAGGCAAGCCGGATGCCGGCGCCGGACTGGAGCTCGATGCCATCGCCGCAGTGGTCATCGGCGGCACCAGCCTGATGGGCGGACGTGGTAGCCTCATCGGCACATTCTGCGGCGTGCTGATCTTCGGACTGCTCTCGAACATCCTGCAATTGCACAACATCAATTCGAACCTTCAGCTCGTGCTGAAGGGGATGATCATCATCGGCACTGTGCTCGTGCAGGAGCGCAATGCCTTTGATCTTCTCTTCTATCTGCGCCTGCCTGGTGGAAAAGCGGCGCACAAGGAAACGACCGCAGCAAAGCGGCCGTCAAAAGAGACCCCGTCTCTAAATCTTGGAGGAAACAAGAAATGAAACGACGTGACATGTTGAAGCTTGCCGCCGTCACCGCGGCACTGCTGACCACGACCGCCCTTTTGACCAGCGGCAACGCCTACGCGCAGGACAAGAAGTGGAAGATCGGCTTCTCGCAGGTGACGACCATCGAGCCGTGGCGCGCCCAGTTCAACAAGGACATCCTGGCTGAGGCCGCCAAGCATCCGGAAGTCGAGCTGATCGTCACCGACGGCGAGGACAAGACCGAAAAGCAGGTCGCCGATGTCGAGAATCTGATCCGTCAGGAAGTCGACGCGCTGCTGGTGTCACCGAAGGAATCCGCCGGCTTGACCGGCGTCGTGCAGCAGGCGATCGATGCCAAGATCCCGGTCTTCGTCCTCGACCGCAACGTCGAAACCAAGGACTACACGCAGTTCGTCGGCGGCGACAACAAGCTGATCGGCCGGGCTGCCGGTGAATACGCCGTCGAGCTGCTCGGCGGCAAGGGCAAGGCATCAGGCAATGTCGTCGAGATCTGGGGCGGCATGGGCACCCAGCCAGCACATGACCGTCATGACGGCTTCCATGAATTCACCGACAAGGAGCCGGGCATCAAGTACCTGCTCGACCAGCAATCCGGCGACTGGAAACAGGACCAGGCCTACAACATCATGGCCACGGCGCTGCGCAACAACGAGAAGATCGACCTCGTCTATGGTCACAACGACCCGATGGCGTATGGCGCCTATCTTGCCGCCAAGGATGCCGGACGCGAGAAGGACATCAAGTTCATCGGCATTGACGGCCTGCCTAATGAAGGCGTGACGCTGGTCAACAATGGTGAGCTGACGGCGACCTTCACCTATGTGACGCCCGGCGCCGAAGGACTGCGGCAGGCGATCAAGTTCCTGAACGGCGAGAAGGTCGAAAAGACCATCACCTTGCCGACGGAGAAGATCACTAAGGAAAACTCCGCCCAGGTCCTGAAGGACAACGGCCTCTGAGTGAAACCTCCCTGCCGGGCGGACATCGCCCGGCAGGGAGAAAAATTCAGGCTTCGAAAGGCAAGCCGCACCGCTCAGGTCAGCTTGGCCAAAAGCCGCATGAAAATGGCGGCCTCCTTTGCGGAAAGCGGCGCCAGCGTTTCCTGCGTGATATCGCGGGCGATCGGGATCAGCCGCTCGATGGCATCGCGCCCTTCAGCAGTCAGATTGACCAGCAGGCGCCTTTTGTCGACCTCGTGCTTGGAAAGCTCGACCAAGCCGCGCGCCTTGAGCCGGTCGATGACGCCTTTTACCGTCGCCGCGTCCATAGCGATCAGGCTGCCAAGCTGGTTCTGCGAGGTCTCGCCGACGTCGTGCAATTTGGCCAGGGCGGCGAATTGCGGCGGCGTCAGGTCGGCGATGTGTGCTGCGAAGATCGAGACATGGCGCTGGTGCGCCTTGCGCAGAATGAAGCCCACCTGCTCCTGCAAGCGGTAATCGTTTTCCTCCTGCTCCTCGACCTCGACCAGCTTGAGCAGATTGTCCTCGCCGCTCACCGCAGTCCGTCCCATGCCTTGATGTCCTTGGCCGCGAGGCCGCCCATGCGATCATGCACGCGCGGGCCGCAGGTCATGGCAAGGCAGAACAGGATCTCGTCGGGACGAGGCCCGTCGCTGATGCCGATCTCCATGGCATCGAAATGGCTGCGCACATAGGCGGCGTTGATATGGCCGAGCGGCACGTCGAGCCGCGAGCCGAAGGCGCCGACCTTCTTTGCCGACGGCACAATCGCCTTGGCGTCGCCGAGCCGCTCTCGCATGGCGTAGCCACCCGGCACATGCCACAGCGCGCCATGCTCCAGCTCGCCGGCGATACCGACGATGGCGCCCTTGCCGTAGCCGTCGATCTGCTTCACGTCGCCGCCCAATGCGGCAATGAGCTTGTCGGACAGCAGCAGGCCGAGCGGCTTCAGATCGTCCATGGCGCCCTGCAGCTCTTCCACGTAGCGACCCGCGAACGGGTTCTTCACCACCGCCATGGCCGCGGCGCGACGGCGCGGCACCTTCGCCACCGGCCCGCCCTCGTGGAAGATCTCTTCGGTCAGCACCGCAATCTTACGGATCGCAAACTCAGGCATGGGCAATTTCCTTCCTTGACTTCTCGTTGGGCGCAACGAGCGCCATGGGACCGGCAATCCGTGCCTGACCGGCAAGGAACAGCGCTGAAGCGGCAATCAGGCGATGTCGCCGAAAATCTTCGGCGACGGCGAACCCGCTGTCCAGCGCGGCGGCTATCTCGCTAGTGGAAAGCACGCCGACGGCTTGGGTGACCAGGCGATCGCCAAGGTCGCTATCGGGCGCCAGATCGCGCGCCGGCACGCGCTCGATGGCAGGATGACCGGGCAGATCGACGGCGTTGGCGATCAAAGTCGCGGCGGCATCGGCTTCAGCACCCGTCCGCGCCAGCACGGTGACGGCGTCGGCGATGCCCAGCGAAAAGGAACGGCCGCGCCAGCCGCTGGTCGCGACGCCGCGAATCCCGTCCTCGGCGCGGATCGTGATACGGTCCGCCAGTCCATGACCTGTCCCGGCAATGGCCAGGATCATGGACTGGCCGCTGCCGAGATGGATCGCGCTGTCACCGCCATTGTTGACATAGGCGCGATCGAGCCGACGGCCGGCCAGCAGCGCGCCAAGCATTTCGTCGGCTACCGAACCGGCAACGGCAGCCATCGGCGTGATGAATTGTTTCGCCAGCGGAACAACCGCCGCTTCCATGCGCCGCGCCATCAGACCAGCGAAAGCACGTGGCCGCGAGAAGGCCGGGCGGCGCAGTTCCGGCAGTTCGTCGACGAGCTCCTGCAGGATTGTCTCAAACCGCGCCACCGCCTGGCCATAGGCGGCGCGGCATTCGTCCACATCGCCAAATGCCTCGATGATCAGGTCGATCGGGCCATGATTGAGATGCAGCCGCCTGCCGTCCTCAAGCCAATGTGCCTGCGGGCCGTTCATCACCCGGCCCCGTCGCTCGCTGCGCGCTGCAACTGCGCCAGCGGAGGCCACGGATTGCTGGCCGGTGCTCCCGTGCCGCGACGCGGGTTGAGATATTCGCCGCCTTTGGCAAGAATATCCTCGACGCTGCGGATCTCCGCCTCGTAGCCACCGAGCCTGACATAGTCGTCGCGGCGCAGGGTGAACTCGATGGGTGCCACCAGCGCCGGCGTCGGCACATAGCCAAAGGCACCTTCCGGCACGCGGGTGACGTCGACCATCAGCGTGATGCCGCCGCCCGGCCAGACATAGACCGGCGCGCCGCCAACGGTCACATAAGTCGTCAGGCCCTGCACCGACCGGGTCAGATTGACCGGGTTCTCGGTGACGCCGGCGCGCAGCGAGCCGCCGGCACCACCGACGAACAGCACGGTGCACAGCGCCGGCTCGCAATTGTCTTCGATCAGACCGACGGATTTTTGCAACCGTTCCGGGAACGGTTTTTGCACCGGCTTCAATTCGTCGTCGAGTTCGTAATAGGCGAACTGCTCGCCGGTGGTCGAGACCATCAGCAGCGACAGGCCCGGCCTTGCGCCCTTTTTCGCATTCCATTCGCCAAGGATCGACAGCGGATCGGAAATGCTGGTGCCGCCCCAGCCTAGGCCCGGCTCTGACACTTTGAAATAGCGGCCCGGCGTCGAACGGCGGCCGATGATCTTGATGCCGGTATCCTGCCAGCCCAGCACCTTGCCGGCCTGATGCTCGGAGACGACGCCGGTGATGTGGTCGTCAACCACCACCACCTCGTCGACCAGGCCGCGCCACTGGGTCGCGAAC
>NZ_SUEO01000204.1:370-1723 GCF_004962925.1 Mesorhizobium sp. | reverse complement strand
CATGCCGATGGTGGCCGAGCCGCAGCCGACCCGCATGCGATGTTCGAGCTGGCCGTCGATGACCGGGGGCTTGCCGGCTTCGATGATGACCGTGGCACCGCCGTCGATGGTGAGCTCGACCGGCTTGCGGTTGCATAGATTAAGCAGCGCATCGCAGGTGGCGCGGCCTTCGGCCTTGGAGCCGCCGGTCAGATGATGCACGCCGCCCAGCGACAGCATCTGCGAGCCATATTCGCCTGTGGTGACATGGCCGATCGCCTCGCCCGCCGCGCGGACAGTCGCCGTTTCGGGGCCGATATGGCGGTCGGTATCGATCTTCACCTTGACGCCGCAGTAGGAGAAGATGCCCTCGGTGACCACGGTGACGAGATCGACGCCTTCGACCTCCTGGCTGACGATGAAAGGCGCCGGCTTGTAGTCGGGATAGGTGGTGCCGGCGCCGATCGCAGTGACGAAGCGGCGGCCGGCGTTGACCAGTTCGCCGTCCCAGGCCTCGCCCTTGGCGATGAAAGGCACAACCGGAGCGCCGGTCTCGGCCGCATGGTCGAGGATTGTCAGCGGATCCATCCGCACGATTCTGCCGCCGACATTGCCGTAGCGATCACAAGCGCCGGTGCGGCCATCTGATATGTAGCACATGACCGGGCAGGCATCGCAGCGGATCTTTTCCGCCACTTGCTTCTCGCCGGGATCGTGGGTTTCGAAGCGTTCGGCAAGCTCGCTCATCGGCGCGCCTCCTTCTCCCGGATCGCAGCGCGGATGCGGCTCGGCGTCGCTGGAATTTTGGTGACCAGGACGCCGGTGGCATGGCGGATGGCATTGAGGATCGCGGGCGCCGTCGGGATCAACACATGCTCGCCCAAGCCCTTGGCGCCAAAGGGTCCTTCCGGATCCGGAACTTCGATCAGGATGGTCTCGATCGGCGGCACGTCGCCGATGGTCGGGATGAGATAGTCGTGCAGGTTTTCGGTGCGGCCGGGAATGTACTCCTCCATCAACGCCATGCCGATGCCTTGCGCGATGCCACCCTCGATCTGGCCTTCGGCGAGCAGCGGATTGATCGCCTTGCCGACATCATGCGCGGCCGTGATCTTGATCAGCTTCACCGTGCCGAGCTTGAGGTCGACCTCCAGTTCGGCGATCTGCGCGCCATAGCCGTAGACCGCGTAAGGCTTGCCCTGACCCTTGGCGTCGAGCGGCAGCGTCGGTGGGTCGTAGCTTTCCTCGGCGCGGAAGAGGTAACCATCGGCATCAGCCTTCAGCGTGGACAAATCGATATGCCGGGTCGCTTCGCCCTCGCGGATGACCAGGCTTGTGCCATCCAGAGCGATCGCCGCCTTCTCCGACACGTTG
>NZ_SUEO01000204.1:0-360 GCF_004962925.1 Mesorhizobium sp. | reverse complement strand
AGGCGGACGTCTTGCCGGCGTCCGGGGTGATCGCCGTGTCGGCGCTTTTCAGCCGGAATTTTTCGAGCGGCAGGCCGAGCGCGTCGGCGCAGATCTGGCTGATGACGGTGTTAGAGCCCTGCCCGATATCGACCGCACCCTGATGCAGGATGACGTCGCCGGAGGCGGAGATGCCGACCCTGATGGTCGACGGATTGGGCAGCGAGGTGTTGCCGCAGCCGTACCAGCAGGAGGCGACGCCGACGCCACGTTTTTTTGTGCTGCTGCCGGCGTTGAACAACTCGGCATCGACAAGCGCACGCGCCCAATGCGACCGGAGCGCTTCGAGGCACTCGGCGATGCCGACGCCCGCTTCCAGCC
>NZ_SUEO01000203.1 GCF_004962925.1 Mesorhizobium sp. | reverse complement strand
GGATTTAGGGCGCGGGAAGGCTTCAGGCCGAACAAGCCGCAACAGGCCGCCGGCACGCGGATCGATCCGCCAATATCGGAGCCATGCGCTACGGGCACCATGCCGCTTGCGACGGCGGCAGCAGCCCCACCGCTTGACCCGCCAGCCGTGATCGTCAGATCCCAGGGATTGAGTGTCGGCCCACGGAAGGCCGGCTCGGTCACGAAGTCGTTGGCATATTCCGGCGTGTTCGTTTTTCCCAGCAAGACCAGGCCGGCCGTCCGCCATCGCCGAACGATCTCGCTATCGGGCTTGGGCGCGGCATCCCTGAAATAGGCAGAGGAATGCGTTGTCGGCCAGTCCGCCGTGTGGATACCGGTATCCTTTATGAGAAATGGAACGCCGGCTAAATGGGCGTGCCGGTCCAGGCTCCTTGCGCTGGAACGCGCGCCTTCGGCATCGATCAGGGTCACGGCATTGAGGACAGGATTGATCTTTGCGATCGCCTCGATTGCCGCCTCGACGACCTCAATGGCGGACAGGTCGCCGGAGCGAACATGTTCGGACAGCGCAACGGCATCGAGCGCCGCATATTCCGACAACTTCATGGCTGGCTCATGTGCCTGGCTCTCTGTGTGCCGGAAAGTGTGCAGTGATCAGCTGGGCGATCAGGGCCGGATTCTCCCAGTGCGGGTTGTGGCCACAATCGGCGGCGTCAACGACTGCGGCGGTGGGAAAGGCTTCCACCAGCCGCTGCCGATGCATACTGTCGAACAGGGGGTCGCGTCCGCCGTTTACGATCAGCGTATCGACCGTGACGCATCGCGCAGCCGCCGTGAGATCGGTGCGGCGCACCTGGTCCAGTATGGCGCGCCAGCGTGGCGCCGGCATGGTCGACGCCTCTGCCGCCGCCATTGCGAGGAAGTCGCGTGGAACATCCGCCTCGCAGGCGTGCCAATAGGCATAGAACGGGTCCGTCGGCGATATCGGGTCACGCAGCGATTGCACCCCGACGACCATCGGATGCGCATCGGGGATTTCGGGCTGCAGCGTGCCCGCAAGCAGCACCAGCCCGCCGGCCAAAGCCGGATGCCGAGAGACCGTTTCGATGGCAATCATGCTGCCCAGCGAATGCCCCACCAGAACCGGCCGCACGAGCTGCAGCCTGGCAATGAGCGCGGCAAGGTCGTCGGCGAAATCGGCCGGCCCGAAGCCGCTCGTCCCGGCCTGCGAGGCGCCGTGCCCGCGCAGGTCCGGGATGATCAGGCGGCGGCCTTCCAGATGGGGAACGAGCAGCGAAAAACTGCGGCTCGTGTCGGTAAAGCCGTGGATGAGGACAAGCGGCGGCTCGGCGCCGCCGATCTCGATATAGGCCATGGCGGTCCCGTCGGCAGCGACCATTCGCTTGCGGCCGGCCCATCCCTCCTGCATTGCAGACGTCACAGGCCGAGCTTTGCCTTCACGGCGTCGAGCGCCGGCTTGCCGTCGAAGGTGGCAACGCCTTGCAGCCAGGCGTCGAGCCTTCCCGTGTTTTCCGATATCGCCTTCTGCGCGGCATCGAGCGGCGCCATGCCGTCATTGATCAGGTAGCCCATGCCGGTATTCTCGAAGGCGATGTCGAAGCTGAGGTTCTTCAGCAGCTGTGCTGCGTTCGGGCAGGCTTCCAGATAGCCCTTGCGCACCTGGGTGCTGACGGTCGCCGCGCCAAAATTCGGACCGTAGAATTTGTCGCCGCCGGTCAGATATTTGAAGTCGTACATCGTGTTCATCGGATGCGGCGCCCACCCCTGGAAGACGATGAAGTTCTTTTCCTTTATCCGATATCCGACCTCCGACAACATGCCGGCTTCGCTCGACTCGACGACTTCCCATCCGTTCAGACCCAGGCTCGGGTCGGCGATGGCGTCCATCATCAACTGGTTCGATCCAGGTTCGATGCCATACATCTTGCTTCCGAATTTGTCGGCGAACTTCTGCAGGTCGGCCACGTCCTTGACGCCTGCTTCCCAGACATAGGTTGGAACGGCGAATGTGTATTTGGCGCCTTCGAGATTGATGCGCACGGTTTCGACCGAGCCATCCTGCTTGTACGGGGCGAAATTTGCGACCATGGCCGGGTCCCAATAACCGAGGAAGACATCGAGATCATTGTTCTTAAGGGCGGCATAGATGACGTCTATGCCAAGCAGGGTGCTCTGCGGCTTGTAGCCGAGAGCGTCGAACAGGACGGAGGCGACACCGGTGGTGAAGGCAAGATCGTTCCAGCCAGGCTCGGCCATGCGGACGGCTCTGCATTGTTCCGGTTCCGCGGCCTGGCTCGCCTGCGGCGCAAGCGCCAGGACACACAAGGGCATGCTGAGAAAGAAGGTGCGAAGCATTCTGATATCTCCCGTGTTGACCATCTGGTCTGATTATTATCCCACTGGTCAATTCTTGATCTCGGTGGACTAGAATGTCAATATGCTTTTGCATCGGGAACAATCATGAAACTCACTCGCCTCAGCGACATCCGCCGCAAGGAGCTGCGCCAGGCAGCATTCGCCGTGCTTCAGCGGGAAGGCATAGCCGGCGCGACGATCGAAAAGGTCGCGGCGCAGGCCGGCGCGTCGAAAGGCATTGTCCTGCATTATTTTAGGGATAAGCGAGAGCTGTTCGAACATGCGATGCGCGAGTCGAACCTAGTGCTGCGTGATGCGGTGGTGGCACGGCTGAAAGGCGCGCATACGCCTATGGAAAGGCTCGACGCTGTGATCGACGGCAATTTCGAGCTGCATTTCTTCCAGCCGTCGCTTTGTCACGCGTGGCTCTCGCTATGCGCGGAGGTGCCGCGCGACGAGAAATTGAAACGCATTCAGCGCGTGATCCACAGCCGGATGCGTTCGAATTTGCTGTCCGGCCTGCGCAGTCTTGTCGTCGAGGCTGACGCGAACGATATCGCTTTCGGCATCACCACGCTGATCGACGGACTATGGCTGCGGCTTGGCCTGCAACCCGGCAGCGTTTCGCGCGACTACGCGCTGCGTCAGGTCAAGGACTATGTCGCCGCGCGACTGGCAAGTGCCGAATTGCCGCCGGCTACGCGGCCCGCATCAGTCGGCGTCTAGAAGGCCAGCTAGCCGGCACCGGATAGCTACCGCTCCATCCGGGCAGACAGCGTTCGCACAACTGTGCGCAACAGCGAGCGGTCGGCCATGCGCGCTCGACGGGCCGCGATGCGGTTGATAAGCCCTCTCCCCAAGGAGAGTCGAGACATGACCGTTGCGATCGAGATGGGCCACACGACCGCGGGCGCCCCGGCGGCACTGGATCTTGAGGAGCTGCTGGCGACCCGCCTTTTGGTGCAGGGCAATTCGGGCTCCGGCAAATCCCATCTGCTGCGCCGGCTGCTGGAGCAGAGCGCCCCCTGGGTGCAGCAGACCATCATCGACCCCGAAGGTGATTTCGTATCGCTGGGCGACCGTTTCGGCCATTTGGTGATCGATGCCGAGGAGCATACCGAGCGCGGCCTGCAGAGCGCCGGCGAGCGGGCGCGCATCCACCGCGTCTCCACGGTGCTCAATCTCGAAGGGCTCGACGCCGAGAACCAGATGCGGCGCGCTGCTGCCTTCCTCGGCGGGCTGTTCGAGGTCGCCCGCGACCACTGGTACCCGATGCTGGTGGTGGTGGACGAGGCGCAGCTCTTTGCGCCGGCGGTCGCGGGCGAGGTGTCGGACGAGGCGCGCAAGCTCTCGCTCGGCGCCATGACCAATTTGATGTGCCGTGGCCGCAAACGCGGGCTGGCCGGGATCATCGCCACCCAGCGGCTGGCCAAGCTCGCCAAGAACGTCGCGGCCGAGGCGTCCAATTTCCTCATGGGCCGGACTTTTCTCGATATCGACATGGCGCGCGCCGCCGATCTTCTCGGCATGGAGCGGCGACAGGCCGAGGCTTTTCGTGACCTGGAGCGCGGGCAATTCATGGCGCTGGGCCCGGCGCTGTCGCGCCGTCCGCTTGGCCTGCGCATCGGCCCGACGGACACAAGTCCGCGCAACGGCACCCCGCGGCTGATGCCGCTGCCGGAAGCCGCCCTTGAGGACGCACGCGCCATCATCCTGGCAGCCCCGCCGCCCGAGACAGTGCGGCCGCAGCGCCGGTCGTCGCCGGACCTGCTCGATCAGCTGATGGCGGCAAAGTCGGCGGCGCTGGAAATCCGCCCCGAACCGGTGGAGCCGCCAATCAGCGCCGAGGATTTGGCGGAGCGGCGTGAGCGGGTGGACCGGGTCTTGCGCGCCGTGCTGGCGCAGCCCGACGCGGGCTTCCGCGTCATCGGCGTGCTTTATCAGGAGTTCGTGGTCCGCTGCCGGATCGAGGGTCTCGCCTCGGTCGTGCCGGACCTGCCCGCCTTCCGCCGCATGCTGACGCGCGCCCGCGCCGGCCTGGGCTCCGACATGGCAGGCGACGACGCGTGGCAGGACGTCTCGGTGCGCGCCTCGCTGCTGCCCGAGGATATGCAAGGCGTGTTCATGATGATCGCCCGCGCGGCGAAGGAGGGCTGGCCCTGCCCCAGCGACGCAGCGATCGCCCGCGCCTACGGCTCGCACTCGCTGCGCCGCGCCCGGCGCCTGCTGACGTACATCGAGGAGCAGGGCCTCATCGTCTGCCAGCTTGACGGGCTTGGCCGGCGTACCGTGACGCTCGTCGAACTCGCCTGGGCAACGGCCCCGGGCGACCCCAAAGCCGAAGGGGCGGAGCAGGGGACTTTGGCTGTGTAAGGTGATGAAGAGTGCGCGGGAGGAAGAGCCCTTCTTCAAGCTGCTGGTATAGTCGATGGTAGACACAGCGGCCATGCCTGCTTTACGCCCATAAGCAGACACTCCGGAACGGCCAATTCCTCGCCCCAGCCACCCGGAAGATTTCTACGCGACGCGTGCGGGGCCCGGCCCCGGCTTGAGCACAGTAGCGAGCACGATGCCAGCGACGATAAAGGCAGCGCCGACCAGATCGTAGTCGTGCAAGCCCTTGCCGAGCAACAGATAGGCAAGTATGGCGACGAACACTGTCTGCAAATAGAGCAGCATGCTCGCCCGGCTCGCGCCAAGCGTTTCCACGCTTTTGTTGTAGAGATAGTACATCAAGGCGCCGCCCGGTCCTGCCAGATAGGCGAGCGCGAGAATGCTATCGACGTCCATGGTGGAGCGTTCGTCGTTGAACAATTCCCATAGATGGAAAGGCAAGGCGACCAGCGCGCCGGCGCCGAGCAGCAGCACGACCATCGGCAAGAGTTCGATGCCGAACTTGGCACGGCGCAAAAGCACGGTGTACAGGCCCCAGCAGAACGCACTGCCAACGATCCACAACTCGCCAGCGTTGAACTTGAGCTGAAGCAGCGCCGTCAGGTCCCCATGCGCGACGATGAAAATCATCCCGGCGAGCGCAACCAGCGCGCCAAGCGACTTCCAAAGCCCGAGCGGCTCGCCAAGCACAAAACGGGCGAGCACCATCGTCATGACAGGAGATAGCGCCATGATGATGCCGGCCGTGGTTGCGTCAGTGTCGTTGAGGCCATGGTAGATCATGCCTTGGCACAGCGTGAGGCCGATCGCCCCTACAGCGAGAACCTCGACAGCTCGAGATCGCACAAGCCCTATCATCGCGTCGTGATGACGGTGCACTATCGGCAGCAGGATGGCGCAAGCCAGGGTCAGCCGCCAGAAGCAGAGGCCCCATGGCGGCATTTCAGGCGCCACCCATTTGGCCGCGATATACACACCAGCCGAAAGAAACCAGCACAGGACGGCGGCCGGGTAGCCGGTCATCGAGGATATGGGACTGACGGTGGGTTGCGTCGCTTGATGAGCTATCGGCACTGCCTGCATGTCATGCCCTCCCCTTGGTGAATGCCAGCCTGGGGACGCAATATATCCCTCGCCCTTGGATCCTGCATCTCGTTTTGAAATGGCAGGCTAGGTGGTTTCGCGCACCCTGCGGTCATCGACCAGGGACACGGAGGGCGATGCAATCGACATTTTTGCAAGCGCCCCGCGCCTATAGCTCGCACTCGCTGCGCTGCGCCCGGCGCCTGCTGACCTGTATCGAGGAGCAGGGGCCTCCGCGACCTGTCTTACGCAGGTGGCTCAATCGGCATTGTGGGTTTACATCGGCAGCCAAGCCCCTAGTTTTAGAGTTTCGCGCCGCGCACCTTAGTGCGTGGATGATCGAAAACGGGACCGTGAACTCTGGCCGGTCCCCTCAAAAACCCCAAAGGATGACTGTCATGACACAGGCCAAGAATGGCGACACCGTGCGCATCAATTATACTGGACGTCTAGCCGACGGCACTCAATTCGATTCTTCCGGCAGCGAACCGCTGCAATTCAAGCTCGGTGAAGGGCAAGTGATCCCCGGCCTTGAGACCCATGTCGAGGGCATGGAGGTCGGCGCGAAAAGCACCGTCACCGTTCCCGCCGACGCCGCCTACGGCCCCCACCGCCCCGAAGCGGTCATGACCGTCGACCGCGCCAGGGTGCCGGACAACATCAACGTCGATATCGGTACTCGATTGCAGGCCAGAACCTCCGAAGGGCGCCCCATGCAGGTGACGGTCGTCGGCGTCGACGACGCCAGCGTCAAGCTCGACGGCAATCATCCGCTGGCCGGAAAGGATCTGGTGTTCGACGTTGAACTGGTCGAGATCGTTCAGGCGGCGTAGGGTATCCATGCGGCCAAGGCCGTGGTGGCTATGATTTCGGGTGACGGACTTCCGCCGGAGGTTTCGGCGGTTTGTGCCACCTGCCGCCCTGCTTTCCGCGCTTAGGCGATCGCCAAAACCGTGCCGACATTCGTAAGGTTCGACACTGCATCTAATGCGACTTTCCTGCCACGAGTCGCTCAGTGGATGTCAGTGGCCAGCCTTCGAATTTCTCGTTCCCGGAATGCACAGGTAGCGCCATTTCCAGAACCTCACGAGAAGCGCCCTGATCGACGCATTGCGGGGGATTTGCAGTCTTTGAGGGATGAGGCCGAATACATATATCGCCGCAGCGATCATCTAGTTTGATCATGTTGCCGGCGCGCCTCCTCGATCACATCCCGATTTGAATCTGCCCAGGTCACCAAGGCCATGACCGGGGCGAGAAGCGACCTGCCGACTGCGGTCAGCTCGTAATCCACGCGCGGTGGGATCGTCGGAAAGAGGGTTCGACTGATCAAACCGTCGCGTTCCAATTGACGAAGCGTAATCGTGAGCATCCGCTGCGAGATGCCGTCGATCTGCCGTCGCAATGCATTGAAGCGGACCGGCCCATCCTTCAGGGCCACGAAGATGTAAAGACTCCACTTATCGGCAATGCGATCGAGGATCTCCCGAACGGGACGGCAGTCGGCGTCTTCGCTTGGGGTAGGAAACTCTATGTCACTGAGTGTCATGAATGTGCCTTCTTGCGAACAGTCAAATAGTTACCTTAATAGTGTTGGTCACAGTTTGATACTACCCTATTCCCCCAGGAGCCACCAATGACCAACATCCTCCTCGTTACCTCTAGCCCACGCGGTCCTCAGAGCCTTTCCACCCGATTTGCCCGTGACATTGCTGAAAGCCTCAACGCCCGTTCTGGCGGCACAATTGTCGAACGTGATCTTGGGGCGGCACCGCTGCCGCATATCACGGCAGCCTATATCGACGGTCGCATTGCGCCGCCCGAGACACGTACACCCGAACAGATCGAAGCCGTCGATCTCGCTCAAAGCCTCGTTGATGAGGTTCAAGCTGCCGACGTGATTGTCATTGGCTCGGGCATGATCAACTTCGGCCCGCCGACGCAGCTCAAGGCTTGGTTTGACTACATCACTTGGCCTAGCGTCACCTTTCGCTACGACGCAACCGGTGTGATGGGATTGTTGCCCGCCAAGAAAGTCTATCTCGTGACAGCAACTGGCGGCGTCTTTTCGGAAGGCAGGAACGCCCCGTTAGACTTCCAGACCACCTATCTCGCGCATCTTCTCGGTTTTATCGGACTGACGGATATCGAAGTGGTCCGCGTGGAAGGGACACTCGTAAGCCCGGACGCAGCCAAGGCTGCGATCGCCTCCACCGAAGCACAGATCCGGGCTGCACTAGAGCGTGCCGCCTGACCCGCAACCCAATCAGTCAGCTACCGAAGAAATCGGCGAATGGTCTGATGCGAGCGGGTATGGCAATGGAAAGGATGGCAGGGCTGCCTTGCAGCTGCTGCCCTCCCCGGCTCATGGTGTGCCTTTCATGGCTGGCCTGTCAAACGACGCGTCAGACGCTGGCCGAACCGACTCGCGGCGATCATCGCGCTGGCATCCGTGGAGCCGAGACGACCGTCGCACTACAAGGCGCTGCTGGCCGAAACCCATGGGCTCTCGCATGTTACGATCGAGGTGGAGCCGGAAAGAGCAGATTGGTATCTGCAAGCGGACATTAGAGCGGAGAAATCGTAGGTCTGCACCGGTCAAAAGCAGCTGCTCGCGTCAGCCTCACCCCTACCGGTCCTCGATAATCCGCAAATATGCCGCCGTGACAAACAGCACGATCAGCCCGAAGAGTATCCGCCTTGCCCCCTCCGGCATTTGCAGGATGGTCAGCAGCGTCGTCAGAACGGTGAGGATCAGCGCGCCGATGATGGTGCCGGTGTAGCCGCCGCGGCCGCCGAAGATCGAGGTTCCGCCGATCACGGCGGCTGCCACCGAAGGCAGCACCAGCGGTTCGGCCAGCGACAGCGACGGCGCCTTGATCAGGCCGATATAGAGCAGGCCGGTGATGCCGGCGAGCACGCTCGAGATGACGTAGAGCGCCGTGATGACCTGCCAGTAGCGGACGCCGGACAGGCGTGCCGCCCCTTCATTGTCGCCGACCGCGTAAAGCAGACGGCCGAAGCCGGTGCGGCGCAAGGTGAAGACGATGAGGACGGCGATGGGCACGAACAGCAGCAGCGCGTTGGGCACGCCATAGGTGAGGCCGGTGCCGAGCCAGGCCAGGAAGGGCGGAATCTTGGCGCCCGACGCGATGACGGTGCGCTGATAGACCTGCAGGCAGCCGGTGCCGATCAGGCTGGTGCCGAGCGTCATGATCAGCGGGTGCACGCGAAACACGCCGACGCCGATGCCGTTGACCAGGCCGATCAGCACCGCCGGCACCAATGCGATGAGAATCGCCGCCGCCGGGTCATGATTGACGACCTGCGTCGCCATGATGAAGGCGCTCATTGTCGCCACCGTCCCGACCGACAGGTCGATGCCGCCGGTCAGCATGGTCATGGTCTGGCAGCCGGCAAGAATTGCCAGCGGGATGGCGAATTTTATGGTGTTGGCGAGCCACCGCTCGTTGACGATGCCGGGACGCAGGATCTGCAGGATCACCACCAGGATGACGAGCAGGATGATCAGCGGGATCAGCGGCCGGTCGGCCATGAAGCGCTTGATGCGGCGGCCGAAGGGTACGGGTTGGATCGCTGATATGCTCATGACGTTGCTCGCGATTGGGGTGGCGCGATGTATCGTTCCCTTCTCCCCTTGTGGGAGAAGGTGGATCGGCGCGCAGCGCCGAGACGGATGAGGGGTGCTGGAAGGAATGAGACGTTGGTGCCTTCTGGAACACCCCTCATCCGACCTCGGGCTTGCCGGAGGCAAGACCCGTGGGCGAGGCCACCTTCCCCCACAAGGGGGGAAGGAAGAAGGGCGCACCGATGCTCTCTCATCATTGCCGCCCCCTCATCGTAATAAACGCCCCGAACATCACCACGGCGACCATGATCGCGCCCTCGATGATTGCGGTGACGTTGGGATCGATCGCCAGCAGCGTCAGGTCGGTGCGCACCAGCCGCAGCACGAAGACGGCAACAATCGGGCCGAGCAATCCGCCCTTGCCGCCGCCAAGTGCGACGCCGCCGAGCACCACCGCCGCCACGCTGGCAAGAAGATAGGGGCCGGGGATCGGGGCGCCGATGCCGGTGCTCATGGTCAGCGCCAGCCCGCCCATGGCGCCGAAAAGCCCGGACAGGGCATAGGCGATGATCTTGGTGCGCGCGACAGGCACGCCGCTGCGAAATGCCGCCAGTTCGCTGCTGCCGATGGCGTAGATCGACAGGCCGAGTTTTGAGCGCTTGAGCGGTATCCAGATGATGCAAAGGCACACGACCAGAAGCACCAGCGCCTTCGGTATCCAGGCAGAGATCCCGGGCAGCCCCGGGATCGGAAACGTCCCGACGATGGTCGCCCGCAGCCATTCGGCCACCGCGCCGCCGGGCGCGCCGAGGACCAGCAGGGCCGCGCCCTGCAGGACGAACAGGGTGGCCAGCGTGACGACGATGTCGGGCACGCGGGTGACGACGATCAGCATGCCGTTGACGGCGCCCAGCACCAGCCCCATGGCCAGCACGAACGGCACGACGAAAAGCGCGTATTCCTCGCTGGCGCCGTCCATCATCGAGGCGGCGGTGACGCTGGTCAGCGCCATCATGGCGCCGACGGAAAGATCGATGCCGCCGGCGATGACGACGATCGTCTGGGCGGCCACCGCAAAGGCATAAGGCAGCACCGCGCGCACCAGCGAGCCGAAATCGCCGCTGCCATAGCCGGGCTGGATGAGCTTGGTGATCACCAACAGGACCACGAAGAGGACAAGCAGGCCGGCGACCCAGCCCTGGCGGCGGATAAGGCGGCTCACGGTTTCGCCACCGGGCTTGAATGGATATCGGCAAGGATGCCGACATCCTCCTTGGCGCCGCGCGGCAAGCCGTAAGCGGCGCGCATCAGCGCCGGCTCGTCGGCGAGTTCGACGGGGAAGACATCGACGACGCGCCCCCCAAAGATGACGATGACGCGATCGCAGACACGCTGCACCTCCTCGAGCTCGGATGTATAGAACAGCACCGACTTGCCCTGGTCGGCGAGTTCGCGCAGCAACTTGTAGATCTCCTGCTTGGTGCCGACATCGATGCCGCGCGTCGGGTCGAAGCAGAGGATGGTCTGTGCCTCAGCGGCGATCCAGCGGGCGATCGTCACCTTCTGCTGGTTGCCGCCGGACAGGCGCTGCACCTCGCGCTGGGCGCGCGTGTCGATCTGCAGCCGCTCGATCGCGTTGACGACCCTGGAGCCTTCCTGCCGCATGTTGATCGGCCCCCAGTTGCGCAAGGCGGCGCTGAAGGGGAGCGCGATGTTTTCGCGCACCGAGCGCTGCATGGTCAGCGCCTCGGTGCGGTCGCCGGGCACATAGGCGATGCCGGCGCGGATCGCATCGGCCGGATGCGCGAACCGGACCGGCTGCCCGTCCACTTCGATCGTGCCGCCGGACGGCCGGATGGAGCCGGCGAGCGCTGCGAAGAGCTCGTCCTGGCCTTGGCCCTCAAGCGCGACCACGCCTGCGACTTCGCCGTTGGCCAGGTCGAAGGACACGTCGTTGAGCTTGGTGCCGACACGAAGGTTCGCCACGCCGAGGCGCGGACGGCTTTCCCCAGGCGAAGCGGCCTGGTTCGCCTGGCGCGCCGCCACGCGCGTTTTTTCGATCCTGGCGCCGAGCATCATCTCGACGATGCGCTCCTCGACGCCCGGCTCGATGTCGACGACGCCGACGGTCTCGCCGTCGCGAAGCACGGTGGCGCGGTCGCAGAGCGCCGATATCTCGACAAAGCGATGGGAAATGAAGATCACCGAACGGCCGCTGTCGCCCTGGCGGCGCACGACTTCGAG
This sequence comes from Mesorhizobium sp., assembly GCF_004962925.1. Lineage (GTDB taxonomy): Bacteria > Pseudomonadota > Alphaproteobacteria > Rhizobiales > Rhizobiaceae > Mesorhizobium. Next base: position 13 of record NZ_SUEO01000203.1, on the reverse strand, counting down.
CACCTTTTCGGCA
>NZ_SUEO01000202.1:1499-11747 GCF_004962925.1 Mesorhizobium sp. | reverse complement strand
TTCTTGAACACGGCGGCACCCGCCTCGACATTGGCGTTGGCCAGGAGATCGGCGATCGGCTTGGCTTCTGCCGCAGGGGCTGCGGGGCCGCCCTCGGCAGGCTCCTCGGCCGCCTCGATGGCGAAGCCGGGTTTTTCCGGTGCGGGGGAGGCGAACAGCGCATCGGACACGATGCCGACCGAGAACACGACAAATACGGTTCCGAGCAGCCCGCCGATCAGCTTGTTGATTTCGAAAGAGTCCATACGCCCCAGGCTCCCTTTTCCGGCGGACCGATCCGTCCACTCCGTCCGTCGGTAATCGTGAACCACCCCGCGAGGCGGTCAAATCGGGCGGAAACTAGGTCTTTTGCTCTGGCGTTGCAACACCTATAAGGGCGCTTCCAGTGAGACCTTTTGCCACTTTTCCCATCCTCTTTTTCGAACGCTTCGTCACCCGATGTCCACGCTCATCCTCATCCCGGCCCGCATGGCCTCGACCCGCCTGCCGGGCAAGCCGTTGGCCGACATCGCCGGCGCTCCGATGATCGTCCACGTCGCCCGTCGCGCCGCCGAGGCCGGGCTCGGCCGGGTGGTGGTCGCCACCGATACGCAAAGCGTGGCGGAGGCGGTGCGCGCGCATGGCTTCGAGGCCGTCATGACGCGGGCGGATCACGAATCGGGCTCCGACCGCATCTTCGAGGCGCTGGCCACGCTGGATCCCGGGCGCAAGGTCGAAACGGTCGTCAATGTGCAAGGCGACCTGCCGACCATAGATCCCAAGATCATCAATGCCGCGCTGAGGCCTTTCGAGGATGCGGCGGTCGACATCGCCACGCTCGGCATCGAGATCGTCCGCGACGAGGAAAAAACCAATCCGAATGTCGTCAAGATCGTCGGCTCGCCACTGTCGGAGACACGGCTGCGGGCGCTCTATTTTACCCGCGCCACGGCGCCTTGGGGCGAGGGGCCGCTCTATCATCACATCGGCCTCTATGCCTATCGCCGCTCAGCACTCGAACGCTTCGTCGCGTTGAAGCCGTCGCCGCTGGAACGGCGCGAGAAGCTCGAGCAGTTGCGGGCGCTGGAGGCTGGCATGCGCATCGACGCCGAGATCGTGCAGTCCGCGCCGTTCGGCGTCGACACGCCGGACGACCTCGAACGCGCCAGAACCATCCTTTCAACCCGAGATATTTGATCAACCCCAGATATCTGGTCAACCTGAGACATTTGGCATGCCTGAAAAGACCAACAGAATATCCTTCCAGGGTGAGCCGGGCGCCAATTCAGACACCGCCTGCCGCAACATGTTTCCTGATATGGAGCGGTTGCCGTGCCCGACCTTCGAGGATGCCTTCAATGCGGTCGAGACTGGCAAGGCCGACCTCGCCATGATCCCGATCGAGAACACGATTGCCGGCCGCGTTGCCGACATCCACCATCTCCTGCCGGAATCGAAGCTGCACATCGTCGGCGAGTATTTCCTGCCGATCCATTTCCAGCTGATGGTCTTGCCGGGCGTCAGGCGCGACGAGATCAAGACCGTGCACAGCCATATCCATGCGCTCGGCCAGTGCCGCAAATACATCCGCAAGAACGGCTGGAAGCCGGTGGTCGCCGGCGACACGGCGGGTTCCGCCAAGCTGGTCGGCGAGGTGAAGGATCGCACCATGGCGGCGCTTGCCCCGGCGCTGGCCGCGACGCTCTACGGGCTCGATATCATCGAGGAGAATGTCGAGGACACCGACAGCAACGTCACCCGCTTTGTCGTGCTGACCAAGAACAGGCAATGGGCCGACCGCCCTTCCGCCGCCGCCAAGATGATGACGACGTTCATCTTCCGCGTCCGCAACGTGCCGGCCGCGCTCTACAAGGCGATGGGCGGCTTTGCCACCAACGGCATCAACATGACCAAGCTGGAGAGCTACCAGCTCGGCGCGTTCACGGCGACCCTGTTCTACGCCGATATCGAGGGCCATCCCGACGATCCGCTGGTGAAGCTCGCACTTGACGAGCTGCGCTTCTTCTCGCGCGAAATGCGGATCCTGGGTGTCTATCCCGCCAGCGAATCGCGCGAGCAATGGAAGGTGGCGGATTAGCTAGCATTCATCGAGAGGTCTGCCGCGTCGTGAACCTAGCGCCTTGCCAGCTGACGTGCGCCGGGCGACATTCCTGGCATGTGGCTCCTGAAACTGACGCTCGCAGCCGCCGGATTGTATGCGGCCGTTGTCGCCGTCGCGTATGTGCTTCAGTCCTGGCTGATCTTTCCGGCCGGCCTTGCGGCTTTCGGACCCGATCTGCCGGTCGGAGCCCGCCATATCGAGCTGGCGACGCAGGATGGCGAGCGCGTCGTTCTGGTACGCCTGCCGGCAAGACAGGCTGAGCCACGCCCGCTCCTGCTGGGCTTCGCCGGCAATGCCTGGAACGCCGACGCACTTGCCCTCATGCTGCACCAGCTATTCCCCGAACATGAGATCGCTGCGCTGCACTACCGCGGATATGCGCCGAGCGGCGGAAGCCCGTCAGCCTCCGCCCTATTCGAGGACGCCCGACGCGCCCATGACCACCTGGCCGCCGATGCCAAAGCCGGCATCGTCGCCATCGGCCTTAGCCTCGGCGCTGCGGTTGCGGTCGATCTGGCGACGGTCCGGCCCGTGCGCGGCATCGTCATGGTGACGCCCTTCGACTCGCTGAAGGAACTCGCCGCCCACCACTATCCCTGGCTGCCGGTGCGCCCCTTGCTGCGGCACCGCATGGAAGCGGTAGAATCTCTGCGCGACCTCGCTGTGCCCACGGCCGTCATCGTCGCCGAGAACGACACCATCGTTCCTGCGGCACGCTCAGCACCTCTGGGCGAGGCCGCCCGTGACCTGCGCAGCCACATCGCCATAGCCGCTGGCCACAACGACCTCTATGGCCATCCCGAGTTCGCCGGCGCGCTACGCGCCTCCGTTGCGGCGGTCACGCGCGATTGACGAGCACTGGGTGGCGAGCGGGCAAGCTCCGGCAGCAATTTGGCCGCAAATCGCGATGGACCGTCAACCGCGCCGCGCCGCCTCGATCGCGGCGACGTCGATTTTCCTCATGGTCATCATGGCATCAAACGCGCGCTTTGCTTCGCCGCCGCCAGCCGCCAGCGCTTCAGTCAGTACGCGTGGCGTGATTTGCCAGGAAACGCCCCACTTGTCCTTGCACCAGCCGCACGCGCTCTCCTGGCCGCCATTGCCGATGATGGCATTCCAGTAGCGGTCGGTCTCCTCCTGATCGTCGGTGGCTATCTGAAACGAGAAGGCTTCGTTGTGCTTGAAAGCGGGACCACCGTTGAGGCCGAGACAAGGAATGCCCGCAACTGTGAAGTCGACCGTCAACACGTCGCCCTCCTTGCCGGCTGGGTAGTCACTGGGTGCATGGTGCACCGCACTCACCACGCTGTCAGGAAAGGTCGCGGAGTAGAAGCGGGCGGCAGCCTCGGCGTCCTTATCGTACCAGAGGCAGATCGTATTCTTCGCCATTGCGGGTTCCTTTCGCCTTGAAGCCAAGATTTCGCCCTTGTTTCCCCATCCCTTCCCTTCCGAAATAGGTAGCCAAACGCTTTTCTCCACCCCGGAAGCGTCCGGCTCGCCCCGGCGATCGCAAAGGGCAGCTTACCCTTACGTCGCGGTCCGCTTTGGGTGGAACTGCCTCACTGCCAGTCGCGCGACGACTGGAGTCGGCCTTTTTGGCTACGACGGTCGCTTCCGACGCGGTGGAATTTGTGATTGGAATGCGTCCGCATGCTTATCTTGTTCATCATCGCAGCCATCGTCTTTCGCATCGTGATGCTTGCGATCTCGATGCGAAATGAAAAGGCGCTGCGACAGAATGGGGCCATCGAGTACGGCTCGCGAAACTCGCGCTGGCTCGCCCTAGCCCACATTGCCTTTTACATCGCAGCTTCGATTGAAGGCCTTGCTCGACCGACGTCTTTCGACCTCGTCACGATCATCGGGCTAGTCCTGTATGGCTTCGGTGCCGTGATGTTGCTGATCGTCTCGTCCCTGCTTGGTCGTTTCTGGACGGTCAAGCTAATGATCGCCCGAGACCATGTGCTGAGAACGCATCCTCTTTTTCGGTGGGTTCGCCATCCGAACTATTATCTCAACATTCTCCCCGAGCTCTTTGGCTTCGCGCTTACGCTGCACGCCTTTTTCACTCTTGTGGTCGGCCTGGCGATCTACGCTGTGCCGCTTGGCATCCGCATACTCCAGGAGGAAAGGGCGATGCGCAAGCACTTCCCTGGCTACTGACAGACTGATGCCGTCTGCTGGTTGGAGCGCTTCAGCATAGCCAGAGGAAATGATCAACTCAACAAGTTGATGCATTTCAAATGAAACAGTCAAGACATACTGCATAAACATTGCGGTGGTAGCCAAGCTGCCTCGGGACGTGGAGGAAAAAGTAAGCCTTCTCGTTACAAACTCACTTTCTACGTCAGCCAAAGCCGAGATATTTCGTAGAAGCCTAGGAATACAGGAGAGCATCCAGATGAGCTCAAGATCAGGAACCTTGGTCGCGTCTGCAATCGCGATCATAACTACCACCGCCGCCCCGACCGCTCCGCTGACACCGGCGGAGGCAGCGCGGATCGACGCATCGTCGTTCCCCGCGCCCGGCGAGCCGAGCCTTGCCGAAATCCGCCATGCAACGGAGCGGTTCCGCAATGTCAACGTCGCGCTCGCGGAGGGCTACATCCGCGATCCCGCCAACATGTGCGAGACCGCCGAGATGACGAGACAGCCGCAGAAATTAGGGGCTATGGGCCTCCACTACTTTCGCCCCGATATGCTCGGCATCACCGCTCCGCCCAACCCGCGCGTCGACGGCACCGGCACGTACACGGACTTCGCCAAGCCCGCGGTCCTCGTCTACGAGCCGCAGGCCGACGGATCGCTCGAACTGATCGCGGTGGAGAATCTCGTCTTCGCGAAAGCGTGGAAGGAAGCCGGCCACGACGCCCCGCCTTCGTTCCACGGCGTTCCCTGGGACACTATGATCGACGATCCGGCGACGCCCGCGGATGAGGCGCATAACTTCGAGCCGCATCACGACCGGCACGTCTGGCTCTATCGAGAAAACCCAAACGGCGTCTTCGCCCAGTTCAACCCGCGGGTGACCTGCAAGCATCACAATCCCGATGCGCCCCACCAGCATGCGTCAGGCCAGTAATAGCGGCGGGGGTCGTCTGGTCGAACTTGCTCGCTCAGAGCGATTGGATTTTGGGCCTACCCCAGCGGCTCGTAGTCGATCTCTAGAAACGCCTCGACCTCCGGGATCCAGCGGTCGCGGACGAAGGCGACGTGGTCGGGATGGTCGTTGTAGCGGGAATAGGCGGCCTGGTCGGCGAAGCCGAAGCGATAATCGTTCTTCGGGCTGACCTGACGCAACTGCTCGAATTTCTCGACGCCCGGTATCGCCACGAGCACTTTCGCATCAGTCAGGAATTTCGCCTCCTCGGCCGAGTTTTCCCTATGCTTCAACCTGAACACCACAGTGTGACGGATCATCTTTTGCTCCCCCGATGTTTACTGGTTACGCGTTGTCGGCCCAGGCGCGGTGATGGGCAATCATGATCGCCACCGGGTCGGTGCGTGGAAAATGCTCAGTGCCGCAGGCCGGGCAGGTCGCTTGTAGCCGCCGGCCCGCATTTCGACTAGGCGAAAAGCCATCGAAATTCAAACAGAGCAGTTCGATAGCCTTCTTGCCGAAGCCGTGGATGCAGACGCAGGCAACGGAATTCATCCATCCGTAAGCCATCCGTAAGTGGGCTTCCCGCATGGTCGTGCGGGCACAATTCACTGCTCGGAGGTTCACCATGCATGATATTTCATCTTCCCATCTCTCAGGCAGCATTTCGCGAGACATGTTTGTTTCTTTCGTCCGCGACCTGCTGGGCAGCTATCCGAATCCAGACGAACCGCAGCCGCGAGGTCCCTGGGATCCAATCATCTTTGCCGCCTTGCAGCGAATGGCATGGTTCGGTCCACATCCGGAACCCTGGCACTCGCTGTTCGGGTCGGGTCCGCAGGCTCGGTGGTCCACGGCGCTGTTTCACGTCATTGCCCAGCGGCATCCTGAACTGTGGGACATCCTCGGCGGCCCCCTGTCCCGGGTAGCGCTCAATCCGCAGCCGCTACCGCCCCGCATCGCCTTCGCCGCCGCTCTGGCCGACGGGTTGATCGAGCGCGCAGCGTCGGCTCAGGAAATCGCGGACTGGCTGCCGCAGCAGGGGGAACAGCGCGGCATCATCATCGTCAGCGGCCGTCTCCTGCAGTATGTCGACGAGCTCTGCGGCAACGGCCTCAGGCTCAAATTCCCTAAACCCGTTCCACCGCCACCGTGGTGGCAGGAGCAGTTGAGCGGCGCCGACCTGGCGGCAATGGGCGTCCGGTTCGAGAGCGCGGCAGCGCAGGTTGTCAACGAGGCGCTCGGAGGCGCATTCCGTCAGGCCGGCGTCAAACTTATCCAGACCGGGCTATCGAAGTTCCAATAGCGGCGGACGGGCGATCGCTAGCCGACCCGCAGCATTCTTGCTCGGATGAAGTGTTGTGGTGGGGCGGATTTGGGTCAGGGCCGAGGGGTTCGGCGCAGTTGCATATCGCTGCAACCGCGCCGAAGCCCGAAGGCTCTGACCCAAATGGCCCAGTCATTTTTGGCCCCCACAAACGTTTACACGCCGTCGGCCCAGGCGCGGATGAGGTTATAGGCAATCGCCCCCTTCGGCGGCGTGACCAGGCCGCCCGGGTGCTCGCGGGCCAGCATCGAGAGCACCTCGTCGCGAAAAAACCAGCGGCAGTCTTCCAACTCGTTGAGGTCGGCCTGGATGTCGTCGTTGAGCGGTTCGCCGAAGCAGCCGATCATCAGTGAATAGGGAAACGGCCAGGGCTGGCTGGCGTGATAGACGACGCGGCCAAGCCTGATGCCTGCTTCCTCCAGCGTTTCACGGCGCACCGCCGCCTCGATCGTCTCGCCGGGTTCGATAAAGCCGGCAAGCGCCGAATACATGCCCGGCGCGAAATGCCGGCCGCGGCCGAGCAGGCATTTTTCGCGCGTCGCCGTCAGCATGATCGCCACCGGGTCGGTGCGCGGAAAATGCTCCGTGGCGCAGGCCGGGCAAAGCCGCTTGTAGCCGCCGGCCCGCATTTCGGCTTCATTGCCGCATTTGCTGCAGAAGCGGTGGCTGGCATGCCAGGCGAGCAGCGCTGCTCCTTGCGCCATGGCGCCGGCCGCCGCCTCGTCGATCAGCCCCTGCATGTAGACCGAGCGATAGTCGATGGCCTTGATCGTCTCCGGCAATTGTTCGGAATCGATGCCTGCCGGCACGGCGAGCACCGGGCCGCTGTCGGAAAAACCGAGCAGGACGCCATAGTCGAGCGACGCCTGGAGCGGCTGGCTTTCCCGGGCGTCGAACCAGGGGTCGAAGCCGTCGCCAACGAGCTTCATATAAAGGCGCCCGCCATGCATCAGCAAAAGCCTGGCTGAGGGATCGGCGAGTGCCTTTTCGACAGAATCGTCGGCGCGGTTTTCGGATTGCCGGTCGATCACGTTGCCGGCGAAGCCGACGAACTGGCTCGGCTCGCGCAAAGGCGCGTCAAACAGGCGGAAGCTCATGGGAGACTCTGGATTTCAGGATGGACACGGAACAGGCTTATAGCGCTGCCTTTATCTGTTGCGCAAACCGGCGCAGGTCCGGGCGCTGATAGGGCTCGCGCATACCGTGGCCCCACACCGGGCCCGGCCAGCCGGGATCGCCTTCCGAACGCGCGATGACATGGACATGCAACTGGCGCACGATGTTGCCGAGCGCGCCGGTGTTGATCTTGGTGCAGCCGGTCACCCTCTTCAGCGCCTGCGCTACCATGTTGGTCTCGAAGGTCAGCATTGCCTGGTCGAGCGGCGTCAAATCGTGGATTTCCTCCACGCCCGGCCGCTGCGGCACCAGAAGCAGCCACGGCCAGCGGCGGTCGTTCATCACCCGCAACTCGCACAGGCCGAGCCACATCAACTGTTCGCTGTCCGTCTCCAGACGAGCATCCAGCGTGAATCCGGCCTTGAGGCCCGGCAACATCGGCGTTTCCTTCGCTTTTGTAGTGTTTTTTAAACTTCATGAACGCTAAAGCGGCTGCCGGGGGGCCGCAAGAGGGCGGCAAGCGAATCATTGCTCCGTGACGGCAGTTATGCTATTGATTTGGGCATGGTGCTGATTTGCGCCGATGACCCGCCTCCCGAGGCGGGTTTTTTGTTTCAGCTTTCGGCGTTACCCCTGCTGATTGATCCTGCGCACTTGCATTTCATCGCCGAATTGCCGATATGGAGCACGGGAGGTTGGTGGTGGACGGTCCACTCGCCAACCGGGTCAGGTCCGGAAGGAAGCAGCCCTAACGAGCCCGGAACGGGTCATTGTTCCAGCCTCCCGCCTCTTCGCCTTTCTCCCGCGACATTGACGGCGCCAAGCCCTGCGGGCGAAACTATGCGCAGGAATCGGCCGCCTCCAGCGGCGGCCCTTGGAGCTTTACGGGCGAATGAGCGAAGCCGGAAATTCGGGAACGGAAAAGGCCGCCGCCTATCGCGTTCTGGCGCGCAAATACCGTCCTGCGGACTTCTCCGAACTGATCGGCCAGGAGCCGATGGTCCGCACCCTCACCAACGCCTTCGCCACCGGCCGCATCGCCCAGGCCTGGATGCTGACCGGCGTGCGCGGTGTCGGCAAGACGACGACGGCGCGCATACTCGCGCGGGCCCTGAACTACAAGACTGCCACCGTCGACCAGCCGTCGGTCGATCTTGCCGTTCCGGGTGAACACTGCCAGGCGATCATGGAAGGCCGCCATGTCGACGTCATCGAGATGGACGCCGCCTCGCACACCGGCATCGACGACATCAGAGACATCATCGAGCGCGTGCGCTATGCGCCGGTGTCGGCGCGCTACAAGGTCTACATCATCGACGAAGTGCACATGCTCTCGACCCAGGCCTTCAACGGCCTGCTGAAGACGCTGGAAGAGCCGCCGCCGCACGTCAAATTCATCTTCGCCACCACCGAAATCAGAAAAGTTCCAATCACCGTTCTGTCGCGCTGCCAGCGCTTCGATCTCAGGCGTATCGATGCCGGCGCGCTGGTCGAGCATCTCTCCTCGATCGCCGCTAGGGAAGGCATTGTGGTCGACGACGACGCGCTGGCGATGATCGCCCGTGCGGCCGAAGGCTCGGCGCGCGATTCGCTGTCCATTCTCGACCAGGCGATCGCCCATGGCAGCGGCGCGGTTAGCGCTGAAGCTGTGCGCGCCATGCTCGGGTTGGCCGACCGTGCCCGCATCGTCGACCTATTCGAATATGTGATGAAGGGCGACGTGGCGGCCGCCTTGGCTGAGTTCCGCAACCAATACGATACCGGCGCCGATCCGGCCGCCGTGCTGACCGATCTTGCCGAGTTCAACCATCTCGTCACTCGGCTGCGTTTCGTGCCGACTGCCCTCGATGACGCCTCGCTGTCCGAGGACGAGCGCCGGCGCGGCGCCGATTTCGCCAAGACGCTGTCGATCAGGGTGTTGTCGCGGACCTGGCAGATGCTGTTGAAAGGCATTCCCGAAGTGCAGTCTTCCAACCGGCCGGTCAGTGCCGCCGAAATGGTGCTGATCCGGTTGGCGCATGCCGCCGACCTGCCGACACTGGACGAGGCGCTGAAATCGCTGGAGAGCGGAGCGTCGGTGCCCAATGGCGCGCCACGCTCGAATGGTGCACCCGCAAGCTCTGGCCCCGCATATTCTGGCCCGGCAAGCCCCAGTAATGGCGGCGGCGCCAGCGCCGTAGCGCAGACGCGGATGCCGACGGCCAATGGCGGCGCGCAGACCATGCGGCTGGTCGAACCCGAGCCGATGCCTGCAGCCTTCGTTCCCGCGCCGGCGCCGGCGCCGGTTGCGGATGCGCCGCCGGTACCGGTGAAATCGCTGGCAGACATCGTCGCGCTTGCCGACGCCCAGCGCGACATGGCCTTCAAGGTGCTGGTGAAGCGCTGCGTGCGCTTGGTGCGCATCGAGCCGGGCCGCATCGACGTCAGCCTGACCGATGACGCGCCGAAGATGCTGCTCAACGATCTGACCGCCAAATTGCGCGCCTGGACCGGCCGCAGCTGGCTGGTGTCGCTGTCGAAGGAAGAGGGCGGCCAGACGCTGGCCGAGATGGAATCGACCAAACGCGAAAACGCCCTCCTCGATGCCAAGAGCGACCCGACCGT
>NZ_SUEO01000202.1:0-1489 GCF_004962925.1 Mesorhizobium sp. | reverse complement strand
ACGAAACCTGATATCAATTTGTAGAGGACCACGCGATGAAAGATCTTCTCGGCCTGATGGGCAAAGCGAAGGAAATGCAGGCCAAGTTCCAGGCCATGCAGGACGAGATCGCCACGCTGGAAGCCACCGGGCAGGCCGGCGGCGGCCTGGTCAGCGTGACGCTGACCGGCAAATTCGAGATCAAGTCGCTGAAAATCGACCCGTCTCTGTTCAAGGAGGACGAGGTCGAGATTCTAGAGGATCTGCTTCTCGCCGCCCACAATGACGCCAGGGCCAAGGTCGAGCAGATGATGCAGGAAAAGACCCAGGCACTGACCGCGGGACTGCCGATACCGCCGGGAATGAAGCTGCCGTTCTAGCAATACTCAGCGGCCGCCATGACCGAAGAACCATCAGCCCGGCTGATAGAGCAGCGCGTCCGAAACAGGATCTATGAGATATTGGAAATCCTGGCCGACTGCGATGCGGGCGTGAATCTCGTTGGAATCAACGGCTATTTCAATCTTTTCGACGATTTCCTCCATCATCCGTCCATCGAATCCGGCACGTCGGTCCTGTCGAAGGATGAACGTGCCATCGTGCTGGAAATCACCCATCTTCTAGAAGCTGCCTGTGCGTCTACCCCCGATTTCACCAGGGCTGAGTTCGTCGAAAGCGTCTGGCCGCGGCAGATTGCACCGAAAGCAACGGACGCGCGGATGCTGTTCCTGCAACGCGGGCTGTTTTCGGAGGAGTTCGACGAGGCCAAACCCGGGCAACGGTTCGTGCCGTCAGCCAGTTAAATCTGCCCCCTAGCGGGTGTGTCTATTCCGCCACTTTCCACTTAATAACGCTTTAGCCATCTTTTTGCCTGAAAGTGTCTCATTCTTGCCGCAGCCTGGGGCGGGCTGGCAGCAGAAACGAGGGGATACCTGTTGATCTCTACCCGATGGAAGATGCCGTTGTTGCTCGGCGTCATCACCTCTCCGCTGTTTTTGGCCGCCTGCAGTCAGACCACCTCGCACGGCCTGTCCGTGGCCAGTCTGACCGATGCCGTCAGGTCCCGGCCCTCCAGTCACACAGCGAAGGACAAGGAGTGCCTCCAGCGCGCGATGTTCTTCGAATCTAACCGGTCCAGCCGTGACGGCATGATTGCCGTCGGCACCGTGGTCATGAACCGGCTGCGCTCCGGCAAGCACGGCAGCACCATCTGCCAGGTGGTCGGCGAGCGCGGGCAGTTCGCGCCGGGCGTGATGACACGGCGGATGAATTCGAAGGCGATGCCCGATGTCGAGGAGGCCGCCGAGGCGGTGCTCAAGGGCGAGCGCAAGGCCAAGCTGAAGAACTCGATGTTCTTTCACACCGCCGGCCTGCGCTTCCCCTACAAGAACATGCACTACACCATGGTTGCCGGCGGCAACGCCTTCTATGAAAAGCGCGGCCGGAACTGGAAACCGTTGCCGGACGAGCCCACGGTCGCCATGGCACAAGCCACGCCGCGGGCGCCGGC
>NZ_SUEO01000201.1 GCF_004962925.1 Mesorhizobium sp. | reverse complement strand
AATGCCGGATGCGGTCGGAAGCCGGCTGGTACTTGTGCACCTGCCGGTCGATCTCAAGAAACCCTGTTACCTTGCCCATAGTCCAGTTCCTGCTGTCCAGATGGCGCGCCTGGCGACGCCCTGCAGCTGGATCAGATGGGGCATCCCGTCCACACATGGGCCGCACCAAGTTGCCCAAAATTCGACTATGTACACTTGCCGGGCTCAAAGCTCGTGAGGGGCTCGCCATGCAGCCAGTTCTCGACTCTAATCGAAGGAGCCGGGGACTCCATCTGCAATACCACGTTGCGGTCCAAAGCTATTTCCAAAGGTTTCTGCACGAGCTGGTTTCCTCTCAGAGACGGCACACGGGTTCAGGGAGGAGCGCATCGCTCGTCTTGCCCCATTGAGTGCAGTCACAGTCACTCAGTCTCAAAAGCCATGCCAACGCGCTCAGCGCGCAGTTAGCGCCCATTGCTTCGAAAAACCTCGTCAGTGCCCAGATGTTGGTTGTAATGAACCTGACATTTGTCTGACGCTGTCAGCTTTTGGACACGCGATCACGCGCTTCGTGCCGCCAGAAGGCCAGGCCGAGCCCTGTGTTGCCAGCGGTCGCTTCGATGATTGTACCGCCCGGCGCGAGCTGGCCACGCTGTTCGGCATTAACGATCATCGACAACGCAATGCGATCCTTGATCGATCCGCCGGGATTCTGGCTTTCGAGCTTGACGAAGAGACGACACCTGCCGGTATCGAATCTCTTCAGTTCGACGACCGGCGTCTCCCCAATCAGATCGAGCACTGACAAATGGCGGACGCAGGCGAGAGGACGCCTTTGTCGACGGTCGGCGGAACATCTCGAGGCTCATGCGGCTGCGGTCTCCAGAATGTCGGCATAGTGCCGTGGCGCAATATCGGGATGCGAGCGCAGTCGGCTCTTCAGCAGTTGCGGAACAGTGGATTGTCGGGGTCGCTGGCGGGGCACCCGCTTCGGCAGCCAGTTCAGGCGGCAGGTCAAGAAACCGTATGTCGGCATCAAGCCGCGCGCCGAAGAAGAAGGGAATCGAAACAGTGCCCTTCGAAAGACCCAGGGCGACGGAAATCATTGCATCGGGCGAGTTCATGCGCCTGAAGCAGCGCTGGCTGCAACTGCTTCATAGCGACAGGCGGGCGGAGACTCTAGCGGGGCTTTCGCCGCTTGGTTGATTGAGGCTCTCGACGAAGCCACTAAGATTCGGCGGCCGATAATAGCTTGCTGCTCATTGGGACGCCGACCAACGCCGGGATTGAGAAAGGCAACCCTGCCCCACAAGGCGGGTGTCACACGTGCGGTGCGTCCGCTCGTCGCGCCGGATGGTCTTTGAGACCTGGGTTCACGGCTATTCAGATGCACCCCTGTCGGCTTTTCGGTGCAGGCCGCCAGGCGGCGTGTTGCAGCAGCGGCAATTAGTTTGAGAGCGTGCGAGCACGGGGCTGCATAGTGAGATCATTTGCCGGCGTGGGACCAAGGTGTGGCGCAGCCTTAGAGAACTCAACACCGAGACCGGAGCAACGGAGACGGCTCTTTCGTCGAGACAGTTTAATTTGGAACATTATTTCTATGTTTTAGTCGATTATCTTGTTCAATAGCTCTGTCGACTAGCGGTGAGACTTTTCAACGCAGCGCGGACATCCGCTGGCCGGATGTGACTTGCTATCCCTTTCAAGATAAAACAGGAGACCCGCATGAGCAATGCAGTCCTCGTCAACCGGACCATTCCTGACTCCGACGTTGTACCGCTGACCAGCCGTGTTGGAGCTGAAATCAGAGGCGTTCGCCTTGGCGGAGACCTTTCGGACGCAGCGATAGCAGCCATCAACCAGCTTCTTCTAAAACACAAGGTGATCTTCTTCCGCGGCCAGGAGCATCTCGACGATGCGGAGCAGGAATTGTTCGCGCGGCGTCTGGGTAACCTTGTACCTCATCCCACGCAGGGGCCGGCAGCCGGCACGGCCTCAATCCTCAATCTCGATTCCGGCCGTGGCGGTGGCAGGGCAGACCAGTGGCATACCGATGTGACTTTCGTCGATGCCTATCCGAAATTCTCGGTCCTACGTGGCGTCGTCATTCCGGCGGCGGGGGGCGACACGATCTGGTCCAACACGCACGCCGCGTACGAGAATCTGCCGGCGCCGCTCAAAATATTGGCGGACAATCTGTGGGCTATTCATAGCAATGCCTACGACTACGCAGCCGTGCGCCCGCGCGCCACAGCCGAAGAGAAGAAGCACTTCGAGGAAGTCTTCACATCGACGATCTACGAGACCGAGCATCCGGTCGTGCGCGTCCATCCGGAAACCGGGGAGAAGTCGCTGCTGCTCGGCAATTTCGTGCAGCGCCTCGTCGGCCTTTCCAAGAGCGATTCCGCCAAACTCTACGAGGTGTTCCAGTCCTACGTCACTGCCCCGGAAAATACCGTGCGGTGGCGCTGGCAAGTAGGCGACGTCGCTATCTGGGACAACCGTGCTACCCAGCATTATGCGGTCAACGACTATGGCGACCAGCACCGGGTTGTGCGTCGCGCTACGGTTGACGGTGACGTTCCGATCGGCGTCGACGGTCGCCGCAGTATAACCCATGTCAAGGCAGCCAAGCCGGCGGCGAAGGCAGCCTGACCGTCTGAACAGGGTAAAGATGAAAACTTCGTATCGCCGCGGCCATATCGCGCTGCTTAACCGCCCCACAAAGCCTTATGATTTCCGAGAAGCAAGGCGAGTTGCGGGCTCGAGGCTTGGCCCGAAATCGAGGTCCTGCAGCGTGGCGCATGGCTCGAGTCGCTGCTCGTGGCCCCGCTGCAGCGGTACAGGTCCCCCACCGCCCCACCATCTCGCCCGCCCTGCACCTCGGATAGCGATTATTCACCGTTTGTTCATTATGATAGCGCACGATCATAACTGGACATGCTGGTAGCTCGTACATGCCTGAAGGCCCTGCGCGCCGACCCAGCGCCGGGGCCTTTTTACTTCCGCAAAATCGATTCCAGCAACGCGGGCACTTCGCAGGATGTCGCAATCCCGCGCTTGCGATGATACGCCGTACAGCGAATTGCGCGAGTCAAACGAATTTGGGTTTCTCAAATATAGAATCGTCGATACCGATCCTGATGGATCGAGCCTCGACGACGAAGTCAACCATCTTCAAACGGAATTATTCAACATTGCCGAGAGCTCCCGGTGTGCCGTCGAAGCTGACATTCGGGAGGTCAGCGGTCACCAACGATCATGGTGATCGCCAGCATCTTTCGTATTCACATGACCGTCGGCCTGGTACTTTCCCGAGGCCATGACATGAGTGGGTCTTCCAAGCACCGATTTGGCCCGGTAGGATTTGCAGGGGGCGCGGACAAGCGGATGAACAAACGGAATGATGCTGGAAAACTGCGCGCGCCTGCTGGGATTTAGCAGACCGTCGATAGGAACATAGCCCTGGTCGACGGCTTTCTGAAGGGCAAGAGTTTCGCCGACCTGGCTCAGGAACATGGCTTGTCGACAACGAGGGTGCGCCAAATCATCGAGAAGGCCGATCGGCTCGTGGGCGGCGCATTCAGACCAAGACTGAAACGTCCAACGCCTCGCCTCGATCCGATTTCATGGTCGACTATCCCTATGTGTGCAAATTGGCCGAGAAGCACCGGCTGGGTAGCGTCACGCCGCATCATTCTTTGCGGAGCTGGAGCGCGCGGGATCGCTGGAGCGGCTGGTGAAAGCGGTTGCCGGGGCGCACGCCAACAACAACACGTGAGCTGGCGCCTCGTGTGGCAAAAGGAGAGGGCGAGAGCCCATGGCCTGCAATGAAGCGATCAAGCATTGCGATCGTGGAACCAAGCTGCCTAGTCGACCATCCGGACCGCGGCCTTCAATGCCAGCTCGCCTTGGAATCGGCCTTCCAGGAATTGGCTGAGCGCGCAGCGGAATCCGGCTGGACCGAGGAGATAGCCACGCGCTCCTCGAACTCGCCGGCGCGCGCCTCAGGAGCGACTCCGCCAATGACGAGACTGAGAGGACGATTAATCGTGCCAGGGCAACGAGAGAGCGGCAGGTTCAAGAAGCTTCGCCTGACCCGATAGGAACGTCGCTGCGCCAATAAAATTGGCGGTGAAGGCTGACCGCGGCCGAGTCGGGCAAGCGAGCGAAGTGCTGAAATAAGGGCGTGAGAATCCAAGACATCGTTTGTAGAGAGCATCGAGCTTCGCGAGATTGTGGTACAGGATCGACCGCAGGTGTTCTCGGAGCGCTCGCAGAACCCGGGATTCTTCCGCGGCACCCGCCAAGGCGAAGAACGGTCAGAGTTGCACGATAACGCTTAAAAGCGAGCCTTCCTCCGAAAGTCTGCGCGCGCAGTTCCACGGTCCGATGCGCTTTCATAGCTATTCCAATCGCCGCGCCCATTCTCTCCCGGATCAGGTCCAGCGGGTCTGCAGTGCATGCGCCCCCAAAGTGGACGCCATTGGGCCGGGTGAACCGGGCTCGATTGCGCGCCGAAGGCCCGTTCCAGGCCC
The DNA here is from genome assembly GCF_004962925.1 of Mesorhizobium sp. Classification (GTDB taxonomy): domain Bacteria; phylum Pseudomonadota; class Alphaproteobacteria; order Rhizobiales; family Rhizobiaceae; genus Mesorhizobium. The sequence goes on along the minus strand of NZ_SUEO01000201.1, from coordinate 7,246 downwards.
GGAAATCCGGGTCCGTCAGGGCGAGCGCGTGCGGGTCGAGGTAGAGAACGGCCTTGCCGAGAAAACGACCGTGCACTGGCATCGCGTGCGTGTGCCACATGCCATGGATGGCGTGCCTCACCTCACGCAGAAGCCGATTGGAGCGGGCGAGCGCTTCGTCTACGAGTTCGACGCCGTCGACGTCGGCATCTGCTGGTATCACCCGCACCAGCGGAGCTTCGAACAGGTCGGGCGCGGACTTTATGGTCCGCTGATCATCGAGGAACCGAAGGCGGTGCGGGCCGATCGCGAGGTGACCTGGATGCTCGGTGACTGGGGGCTGACGAAATCTGGCGCAATCAGCGAGGATTTCGGCAAACGGCACGACATTCACCACAATGGCCGCGTGGGCAACACGGTTACCATCAATGGCCGCGTGCCGGATACCTTTGCGGTCAGAAAGGGCGAGCGCATCCGGCTGCGGCTGATCAACGCCGCCAATGCACGCATCTTCAGTCCCGACTTCACGGGTTTTCGGCCGGCCGTCATCGCGCTCGACGGCCAGCCGGTGACGCCACACGCGCCGGAGGCGGGTGGTGCTGGGTCCCGCAATGCGCACCGATCTGATCCTAAGACATGACGGGCAAGCCGGGCAGCCGGATTTCAATCTTCGAGCGGTTCTACGCGGGGCTGGAATATGAGCTCGTCGATCTTGTTTATTCCGACACTCCGCTTAGGGCACGTGTGCCTGATTGGCCGCTGAACCTGCCGACATTCCGCTGCCGGAGCCGGACCTCGATACAGCGTCCCGCAACGAAGTCGTCTTCACCGGCGGCATGATGGGCGAGATGGTGGCGCAGGACATGGGTGAAAGCATGGGTCCGGGCGCATGATGCAGGACGATGAATTCCGGCACCGCCTGGTTCATCAACGGCGTCGCCGCCGACGAGGCCAATCACGACATGAAGCCGGGGCTGACGCTCTTGCGGAATAAGAGCCACGTCATCGCCACGACCAACGCAACCGCGTGGCATGATCCGATCCATCTGCACGGCCATTCCTTCCGGGTGATTTCCCGCAACGGCCAGCCCACCCCACGTCGCGAATGGCAGGACACGGCGCTGGTTTCGCCGCGCGAGAAGGTCGAGATCGCCTTCGTCGCCGACAATCCCGGCAATTGGATGTTCCACTGCCACGTTCTCGAACACCAGGCGGCCGGTCGCCTGACCAGTCCACAAGCCGAAGGAGAAGCAAAAATGTCCAATACCCTGATAGCTCTTGTCCTCGCCTCGATCCTGTCAGGCGCCGCTCCGGCGTTCGCCGGCGAAAGGACGTCACGCTCTACAAGAACCCGCAATGCGGCTGCTGCGAAGGTTATGCCGGCTATTTGCAGGAAACGGCTTCGCTGTCACCGTCAAGGCCGACTCACGACCTTTTCGCCATGAGCCGCGAAGAGGGCATTCCGCCGGAAGCCGATGGCTGCCTTCTCTCGTTCATCGACGGCTATGTGGTGAGCGGCCATGTGCCGGTCGGCACGGTCAACAAGCTCTTGACCGAGCGGCCCGACATCAAAGGGCATGACGCTGCCCGGCATGCCGATGGGCTCCCCCGGCATGAGTGGCACGAAGGAAGCGCCCTTCGAGATTCTCGAAATCCGGAAGTCTGACGGGACCGGCGGCGTCTACGCCACGGAATAGGAGGCTTCGATGATGGAATGCATGAGCGGCATGATGATGTTCGGCATGGGCCTGGTGTGGCTGCTTGTCGTCGTCGTGCTCGTCCTCGGGACGGCCGCGCTGATCAAGTACCTGTTCTCCAGCGGCGGCAAAGGAGAAGGGCGTCGGTCCTCTTATCGATGCGTGGCCGCGGCAGGCCTCGGATTGGTCTGGACATTGCCTTGGCTCGCCAACCGGATGGCCGGTGGCGGCGCCCCGGCCGCGGCGATAGCGCTAGGCAAGACGGTTTTAGCCAGGCGAAGGTCAGCGCGATTGGAAAGCCCGCTGCCTTCGGGACGCATGCCGGCGCCGGGACCGGCCGCGGTCGTCGGCGGCGGCTACCAGAGCGACATGCCGGGCTTCGGGAATGTCCTCACCGACGAGGAGATCCGGGCCGTTCTGGCCTTCATCAAAAGCACATGGCCCGAGCGGGAACGCGCCTATCAGGCAGATGAGCCGCCGGGAGCGGGAGCAGACACAGTGAGACCAATCCTAGCCGCGGAGCCCTCGAACGCCCCCAACCGGAATGCATTGTCCATGAAAGCGAAACCGTCGCTTGCGATTCAATTTCTGGCGCTGATCCTCGCGACCTCCGCGCTGGCCCACCATCCGGGCGCCGATCTCGACAAGATGAGGGACAGCGCGGAGAGGTTCTTCCAGGCGATCGACGAGCAGGCCGCGCCGCCTTTCGAACTGGCCGACGCGGACGGAAGGGCCGTCCGCCTTTCCGATTTCTCCGACAAGATCGTGGTGCTCTACTTCATGACGAGGTAACCTTGGAAGAAGAAGGCGACGGCCACTGGCGGCAGGATGGCAAGCACGCTGGCCGCAAAAAGCGGCCCATACTCATAGAAGCGGGCCGGTTCTGTCGCAAATCGTGCTTTTGGCCACAACTGGACGCTTTCGCGCGCTTATGGACCAGCTCACATGTCCAACAACGCAAGCAGATGACAGGGCTCGACGTGCCCCGGGGTGGCGCCCTACTTCCACGCTCGCACTGTCACACTCCCGCCGAAAGGCGGGTTTAGTGAGTTATGGCAGTGACTGTGCCACCAGTCCAAACGTCGAGTTTCGCGGCAACTTCGACGCTTTCCTTAGCTGACTTGCCCAAAACCAGCGCGGCCAAAGCATACTGCTTGCCGCTCCCGATGGCATAATGTTCACCTTTCACGGGATCACTTGGCAGCCAATTGCCGTCCAACAATACGGCTTCCCCATTTTTGCGCACTATCAGCGCCTCAAATTCAAAATTGTCGTCGTTGCGCGGCACAGGAATATCAGAAACATCCATGCCCTTCTCAACCCAGTCTCGAACGGCCTTTGGAATACCCAAGGACGAAGAGGAAACGCCGATGAGTGTGCCGTCGCATAAGCGAAACACCTTCGTTTTCTCACCGACGGATACTGAGTCAAAACCCAAGGCTCGGCCGTCGCCAGCCATGGTTCCGTTCCTGTAAGCTATTGTTGTCATTGGCACCCTTCTATCGCTACATCAAACTTCAGGACCTTGCGCATGTCCCCTGTGTCAAGGTCACTGACCGACGGCCTATTTGCCTGATACACGATACAGGCTGCGCTCCTTGAGTTCGCGCACGGGTGGCCGTCATCTTGCCGCCTTCGCGCAATGCCTTGAACAGGCCGAGTCTGTCCCCCAGCGGGAATGACAACCACCTCCATGTCGTTGAAAAGCAGGAAATCCGTCACTTTGCCTCGTCGGTAACGGGCGGAGCCGGAGCGGTCGTCACCGGGCAAGCGCGGTCGCAGTAGGTATCCTGGGCAGCCCGTCAGACATGGATGGCTCCGGTTGTGGTGACGGGGAGGGCGATAAGCAAGTTCGGGCCAAGTGATTGTTCCGCGGCTGTATGTTTTGGTGAGGTGATCATGCGACTTCTTGTTGGTCGGTCACGTGTTTGCGGATAACCAGCATGCGCTGTGCCAAATGAGAAAACCATTTAAAGTCAATCCAGCAGATCTGACTGTATTCCGACATTGTCGGAAATTGGACATCGCCGAACGCGAGCGCTCGGGGCTTGTGATGATACTTGGGCGTGCTGCTTCGGAGGAGGGATGCGCCTCGTACCGGCCGCGAAGCCTTCCTGCATTTAAGGCGCCAGATCAATTGAACGCGCATACCAGTCAGCCGTCCCGTCGTTTAGTCCAAATGGCGATCCATCTCAGCGCGCTCACGCCATCCACCTTTCTGCGCGACCCAAGCTAAACACGCTCGGCGATGATTAGGATACCGACTACATCTGGACCCGCCCGGCCCTGCTCGCCTGCGAGACTTGAGGCGTTCGTCGATCGGATAGAGGTTTCGATTCAGGAGACGTGCTTCGTGATGCGGCCATGATAGGCCGGTCCCTCACCGACTGCCGCACGCTCGGAAGAAGCCAAGGTAGGCGACAAGCCTCTGTGGATCGCTGAAGCGCCGAATGTTGCCGATTGCCGCGGCAACGTTCGCACCCACGGTGACGTCGGAGGCAACGTCATCAGGCGACGGATTGTCGGATCCTAGTGGGCATGCACCGCGATATCCGCCTCGACCACCGTCAACGCCTCGTTGATCTGATTGATCAAGCCGAGGTGGCACTCGATGGCGGCGCGCTCAAGGAGCAGCATGCGAACACCTACTCCTAGCGCCGCTCCTGGAGTCCTATTTCCGCCGGCGCCTGACGAAGCAGCGCAATGCGACTCCCGCGACCGTGGCCAGCTATCGCGATGCCTTGCGCATGCTGATCCTCTTTGCCGCCGCCCGATTGCGGAAGAAGCCGGCGGCGTTGGCGCTCGAAGAGCTGATCGAGATCTCGTTTCGCTTTTCTCGACGAACTCGAGGAGAAGCGGAACAATTCCGTCACCACGCGCAACGCCCGCTTGGCCGCGATCCGATCTTTCTTCCGCCACGTCGCTGCCGCCGACCCGGCATCCTTCGGCGTCGCCCAACGCGTGCTGACGATTCCCATTAAACGGACGCACATTGACGTGACGTACCACCTCACCACGGCCGAAGTGGACACCCTCATCGCGGCGCCCGATCCAAAGACGCCCCGTGGTCGGCGCGACGAGCCTTTCTGCTCTTCTTGGCACGGACCGGCGCCCGGGCCTCCGAAGCCACCGGCGTCAACGCAAACGACCTTCAGTTGGAGCGGCCGCACCCACAAGTGCTGCTGCGCGGCAAAGGGCGTAGAGACCGCGTCGTCCCCATTGCTAAGGACCCGGCTGCGGGCGCTGACATCCTTGTTGAGCCAGCGCGGGATCGCCCATCACGAGCCGCGACCGATATTCCTCGGCGCCCGCAACGAGCGCCGGGCCTACCAGACCGGCTTTGGCCGACAAGCCCATATCGCCGCACATCTTCCGGCACTCCCTCGCCATGAAGCTTCTCCAGTCCGGCGTGGACCTTTTGACGATCCAAGCCTGGCTCGGGCATGCACGGGTCGCCACGACCCACCGCTATGCCACAGCGGATGTAGAGATGATGCGCAATGGACTCGAGAAGGCGGGCGTCACCGGCGATCACGGCGTGCGTTTCCGACCAAATGACTCCGTTCTGCAACTGCTGAACTCCATCTGAATCTTTATGTGGCGGAGGCAAGCTGGGTTTGGCCGGTCCGAAGGGGTCAGGGCGGCTCCGCCACATAATCTCGCCCGACGCATAAATGCGGATCCCGGCCCGATGTCTCCTGAACCTGCAGAGCGAGACCCTGCATTCCGCGACGCATATCGGTCCGGCCCACCGCCAACCAGATCCGCACCTGGCTCGGGACCGGGATCATGACACGCCCCGCGCCTTCACCATCGCCGCTGCCAGTGTTGGCGGCGTGGTCAGTGGAATCCGCAGCCGCACCTTGCCGGCGACCTCCAGCTCGATCACCACTGGCGGCCGGAGCGGCTGGGCGCGTTCGTCAAGAACGTCTTCAGTTGCCGGCTGCCCGGTCTCAGGTCGAAACAGCTCGTTGCGCCAGTATCGGCTGCTGGGGCGCGACGCTGTGTCACAGGAAGAAAGGAAGGTCACCTTGGAGCTCAGGTCAGTCGCCCCTCGGGCTTTTTGCCTATGGCGGCAAAGGGCTCAAGCAAGCCCGAGCTTTTTCCTGAGCTCGGCGTTTTCTTTCCGGAGCCGGTCAGCGAGGAGCTTCTTCAGACGGGCGTTCTCTTCTTCAAGCTTCACAAGATCCTTGAGCTCATCGCTCTGTGTTGTCTGCCCAGCAGCCCTTTTCCAGTGATAGTACGTCTGTTCCGATATTCCAGCGTTCTGAACGGCTGCCTTGATACTCTCTCCCCGTCCGATCTGCTTCTCGATCTCGCCGAGCTTCTGGGCACGCTCGTTCTCAGAGTAATTTCTCCGCGCTGCCCGGACTGTAGGCGAAGCGATCGCTTTAGATGAAGACGCCTGAAGAGCCGAGCTGGCGGCGCTGGTTCGTATAGCACCTGCGCGCTGCGCGGTCCGCTTCCGCGTCTTCGGCGCCTTTATATCGGGTGTCTGTTCCTTCACGGGCACCTCGCCTGCTGCCTGGGTTGCCTCAGTTTCCTTAAGGTTGGACATCAGAAACTCCCTGCGATTTCAAACATCTATTCTAGCACGCAGCATCTAGAACTTATGGGCTTTGTCAACTGCGGCCACAAAACCGTGCTCGCCAATGTCGCCGTCCGACGCGTTAACATGATGCCAGTAACTGCGGCAATGCAATCGGTTCGCAATCCGCAACAAAGAGTATCGGCTGGATGTGCACGACGCCCCAGTCTCTGAAACAGCGTAGCCGCCCGGTAAGAGCCGCTTTCAGTCTGCCTTAGAAACAAGGTGGTCGGTCGCCACTCCCGCGCATACTATCCGTCTACTCTTGCTCCTCGCACGGCGCCAGGTCCTCGTCATCGATGCCGGGCAGCGTCGCAGCGGCTAAGCCAGCCACTCGCATTGCTCCCTGACAGGATGGTGCCGATCCTGCTGAGATCGCATGCTGGCGCGACGTTGCTTTGCGGCCACCGTCGCGCCTGCCCGTGAACTGTTCGCGCCTGTGCTCATGCTCGCCTTGACACCCTCGATGGGTCCATCCGGGATGGTCAACCATCCGGAACATAGCGGGCAGGCGGGCATCTTCACCAGCAGTCTCTGTGTCGCTCTCGTGGCGGCAAACAAGATCGAGGCTGGCGGGGTGATGATCAACGGTCCTCGAACTATCGATTTTGATCGCGGTGGCCGTTCAGTGCGTTCAAGCACGAGGCGCCGTTAGACGGCACCGCAGCATCATAGCGAAGTGCCATGCAGGACGACTCCCTGCAGCATCGTCTCGCGCAGCCAAACACTTGCCGGATCACTGTTGTGAACGGCCGGGCGTTTGACGGCCTGTGACGCGAAAAGGCAACGGAAGATCTAGCATTTATGGGGGAAATGTTTTTTCGGAGTGCTTGACCCGCAGGAAGGGCAGGGCATGACTGCCTATCGCCCGACCCGGCAAGGCCGCACTCATGACCGGCTGGGCTCGGATCCTGCATGCCGCGCCCGTGAGGTTGCGCTCTGTCGGGAGTGCGTCGAGCACAACGAGGAGATGTAGTTCACG
>NZ_SUEO01000200.1 GCF_004962925.1 Mesorhizobium sp. | reverse complement strand
ATTTCGCAGCTTTGCGCAAGGCCATCACGCGGCGCCAGCACGACCTCTATTTTGTTGCCTTTGATCTGCTGCACCTTAACGGCCACGACCTTCGCGACATGGCGCTGCAAGAGCGCCGCGACGTCCTTGCCGGCATCATCCCGCCTGACATTCGCATCCAGTTCAGCCAGGCGCTGCCGGGCGATGCCAGGGCGATCTATCACCTGGTCGACCAGGCAGGCCTTGAGGGGATGGTGTCCAAGCGCCGGGACAGCAAGTATCGCAGCGGCCCTTCGACCAACTGGCTGAAGACGAAATGCTACACTGTCGGGGAATTTGAGCTGCTCGGCGTCGAGCGTGAGGCTGGAAAGCCGGCATTCGCTCTGATGGCCGAGCCAGGCACCCGGAAATATGTCGGCAGCGCCTCTGTCAGCGTCAATCGCGAGATGCGGGAGCGGCTGTGGCAGCGCGTCCAGGAACATGCCGGGCCACCGCCCAAAGATATGCCAAAGCGGCCGGCAACACAGTGGGTTAAGCCGGGGATCAAAGCCCGGGTGAAGCACTTGCGCGGCGAGGAAGACCTAAGGCACGCTTCGCTGCAGGATTTCTGGGACGAAGGAACTTAATGCGCTCCGCCGGCTTGTGACGGAATGAGCACCCGCGGTCAGAACTTCTTGCACAAATGGCTGAGCAACGGCCTGCCTGAGAGACCATCTGCCTGCACAAAAGGTAGCATCGTCAGCTCCAGATGAACGCGAGGAAGAAACCGGCAATAGCAATTGCCGAGATGACATTGGGCCATATGGCATCGTGGGCCGGTTTGGCTGGCTTGTACCTGTGCCCCGTGCGGGGCAGCAGGTCCGGATCGTAGCGCACGTGGCGCTTAAGGTCGTATTTGATTGGCCGTTTCATCGCGGGCCTTGACCACCAGCGAGCTTAAGAGGCGGCGCTGTGCTGGCTGACCAAAAACTTGCGCTCAAGGCAACGGAATAGCATCATTCGAACGAACACTGCCCCGGAAGCTTCTTCCAGCCGATGGAGCCATCATTAAACGCAAACCCAGCAAATCCGGATTCACCAAACTGCTCGCCGCCGAACACTGCTATCGGCCGATCCGCTAATAGGACTGCTCGAACTGGAGACCAACAGCGGCACGATTGAATTCGCCATGAATAGGGTCGTGGCCGAGCGACTTCATTCTGCCGTCGTCGAATTTCTCCAGGCCGGCAAGGGAGATGACGCGCCAACATTTGCGGTCGAGCGTTCGCAGTGACATGTGGTAGTACTATTTGTCGGGGGGCCTGAATTTGCCGGCGGAAGCAGTGACAAGTGTTTGGTCGGTATTGTTGCCGGTGCTGGTTGGTGGCGGACTGACACTTCTGGGTGTCGCACTTGGTCCGGCAATTACACAATGGCTTGAATCCCGCACCACCCGGGAAGCGAAGCGAGTTGAGCGTTTTGAGGAATTGCTCGAACTTTTGCAGCGACAGGATGAATGGCTCAATCTGGAGCGGCGTGTAAAAGTCTATGGTGAGGTTCACGAAATCCCACCGGAGCCGCTTTCGAAAGCATACGCCGTCGCTGCGCTGTACTTTCCGCAATTCCTCCCAGATTTGCGGCAGCTCGACGCTGAAACGCGCAAGTATTCACTCTGGACTTCGCATGCGGCGGGGCGTCGTCTTGAAGGAAAAATCACAGAAATCAATGATGGATGGGGAGCGGTTTACGGGCCGTACGCGAAAACGCTCGGTGAGGTTCGAGAGCGGATAATTCAGTACGCGGTCTCTCGAGAAGGGAAAGTTTGAACGCAAGCTTCGCCCCCCTGAGCGCGTATTTGAGAGGTGCGGGCTGGCGGAGTCGCTTTAACGAAATCGCTCGGGCGTCCAGTCGTACTCCCCTTCGATTTCTCTGCGAGCTTTTTCGACGTTCTCTGATGGATATTTCGCCTTAGAACTGTCAGGGCCTCCCCACGGAGCGAGCTAGGCTGGACACTCTTGTGGAGGCCGGCAGCGCGTCGACGCACCGTGCATGGCGGCCGACCTCGGACCATCTTGCAACCATGATGGTTTTAGAAAGCTTTGTGCACGACAACTTCGTCGCTCCCGGTCGCAGAAAGCGGCTCGACGCAAGGCTAGCGATTTGAGGTCGAGTGTGCCGGCTAGAGCGCCGAGACGTCGTAAGGCCGCCGCTGGTGCGCCCGATCTTCCGGCAGCAGATTCGACCGAAGACACCATCATATTATCCGGAAGTTAGCCCGCCACAGCGGGCGTTTTGCTGGGGCGGTCAGTTCGGCGCGATTAAGGTTCGATCGCGTCTTTAGTAGCCGCCACCGCCAGTACCGCCGGCACTGCCACTACTACTGCCGCTGCTACCGCTCGATGTAGACGCGGTTGGCGGTGCGGGTGGAGTCTCGCCGCGTGGTGCTGTCATGCAGGCAGTCAAAAGTAATACCGAAAACAGGATGAAAAGGCGCATATCGATAACCTCCTTTGGTAGGGTGTTCTCTATCGACAACGTCTCAGGTCCATCATTATTCCGCGAAGTTTGATCGGAATGCCCGCTGCCTCACGGTGGCGGGCTTTTCAGTGAGCTATCCACCCCGCCGCGCGACCGACCTCGGTGCAGGCAACAACGGCAGTGGCGATCGTTACCGCCAGCGCCATACCCGTTCGAAGTTGGCGAGGCGTCTCCGTCGCCGACTCTTGTCCGTCCAATAAAGCTTGTTGGTCTTCGGGTTGACGCCCAAGAGGGCAGTGCCTTCCAGGCTTATGGCCCGGACGCCATCCGGCCATTCTGGCGGTGGGGCATCTTTCGTGTAGCGAAATTTTCGAATGTGATCCCAGTCGGTCATTTCCCCTCCCGTCGGTGACAACAGGAGTGTGACAGGAATCGCCGGACTCGACAAAGCCAGAAGGGAATTGGCCAAATATTGGACAGGGAAGGGGAGGTTTCGGCTAAATGCCTGATATCTCTGGTACGCCCAAGGGGAATCGAACCCCTGTTACCGCCGTGAAAGGGCGGTGTCCTGACCGCTAGACGATGGGCGCGCTCAGATGTGAGCGCTTATAGTTGCGTTGCACCAAACCGGCAACCCGTCTGCCGCCGCCTGCGACAACTTTTTTCTGTGGCCGCAAAACCGCGCATTTTCGGTGATTCAGCCCGGTTAGACGCTACATCGCATGCCGTCCTCGGACAGCACACTGCGGATGTTGCATAAACGACAGAACGAACCAGCCGTTACCGCCGGCGGCGGCAGCGCCAGTTCCAGTCGCGCTCGGGGCCGACGTCGATGTGAACGGATTCGGTATGGCAGTAAGTGCCGACGCCGCCGCGCCCGGGCATGTTGCGGACATAGCTAGCCAGTTGCGCTTTCGAGACGCCTGGAACCTGGATGTCGGCGGCGGCGCAATACATGTGCAGTGAATTCTTGGCGCCGTTGGCGCGGCGGTTGCGGGCCGGATCGCGGTAGCCGGAGGTGACGATCATCTTCTTGCCGTAGTGGCCCTCGATCGTCTTCAGCACACGGACCAGCGAAGGCTTCAGGCAGGCAACGTCGACATTCTCGGTCTGCTTCAAAAGGCCGTTGGGCGCCAGCCGGGCAAGGCCGGCAGCGGATGCCACTTGATAGGCGCCGCCTTCATCCTCGTTCAGATCGACGTCGCTCTCGTCGTCGAGGCCGGATTTGCGCTTGATCTCGAAGAGTGCGGTCTTGCGCACGCCGGGCAGCGCGTCGTCGGTGAAATGGCTGGTATCGCCGATCGAAGCCAGTTGCACCGGCTTTTCAGCCGATTTGGCCGAGGCCAAAGTGATGGTCGGCTTTGCCGCTTCCGCCTTGGGCTGAGCGGACGCCGGTTGCTCGCCCGACCTGTTGTTGGCCTGCGGAGCAGGTGCCGCCGAGGCGGGCGTGGCGCTGAACAAAGAGGCGAGGAAGCCCTTCTTCTTCGGCGCATAGGCCTGCGGCTGCGGCTCTCCGGCTGTCACATAGACCGGATTGCTCACCGCCGGCGCGGAGGCCTCGGTCTTGGACTTCGGCGCGGCCGTGCCGGCATCGGCTGTTTCTGTCTTCTGCGCAGCAGCGTCGGCCTGCTCGACCGTCTGCGCGGACTGTTCCTGTGGCTGCGGCGTCTGGCCCGCAGTCGCCTCGGCGTCCGCAGGCGCCGTGACGGGGAAGCCGGCATCGGACTTGGCGCCTCCCTGGGGGGCTCCCGCCTGGGTCCCCGGCTTGGCCATCGGCACATAAGCGACCTGCTCGGGAAGGCTTGCGTCGCCCTTGGCGGTCATCGTCATTTGTGAAGTCGTGATCTGCGACGACGAATCAGCGGCGACCTGCTGGGTGCCTGAGGCGGCGCTGATGTCCGTAGCCGAGGCGTTGTACCCCGGCATGCCGACCGACAGGTTCGGGTCACCGGCTGAGGTACAGGACGCCAGGAGCACGGAGAAAAGCGCGGCGACAATGGCGCGGCGTTCTCCCTTCGCGAGGCGCGATCCTGCTGATTTCAAAACAAAATTCCCCCTCGATGTCCGGCCGGTACGTCATTGGCGCGGCGTCGCAACGTCTCGCCGAAATAATTCCTTGTCCCCGAACGGAAACGAGACCTGTGTCAAATCCGCAAGCCCCAGAGTATTTCGACGGCTAGAGAGGAATCGGGGCTAGTTAAGGGTTGACGACACCATTTCGCCCTCTTTTACCGGCGCGTCAACTCACCACACATTACAGAAGGTTACACACGCACCTTGACATAGGTGCCTGGCGCATCGCCCAGGGTTTTCATGCGTTTGCCGGGTTTGCGTGCCGGCACGCGGGTGTTGTCCCTGGCCTCGATCCAGCGTTGCCAGTGCGGCCACCAGGAGCCGGGATGGTCGGTGGCGTTGGCGATCCACTGGTCGAAGTCGCCCGCCGGCTTGCCGCCGGTCCAGTAGTGGTACTTCTGCGCCGCCGGTGGATTGACGACGCCGGCGATGTGGCCGGAGCCGGCCATGACGTAGTCGACGTCTCCGCCGAAATACTTCGAGCCGAGGAACACCGAAAGCGCCGGCGCGATGTGATCTTCCTTCGAGGCGAGGTTGTAGACCGGGATGGTGACGTCCTTCAGCGATACAATGCGGCCCGCCAGCTCCATCATGCCTTGCGAAAGTCTGTTCTCGAGATAGCAATTGCGCAGGTAGAAGGAATGGTTGGCCGCGCCCATGCGGGTCGAATCGGCGTTCCAGTAGAGCAGGTCGAAGGGCAGGGGATCCTTGCCGCGCATGTAGTTGTTGACGACATAGGGCCAGATCAGGTCGCCCGAGCGCAGCATGTTGAAGGCGGTCGCCATCTTGGCGCCGTCGAGATAGCCCTTCTCGTTCATCGCCTTTTCGACGGCCGCGACCTGCTCCTCGTCGACGAACACTTTCAGGTCGCCGGCATAGGTGAAATCGACCTGGGTGGTGAAGAAGGTGGCCGATTTGATGCGGTGGTCGCCTTCCTGCGCCATCAGCGCCAGGGCCGCCGCCATAAGCGTGCCGCCGACGCAGTAGCCGACGGCGTTGACGTTCTTTTCACCGGTGGCCTTTTCGATCGTGTCCAGGCCGTATTGCAGGCCCTCTCGGATATAGGCCTCCCAGCTCTTGGTGCCGTGCCGCTCGTCCGGATTGATCCAGGAGATGACGAAAACGGTGTGGCCTTGCTCAACCGCCCAGCGGATGAAGGATTTTTGCGGGTTGAGATCGAGAATGTAGAATTTGTTGATCCATGGGGGGCAGATCAGCAGCGGCCGCTTGAGCACGGTCTCGGTCGCCGGATCATATTGCAGGATCTCGGCGACATCGCTGCGGCCCACCACCTTGCCGGGTGTCGTGGCCAGGTTCTTGCCGATCTCGAAGGGCGAATAATCGGCCTGCCTCAGTTTCAGGTCACCCTTGCCGGCGGCAATGTCCTCGGCCAGCATCTTCATGCCGCGCACCAGGTTTTCGCCATTCGAGGCGATGGTCTCGCGAAACAGTTCCGGATTGGTCAGGATGAAATTCGACGGCGAGATGGCGTTGGACACCTGCTTGACGTAGAAGCTGGCCTTGTGGCGGGTGTGCTCGTCCAGGCCATCGGCGTGCTCGACCAGATCGGCCGCCCAGCGCGAGGTGACGAGATAAGCCTGCTTGAGAAAATCGAAGAAAGCGTTGCGGCCCCATTCGGGGTCCTGGAAACGCTTATCGCCGCGCTCGGGCTTGACCGCGTCGTCGGCATCTTCGCCTCCGGCGCCGAGGCGCTGGATGGAGTTGGCCCAGACGGTCATATAGCCGGAGAACAGCCGCGTCTGCGCCTCCAGCGCGCGCTGCGGGTCGGAAAGCCAGTATTCGCTGAGCTTGGAGAAGGTTTTCACCATGTCGACGAACGGCTCGGCGACATGATCGCGCACGTCGCCTCTTTCCCGCGGCTCGGCCCATGCGGAAGCCGCCTTGCCGGCCTGCTCGATCATGCGTGCCATGTTCAAGGCGAAGCGTTCCGGGTCCTTCACCAGATATTGCTCGACGGTCGAAGGCTGATCATCTTCCGCTTTGCCCGAATCGGGTGTTTTGGACATGGTTCGCGGGGTTCCTCCCGAAGCGTTTTCTTGACATATTATCATGGGACATCCGACAGGGTCCAACGCGCTCTACCTCGGCTGCCTAAGGAAACAATATGACGATTAATATTGGCGAAACCGGTTTTTCTCGCACTGGTCGTTTTTGCCGCATGGGCGCGGCGGTCGTTTTGCTGGCGATCGCCGGCTGTTCGAGCACCAACATCGAGGGCGCCACACCGGTCTCGGCTACCGACGGGCCGAAAGACACCGGCACCTATCCGAACCTGAATATTCCGCCGAAGGTGGCGGCGGAGCAGTTCACCGACGCGGAAAAGAACGCCAAGCTCGCCCAGTTGAAGGCCGACGAGCAGACCCAGGGCTCGAAGGGCGGCGCGGTCAGGGTGACGAACCCGGCGACGCTGAACGCGCTGGCAAAGCAGCACGGGCCCGATACGCTGAAGCAGATCGGAGCCAACTGCGACCCTGCTCTCGACCCTGACTGCAAATAAGCCTATATCGCGCCACCGAAAACCGTCTTTGACAATTGTCTGGAATTGACATGGAAGAATTTCACAAGGTCCGCCGGCTTCCGCCTTATGTCTTCGAGCAGGTCAACCGGCTGAAGGCCAGTGCCCGTTCGCGCGGCGCCGACATCATCGACCTTGGCATGGGCAATCCGGACCTGCCGACGCCCAAGGCCATCGTCGACAAATTGTGCGAGGTCGTGCGCGATCCGCGCACGCATCGCTATTCGTCGTCGCGCGGCATTCCGGGCCTGCGCCGCGCCCAGGCCAGTTACTATGCCCGCCGTTTCGGCGTGAAACTCGACCCGGATACGCAAGTGGTGGCGACGCTGGGCTCGAAGGAAGGTTTTGCCAACATGGCGCAGGCGATCACCGCGCCCGGCGACGTGATCCTGTGCCCCAATCCGACCTATCCGATCCACGCTTTCGGCTTCATCATGTCGGGCGGCGTCATTCGCTCTTTGCAGGTGGAGCCGGACGACGGCTTCATTCCGGCGCTGGAGCGCGGCATCCGCCATTCGATTCCAAAACCGCTGGCGTTGATCCTCAATTACCCGTCGAACCCGACGGCGCAGGTCGCCTCGCTCGATTTTTACAAGGACGTGGTGGCCTTCGCCAGGAAGAACGACATCATCATCCTGTCGGACCTTGCCTATTCGGAAATCTATTTCGACGGCAATCCGCCGCCCTCGGTGCTGCAGGTGCCGGGCGCGATCGACGTGGCGGTCGAGTTCACCTCGATGTCGAAGACCTTTTCCATGCCAGGCTGGCGCATGGGTTTTGCCGTCGGCAACGAGCGGCTGATCTCGGCGCTGACCAGGGTCAAGTCCTATCTCGACTATGGTGCCTTCACGCCGATCCAGGTGGCGGCCGCGCACGCGCTCAACGGCGACGGCGCCGACATCGCCGAAGTGCGCGATATCTACCATAAGCGCCGCGACGTCATGGTCGACGCCTTCAGCCGTGCCGGCTGGACGGTTCCCGCACCGGCGGCGTCGATGTTTGCCTGGGCGCCGATCCCGGAGCCGTTCAAGCATCTCGGTTCGCTCGAATTCTCCAAGCTTCTGATCGAGCACGCCGACGTGGCGGTGGCGCCGGGCGTCGGCTTCGGCGAGCATGGCGACGATCATGTGCGCATTGCGCTGGTCGAGAACGAGCACCGGATCCGGCAGGCGGCACGCAACATCAAGCGCTTCCTGGCCTCCAGCGCCAAACAGCCCAACAATGTGGTGCCGCTCGCCGCGCATCGTTGAGTTGCCCGATATCACATCGACCAAATCCTTGAGGGGCGTCGCCGGACATGGCTGAAGCGTTGCGTGTTGGAATTGCCGGTCTCGGCACCGTCGGCGCGTCGGTGGCGCGCGTGCTGCGCGACAAGGCGGCGGAACTGACGCGGCAATGCGGCCGCGAGGTCGTCGTGTCAGCCGTTTCGGCCCGTGATCGCAAACGCGACCGCGGCGTCGATCTTGGCGCCGCCAAGTGGTTCGATGATCCGGTAGGAATGGCGCAGACCGCCGATATCGACGTCTTCGTCGAGCTGATCGGCGGCGACGAGGGGCCGTCACGATCATCCGTGAAAGCGGCGCTTGAAGCCGGCCGCCACGTCGTCACCGCCAACAAGGCGCTGCTCGCCAAGCATGGCGTGGCGCTGGCCGAGATCGCCGAGAGGAAGGGCGTGCTGCTCAATTACGAGGCGGCGGTAGCGGGCGGCATTCCGGTCATCAAGACGATGCGCGAGGCGATGGCCGGCAATTCGGTAACCCGTGTCTTCGGCATCCTCAACGGCACCTGCAACTACATCTTGACCCGTATGGAAGCCGAGGGCCTGTCGTTCGACGCCTGTCTGAAGGATGCGCAGCGGCTGGGCTATGCCGAGGCCGACCCGACTTTCGATATTGAGGGCCACGACACCGCGCACAAGCTGTCGATCCTGACCAGCCTTGCCTTCGGCACGAGGATTGCCGCCAACGACATCTACATGGAGGGCATTTCAAACATCAGCCAGGCCGACATCCGCGCGGCCGGCGATCTCGGCTATCGGATAAAACTGCTCGGCGTCGCCCAGCGCACGGAAAGCGGTATCGAACAGCGCGTGCACCCGACCATGGTGCCGACGGCCTCGGTCATCGCGCAGGTGCATGGGGTCACCAATGCGGTGGCCATCGAAACCGACATCCTTGGCGAGCTTTTGCTCTCCGGTCCGGGTGCCGGCGGCAACGCCACCGCGTCGGCGGTGGTCGGCGACATTGCCGATATCGCCAAGAGCAGGCCGGGTTTCCAGCACGGTCCGGTCTTCGGCCTGCCGGCGAAGGAATTGAGACCTTACAAGAAGGCGCAGATGCGCAGCCATGCCGGCGGCTATTTCATCCGGCTGACGGTGCATGATCGCATCGGCGTCTTTGCCGCCATCGCCAAGCGCATGGCCGACAACGACATTTCGCTGGAATCGATCGTGCAGCACGCCGCCGGGCCAGATACCGCCTTGCAGAAGACGGTGATCCTGGTCACCCACGAGACGACAGAAGCGGCGGTGCGCAAGGCCGTCGAAGGCATAACCAAGGACGATCATCTGACCGACAAGCCTCAAGTCATTCGCATCGAGCGAGCAGAGTAGAGATTTACGCTTTTCTTTCAATCGATTGATATCGTTGCGTTTTCAAAAAAGACCCTCCCAGGTCTTGCTGTTGTCATGGAGCTTTGACACAACCAGCGCGCCTCTGGCGGGAGGCAATGTACCAACGAGGATTGTCCACCGATGAACGTTGCCCAGAACATCGTCGCCGGCCTCGACCGGATACTCACCATGGAGCTGGTGCGCGTTACCGAGCGCGCCGCGGTCGCGGCCGCCAGGTCGCGCGGACGCGGTGACGAAAAAGCCGCCGACCAGGCCGCAGTCGATGCCATGCGCGAGGAGCTCAACCGTCTCGCCATCAACGGCACCGTGGTGATCGGCGAGGGCGAGCGCGACGAGGCGCCGATGCTCTACATCGGCGAAGAGGTCGGTTCCGGCAAAGGCCCGGCGGTCGATATCGCGCTAGATCCGCTCGAAGGCACGACGATCTGCGCCAAGAACCTGCCCAATGCGCTGGCCGTCATCGCCATTGCGGAAAAGGGCAGCCTGCTGTTTGCGCCCGACGTCTATATGGACAAGATCGCCGTTGGCCCGGGCTATGCGGACGGCGTCATCGACATCGATGCCTCGCCGGCCGAAAACATCGCCAGCCTGGCCAAGGCGAAGGGCGTGGCGGTGTCGGAGATCACCGCCTGCATCCTCGACCGGCCGCGCCATGGCGCGCTGATCGAGGCGGTGCGCGCCACGGGCGCTGCTATCCGGCTGATCGGCGATGGTGACGTCGCCGGCGTCATCCATACCACCGATCCGGACGAAACCGGCATCGACATCTATCTCGGCACGGGCGGCGCGCCGGAGGGCGTGCTGGCAGCGGCAGCGTTACGCTGCACCGGCGGCCAGATTCTCGGAAGGCTGATCCTCGACACGCCGCAAAAGGTGGAGCGCGCGGCGAAAATGGGCATTTCCGACCCGAAGCGGGTTTATCGCACGCAAGACATGGCGCGCGGCGACGTGCTGTTCGCCGCAACCGGCGTGACCGACGGCAACATGCTGGCCGGCGTCAAATTCGGCCGCAATTCCATCACCACGCATACGATCGTGCTGCGCTCGTCGTCGCGCACCGTGCGCGAGATTAAGGCGAGGCACCAGGATCTGGAAAAGTTTTGATTCCCGACTCGGCTAGCCGTCGCATATTGTGAGAAATGACAATTCGCAGACGGCGCGTCGCATGACGGGCGAAAACCGTATCTTCCTCGATGTCAGGCAGTCGGCCACTGGTGTTTCTTGGGAGCACCGGTTGACCGAGCGGCAGGACATGACCGCGCTTGCCATAGCGCAAGGCTATGGCGTGCCGGACATCGTCGCGCGCGTCCTTGCCGGGCGCGGCGTGACCGCCGAGCAGACCGAGCGGTTCCTTGATCCAACGATCCGCGACCTTTTGCCGGACCCGGCGTCGCTGACCGACATGGACAAGGCCGCCGCCCGCATCGCCGCGGCAATCGTTGCCAGGGAAAAGGTGGCGATCTTCGGCGATTACGATGTCGATGGCGCGGCCTCATCGGCGCTGCTCAAGCGGTTTCTCACGCATTTCTCCGTGCCAGCGGAGATCTACATCCCGGACCGCATCTTCGAGGGGTACGGCCCCAATCCGGAAGCCATGCGCGAACTCGTCTCGCGCGGCGCAACGCTGATCGTTACCGTCGATTGCGGCACCAACAGCGCCGTTTCCATCGACGCGGCGAACGCGGCGGGCGCCGATGTCGTGGTGCTCGACCATCACCAGCTCGGCGGCCCGTTGCCGGCGGCGGTAGCGGTCGTCAATCCCAATCGCGAGGACGACCTTTCGGGGCAGGGCCGTCTTTGTGCCGCCGGCGTCGTCTTCCTGGCTCTGGTGCAAACGGCGAAGGTCCTGCGCGGCCGGTTACCGGAGGCCGCACCGCCGGACCTGCTTGGCTTGCTCGACCTCGTGGCGCTGGCGACCGTCTGCGACGTGGTGCCGCTGACCGGCGTCAACCGCGCATTCGTGGTCAAGGGGCTGCAAATGGCACGCCAGCAGAGGAACGAAGGGTTGGCGGCGCTGGCGCGGGTCTCGCGCATCGGCGAGCCGGTCAGCACCTTCCATCTGGCCTATCTGATCGGCCCGCGCATCAATGCCGGCGGGCGCATCGGCGATGCAGCGCTAGGCAGCCGCCTGCTTGCCACCGACGATCCCGTCGAGGCC
>NZ_SUEO01000001.1:79943-183319 GCF_004962925.1 Mesorhizobium sp. | reverse complement strand
GACTTGGAATTCATACAGTTCCATCCAACTGCGCTCGACGGTCCGCGCCGGCCGATGCCGCTGGTGAGCGAAGCCGTGCGTGGCGAAGGCGCGGTGCTCATCGATGAGCGAGGAGAGCGCTTCCTCGCTGACACACCTGGCGGTGAACTTGCGCCTCGCGACGTCGTCGCGCGCGCCATTTGGCACCAGCTTGCCGTTGGACGCCGCGTATTCCTGGATGCACGGCAAAGTCTCGGCCCGAGATTTAGCAAGCGTTTTCCAGGCATCGCCGAATTGTGCCGGAGCGCAGGGGTCGACCCCGCGACCGACCCGATCCCGGTGCGCCCGGCGGCACATTATCACATGGGCGGCGTCGCCGTAGACAGCGCCGGCCGCAGCTCCATCGAGGGATTGTGGGCCTGCGGTGAGGTCGCCTGTACCGGCCTGCACGGCGCCAACCGCCTGGCCAGCAACTCGCTCACCGAAGCGGCGGTCACCGCGAGCTGGGTTGCCGAAAGCGTTGCCGGCACGTCGTATACCCGGCGACCGCGCAGATGCTCCACATTCATCCCTCCAAGACCAGACGCTTCCGCGGTCCGCCCAATTGTCTCCGCCGCCCTGGGTATCATCCGCGACGGCGAGGCAATGCGCGAAGCGGTGGCGACCCTGCTGCCGATCGCAGCTGACAATGTCGCTGCCTCTGGCCCGGCTTTGGTCTCACTGATGATCGCCGTGGCGGCCCTGGGGCGGGAAGAGAGTCGAGGCGCGCACTGTCGGTCCGATTTCCCGCTCCACGATGCCGACGCGCGCCCATCACGGCTGACACTGCACAGCGCAATGCGGGCCGCGGCCGCACTCGATTGCCGGGCTACCATACGGAGCACCTGATATGATTTCATTCTCCCCCCTCCCCGCGACCCTGATCGAACCGATTGTGCGCGGTGCGCTCCTCGAAGACCTGGGCAGATGCGGCGACCTGACCAGCGATGCGGTTATCCCGCATGATTGCACTGCCACGTTGGTGCTCAAATCGAGGCAGGCGGGCGTCGTTGCCGGGCTCGATCTGGTCTCGTACGCCTTCCTGCTCGTGGAACCGGCGATCAACATCCAGATCTGGCGCCCTGATGGCAGCGATGTCGGGGCCGGGGAAACCATTGCAAGATTGTCCGGACCCGCGCGAGGCCTGCTCACGGCCGAACGCACTGCCCTCAATTTCTTATGCCGGCTGAGCGGCATTGCCACTGCCACAGCGGCGATGGTTGAGGCCGTGCGCGGTCACAAGGCGAGGATCGTATCGACGCGAAAGACGACGCCCGGCCTGCGGGTATTGGAAAAATACGCCGTGCGCGTCGGCGGCGGTGCCAATCACCGCTTCGGCCTCGATGACGGCGTGCTCATAAAGGACAACCACATCGCAATCGCCGGCGATATCCGCACAGCAATAGAGCGGGCGCGCGCCGCCGCAGGGCATATGGTGAAGGTCGAGGTCGAGGTCGACACGCTGAAGCAGCTCGATGCGGCGCTCGCGATTGGTGTTGACGCGGTGCTGCTCGACAATATGTCGGTCGAGGATCTTGCCCGCGCGGTTTCTATAGTGGGCGGCCGTACGATCACCGAGGCTTCCGGTCGGGTGACGCCGAAAACGGCGGCGGCGATTGCGGCGACCGGTGTCGATCTCATCTCCATGGGATGGCTGACGCACAGCGCCCCGATCCTCGACATCGGCCTGGACATGCCGGGCCACCAGAACATCTGCAAGCGTTTGAACTGAGGATTACGGCATGAGGAGCAACATCAGCTCGGCATGCGTAGGAAGGCGGTGGGAAGACGTGCCGCAGCTCGCCTTTTAGCGAGTGCGCTCCAAAGCCAAGTCGGACCGGGCTTGCCGGTCGACAGACTCCTTAAGGCGTACCGGACTAGCAACAAAAGGTTTGACGATGACGATTGGAATGAACTCGGAGTTCGACGTGAACCAGACCATGCAACCGGTCGATGGAACGCCTCCGCGATGGAACCGCAAAGAGGCCGAGGCCATCTACGGCATGCCGTTCAACGATCTGCTGTTCCTAGCTCAGACGATCCACCGCCAGAACTTCGATCGAAACCGAGTGCAGCTGTCGCGGCTCCTTAACATCAAGACCGGCGGCTGCCCCGAAGATTGCGGCTATTGCAGCCAGTCTGCGCATTACGAAACCGGGGTGAAGGCGTCGAAGCTGGTGGACGTCAAGCATGTCATCGACGAAGCGGCCAAGGCGCGTGATGGCGGCGCAACGCGCTATTGCATGGGCGCGGCGTGGCGAAGTCCCAAGGAGCGCGACATGGACGTCGTGGTCGCCATGATCGAGGGCGTCAAGGCGCTCGGCATGGAGACCTGCATGACACTCGGCATGCTCGATCTTGAGCAAGCTGCTCGCCTGAAGCAGGCCGGTCTCGACTACTATAACCACAACATCGATACCTCTGAGCGCTACTATGGCGAGGTTATTTCAACCAGGACTTTTGCCGACCGGCTGGAAACGCTTGGGCACGTGCGCGCGGTTGGGATGAAAGTCTGCTGCGGCGGCATCGTCGGGATGGGAGAAGAAAAGACCGATCGCATCGACATGCTGGTCACGCTGGCGAACCTGCCCGAGCCGCCGGAAAGCGTGCCGATCAACATGCTTATTCCCATCGAAGGCACGCCGCTTGCCGCGGCCGACGCCATCGATCCGATCGATTTCGTCCGCATCGTTGCGCTCGCGCGGGTGATGATGCCGAAATCCTGTGTAAGGCTGTCCGCCGGCAGGACGGCGATGAGCGACGAAACGCAGGCGTTGTGCTTCTTTGCCGGCGCTAACTCGATCTTTGTCGGCGACACGCTGCTGACGGCGGACAATCCCGGCGAGGACAAGGATAGCCTTCTGTTCCAGCGTCTCGGCATCAAGCCGATGGAACTCGCCACGCAATGAACGAGGCAATTCTTGCCCGCTATGACGCATCCTTGCGCGGACTGGCGCGCAAGGACCGGTTGCGGACGCTCGCACCGCGCGCCGGGCTCGACTTCTCGTCGAACGACTATCTCGGACTTGCCGCCTCCAAAAGACTGGGCGATGCGGTTTCGGCGGCGATCGCGCGGGGTACGCCGGTCGGCGCCACAGGATCGCGGCTGTTGCGCGGCAATGCACCGGAACATGAGCAATTGGAGGCGGACGCAGCGGCATTTTTCGGAGCCGAGCGCGCACTGTTCTTCGGCAGCGGCTATATCGCCAACTTCGCTCTGCTGACCGCGCTGCCGCAGAAGGGCGACCTGCTGGTCCTCGACCAACTCGCCCATGCCAGCATGCATGAGGGGGCACAGGCCGGACGCGCCGAGTTCAAGCTGGCCGCGCACAACGACGTCGACGCTGTCGAGGGCGCAATCACCCGCTGGCGCGCTGAAGGCGGCATGGGGCGCGTGTGGATCGCCGTCGAAAGCCTTTACAGCATGGATGGCGACCGTGCGCCGATGGAGAGCCTGGTCGCGCTGGCTGATCGGTACCAGGCATTCATCGTCTTCGATGAAGCGCATGCCACCGGCGTCTGGGGACCGGACGGCCGGGGACTGGCCGCCGCGTACGAAGGCCGCGACAACATCGTCACGCTCCACACATGCGGCAAAGCCCTCGGCGCCTACGGCGCGCTCGTCACCGGGCCGGGAACGCTGTGCGACTATCTCGTCAACCGGTGCCGGCCATTCATCTACGCCACCGCGCCATCGCCGCTGATGGCAGTGGCAGTGCGCGAAGCGCTGACTATTCTGTCCGACGAGCCCATGCGCCGCGCTCAGCTGCAGGAACGCGTTACCTGCGCCGGCCGCCAATTGGCCGAGCGCTGCGGCGTCGTAACCAGCGGCTCGCAGATCCAGCCATTTGTCATCGGCGACGTTGGGCGCACCATGGCGGTGGCGGCGGCCCTGCAGGGTCGCGGCTTCGACATACGCGGCATACGTCCGCCGACGGTGCCCGAGGGCACATCGCGCCTGCGCATTTCGCTGACGCTCAACGTCGACGAGACCGACATTTCCGCCATGGTCGAGGCTCTCGTCGAGGTGTTGGCCACAGCATGACCAAACGCATCGTCGTCACCGGAACAGACACCGGAATTGGCAAGACAGTGTTTTCGGCCGGACTTGCCGGGCTGCTCGACGGCTTCTACTGGAAGCCGGTGCAATCGGGCCTCGACGAGGAGACTGACAGCGAGGTCGTCGCCCGGCTTTCCGGCTTGCCCGATGGACGCGTGCTGCCCGAAGTCTATCGACTGACGAAGCCGCTGTCGCCGCATCGATCAGCCGAAATCGACGGCGTCGCGATCGAGGCCGACGATCTTTCATTTCCGGTCCTGCCGACACCGCTCGTCATCGAAGGCGCCGGCGGGCTGATGGTGCCGCTCAATCGACAGACAAGGTTCATTGACATATTCGAACAATGGCGGCTGCCGGTCATACTGTGCGCCCGCACCGCGCTCGGCACCATCAATCATACGCTGTTGTCGATCGAGGCCCTGAGAGCCCGCTCCATCCCGCTCATCGGCATTGCCTTCATGGGCGAAGAGGTGGCCGATACGCAAAGGACAATCGTGGAATTCGGCGGCGTGCCGCAGCTCGGCAGGCTGCCGCACCTCGGTCCGCTGACGGGTGAAACGTTGAGAGATGCAATGATTTCCGGCTTCGACCTGGCCATGATTGCCGGAGGCGACTGATGGCGCAGTCTCGAGTCTGGCATCCGTTCACGCAGCACGCGCTAGAGCCCTCGATCCCTGAAATCGTGCTGACTGAAGGCGCCTATCTCCACAAGGCCGACGGCTCCCGCATCCTGGATGCGATTTCTTCCTGGTGGGTCGTCACCCATGGCCACCGCCACCCCCGCATCATGAAGGCCATCCAGACGACCGCGTCGAGCCTCGACCAGATCATCTTCGCGGGCTTCACCCACGAGCCGGCCGAGCGCCTGGCCGAGGCGCTTGTCGGCCTCGCACCCGCCGCCCTCGACCGGGTGTTCTATTCCGACAGTGGCTCGACCTCAATCGAAGTCGCGCTGAAGATGGCGCTCGGCTATTTCCGCAACATCGGCGCGCCGCGTTCGCGCATCGTCGTCATGGAGCACGGCTATCATGGCGACACGATCGGGGCGATGAGCGTCGGCGCCCGTGGCGTGTTCAACGCCGCCTACGAGCCCTTGCTGTTCGAGGTCGACACCATCCCCTTCCCGGCCGCCGGGCGCGAGCAGGAAACGCTGGATCGGTTCGAGGCACTCTCCCGCGACCGGCGCGCCGCCGCGCTGATCGTCGAGCCGCTCGTGCTCGGCGCCGGCGGCATGCTCATGTATCCGGCCTGGGTTCTGACCGAATTGAAGAGGATCACTGAGGCCGCCGGCACGCTGTTGATCGCCGATGAAGTGATGACCGGCTGGGGGCGCACCGGAACCATGTTCGCCTGCGAACAGGCGTCCGTCTCGCCGGACATCCTGTGCACCTCGAAAGGTCTGACCGGTGGTACCATCCCGCTGGCCGCCACGATCGCCACCGATGCCATCTTCCAGGCTCACTATTCGGAGGATCGCAAGAAGACGTTTTTCCATTCGAGCTCCTACACCGCCAATCCGATTGCATGCGCGGCGGCACTTGCCAATGTCGAGATCTGGCACGACGAGCCGGTGGCCGAGCGGATCGCGGCCTCGAGCGCGATGCAGGCCGCTGGCCTCCAGCGCTTTCGCGACAACCCCCGCTTCACCGATTGCCGGGCAACCGGCACCATCGCGGCACTCGACCTACGCACCGGCTCAGCCGGTTATCTGGCTGAGATCGGGCCAAAACTGCGCGCTTTTTTTCTTGAGCGCGGCCTGCTCGTGCGCCCGCTCGGCAATGTCCTGTACCTTCTGCCGCCCTATTGCATTACCGGCAACGAGTTGGATGGGCTCTATGACGCCATCGAGGAGGCCGGCGAACGCTTCGGCTCAAAGCCATGAGCCGATCATCGCGCATTCTCGGGTTTGGCCATCATGCGCCCGCGCGCAAGGTGGAGAATCCGGAAATCGAAGATCGTCTCGGGCTTGAACCCGGCTGGATCGAGCGGCGCACCGGGATACGGTCGCGCTTCTGGGCAGCGGACGAAGACACGCTGTCGGCCCTTGCCGCGCACGCCGGCGACATGGCGCTGACCAATGCCGGTATCGACCGCGGCGACATCGGCCTACTGTTGCTCGCTACCTCCACACCCGATCATCTTCTGCCGCCAAGCGCGCCCCTGGTCGCACATCGGCTGGGACTAGGTCGCGCCGGCGCGATCGACCTGACCGGCGCGACCTAGACCGGCGCCTGCGCCGGCTTCATCTATGCGCTGATGTTCGCCGACGGGTTCACCCGCCTGCACGGCAAAGCGAGCCTTGTCATCGCCGCCAACATCCTCAGCCGCCGCATCAATTCGGCCGAGCGCGCCAGCGCCGTGCTGTTTGCCGATGCCGCCGGCGCCGTGGTGATCGGCCCGTGCGAAGACACTGACCGGGGCATTCTTGGTGCTTCGGTGGATTCCGACGGTTCGGGCTACGGGCTGATCCAGATTCCCGCCGGCGGAAGCAACACGCCGTTCCATGGCGACCTCGACCTCGCGCAGACACGGATGACGATCACTGACGGCCGTGAAGTATTCAGCAAGGCCGTGGAGATGATGACCGCCTGCTCGAGAGATGCGCTCACTGCTGCCCGACTGAGGCCGCAAGACCTCGATCGTTTCGTGCCGCATCAGGCCAATGCTCGCATTTTCGACGCGGTCGGCAGGAACCTCGGCATCACAGATCACTCGATGGTCAAGACGATCGCCGAATATGGCAACTCTTCCGCCGCGACGATCCCGCTCTCATTATCGCTCGCCCATCGGGCGCAGCCGTTTCGGCCTGGCGAGAAAGTCCTCTTGGCGGCAGCGGGTGCGGGTCTCAGCGGCGGCGCGCTTGTCGTGGGAATTTAGCAAAGCAACGCTTGCGCATAGGACTGCTCATGAATGAGACTATGAGAATGGCTCAATACGCAAATAGTCGCCGGCAAGCTCCATAGAGCTGGGTTCCGTGCGGTGCTCCGCGATGTCTAAGTATCGACCCACTTGCTCAAATCGCAGCGCTCATCGAAGGCCAGCAAAACCTCATGCAGAGCGAAAATCCTCAACCGCCCGTTTCAAAGACGCTCGCCCCATTTCGAAACAAGGTGTTTCGCTCAATTTGGACGGCCACCCAGATTTCCAGCCTGGGTTGGCTAGTGCAAACGGTCGCCATCAGTTGGCTTATGGCAACGATTTCTGCGTCCGACCTTATGGTTGCACTCGTCCAGGCCGCATCTACATTGCCGGTGTTCTTCCTCTCAGTTTTCGCCGGAGCCATTGCCGACAACTTCAGCCGCCGGTGGGTGATGTTTGCGGGACACTGCCTGATAGCATCGGCGTCGATGACGCTGATGATTTCTGTGGGTCTGGGATTTGTCAGTCCTTGGCTGATTCTCGGGTTAGGTTTCCTGGCCGGCTGCGGCTTTGCCTTGAATGATCCGGCCTGGCACGCTTCGGTCGGCGATATCCTTCACAAACGCGACATTCCGGCCGCAGTGACGCTTATGTCCGTCGGATACAACATTGTGCGCAGCGTTGGTCCGGCCTTAGGGGGCGTGATCCTGGCCGTCTTTGGGCCGCTGGCCGCTTTCGCCTTGGCTGCGGTGAGTGATCTGGCGCCTATAAGCGCGATATGGCGCACCAAATGGGAGGTCCGCTCTTCGCCTCTCCCTCGTGAGAGAATGACGACGGCAATTCATGACGGAGTGCGCTTTACGGCGATGTCTTTGGAGATCAGGGCAGCGACCGCCCGAGCAGCTCTTTTCGGATTGGCAAGCATCTCCATTCTGGCGTTGCTCCCTCTCGTCGTCCGGGATCAGTTGAAGAGTGGGCCAATTGTCTACGGTATCTTATTGGCCGGCTTCGGCATGGGTGCTTTCATCGCGGGCATGGGCAACGGCTTCTTGAGGAAGGTCACGTCTCAAAACAGGCTGGTGGCCTTCGCCTCTGTGGCTTGTGCAGTCTGTTGCCTCTCCCTTGCCCTGACATCGTCGGTTCCTGTGGCGGCCATTTCGCTGGCGCTCGGCGGAGCGGGTTGGCTTATCACCTGGACGGGCATTGACGTGTCGGTTCAGTTGGCAAGCCCAAGGTGGGTTGTAGGCCGCACGCTCTCCATTTACTACGCCTTGAGCGCAGGCGGTATGGCTGCTGGCAGCTGGATCTGGGGTTCTGTCGCGCAAAACTATTCCTTGACCTCAGCATTGGAGGGCGCCGCGGGCGCTCTGTTGCTGGTTGCAGCAGCGGGGATCGTGTTGCCGGTCCGTCCCTGGGAAGAAACGGATCAAGAAAGTTCAGTTTTTCATCCGCCGGACGTGGCTCTCGATCTGAAACCCAGAAGTGGCCCTATCGTGGCCAAGGTCGAGTATTTGATATCGGAGGAAAATATCGAGGCCTTTCTGGGCTACATGCGCACGCGGCGACACGTCCAGAGCCGTGCCGGTGCACGAAACTGGACGCTCCAGCGAAATCTGCAAACACCGTCACTTTGGACGGAGACATTCCGCACCCCCACCTGGATGGACTTTCTCCGCCTAAATCATCGACTCACCGCAGCAGATAAGGAAGTCGGCCAGCATCTCCTGTCACTGCATGAAGGAGAGGTGCCTCCGCAGACAGTGCTTTCGATTGAACGAACGACCGAGGCAATTCGTACCCGTACCTCGACAATCTTTTCTCGTCCTCCAAGATGACGCCATCAAGCTGCTATCCAGGGACAGGGTGGATCACCGGTGCTTTGCAGAGCACAGCCTCACACCGAGAGCAGCGTGCTCCGAGTTGTGCGATCGAGCGCACCCAGGCGAGATGATGATGAACGCGGCGTCAAGTGGAAGTCCCCTGCATGCGCTTGCGGAGTCTTCTGCGAGAGCCCATGCCGACGAGCGCCAAACAAGGTCTGATGCCTTCGGAGTCGTGGCCTCAACTCATCGATTCGCGAGAAAAGCATCGAATGCAGCAGCAACGGCGCGAACAACAAAGCGGTGCTCCGGCCGCACGCGGATGAAGCCGTTTTCGACGTCCACGATCCCCTCCTCAGCCAGGTCACCAAACGCTCAACTGAATCGAGAAAACGAGCTGGTTCGATTTCGTGGGCGGCACAGATGGTCGGCACGTCGGCCTCCAAATCGCACATCAGTCGCTCGATGATTGCTGCGCGCACCCGGTCATCGTCGGTCAGACGGGTGGCCCTTTGATGTCGCCAGACGTCCACTTGCGATGTGCCGGGCGTAAGAATCCCGTGTTACTTCGTTCTGAACGTACCCCTCGCCGACTCGGCCAATAGCCGACGCGCCGAAGCCGATCACGGTTTTGCAAGTATCGGCCGAGTATCCCAGCGAATTACGCCGCAGGCGCCCGGTCTTCTGCGCTAGCGCGAGTTCGTCGTCCGGCAGAGCGAAATGATCGAGCCCGATCTCCCGGTAGCCGGCGCCAACCAGTGTCTCGGCGACAGCTGCAGCCTGTTCGGCGCGAGCATCGCCGTCCGGTAGACCTGCCTGCTCGATTAGGCGCTGATTCTTTATCACGGAAGGAATATGCACGTAGCCGAACACCGCAAGCCGGTTGGGGCGCAACCGCAGCCATCGCGGTCTGGATGCAGGACTGCACAGTCTGTTTCGGGAGACCGAAGATGAGATCGAAGTTGATATGGCCAACGCCATGGCGGCGGAGATTTTCGACGGCACCGGCCGTCTGCACCTTACTCTGGATCCGATTGATCGCCTTTTGCACATCGGGATCAAAGCTCTGCACGCCGATGCTCGCGCGGTTGACACCGGTAGCTGCCAAGGCTTCGGCCATTTCCGGTGTGAACGTTCGGGGATCGATCTCCACGGCGATCGCAGCAGTTTTGCTGAAAGCGAAGTGGCGGCGTAGAAATTCCATCAGCGCCAAGTGCTCGGCTGGCCCGATAAGGTGAGGCGTTCCGCCGCCGAAATGCACATCGCTCACCGGCAGCCCTTGCCGCACTTGCTCCGACACCAAACTGATCTCCTGACGCAGCACCGCCAAATAATTAAGGACCGGGCCGTTGCGACGGGTGACCGCGGTAGGGAAGCCGCAATACCAGCACATGGATCGGCAAAACGGAATGTGGAAATAGAGCGACACCGATTCGTCGGCCGGGAGGCCCCTCAGCCATTCCTCATAATCGTCAGCACCAACCGCCGCAGAGAAGTCTGGCACAGTCGGATAGATGGTATACCAAGGCGGCCGGGGGTCCCGGTACTTTGTCAGGATTGAGGTGTGCAAGGAGCTGTCGTCCCACGTCGCTGATCCATCATTGTTTCGTTGCGCGCTCGTCCTGTCTCTGACCTAAGTCAGTGCGTCCCGCTTTCTCCGCGTTTTCAAGGCGGAGGCGGCGATGTCGCAGTCTCGGTTGGACAGGACGGTATCAACCACGCCGGGGAGTGCGCGTGCCATGGTTCCGCCTGAGGTGATGGTGCGGTGCCGCATTCAACGTTTGAGTACGTGACGCCAGTGCAGTGTACTTGAGGCGTCTGCGGAAGAACTTTGCAATGCGAAATTCATGTCCGACGCCAAACGTCGCAACGCACCTGTCAAGCCTCGTTCAGACGCCATCCAGGTCCAGCCAGCGGCCTTCCCTGCCGGCCGAAAAACCATACCGGCTTTAGCCACCGAGACGCTCTAAAGCTGACGTCCGCTCATTTGATGAAAGGAAGGCGCCGCTAGGGGGTGCACAAGGCTCCCCGGCTTGACGTCGCTTCGAGCGATGAGCGGCGGTGTGGCTTGTCGTCAAGCGCCGGGCAGCGTGCCCCCTACCGATATCCCGAAAAGATCGACCAAGATGGCCATCCCGACGCCACACGCGGTCTGGATGAGGCCGACCATGAAAATGCGATTGGCGCGTTCGTAGATGGGGCGGCGCAAGGAACTCATGTCGAGCAGCATGGACAGCGCTCTCATCTGCAGTGCGATGCCGAGCAGGATCGGCACTACGGCGAACAGATCGTAGAGTTGCCATGGCAAGGGGTTCGCCGCCCAATGAGTGAGGAAGCCGAGCGAAAAGGCAAGCAGGATACCCACGGCAGTGATTGTGCCGTTGCGGAAAATGGTCTCGATCAGTTCTTCCTTCGGATCGTGCTCGTCCAAGCGGCTTCCTTTCGTTGCTCTTTCCGTCGAGACTAAGTTCCCGAGAATGCTGTTCATCGCCAATTACTCGAGGCGAGCCGTAGGCAACCGTTTCAGGGTGCGCTCCCTTCTCGCTACCGGCCACGCAATGTACCTGCACGGCGAACTTACAGCGGCGAAAAGGTGCTTCGGCCACCATGCGACACATCGGACGTGGACGCCCTCTGTTCCTGGCGCAGCCCTTGCGGACCGCACGCGCGCAGTAATCCTTCTCGGTAGCGCATGAAGCGGCCTCCGTTGCGGTCAGACGGGAAGCCGTCGCTGTTAAACGAGACTGTCACATATCGAACATGGCGAACCGTGTCGCACATTGCTTTTCGCAGTGACCCTCAAAAAAAGTGATTCCAGCGAGACGAAGGCGCGTCGGCCCAATTTTGGTGTCGGCCGCATCTACGCTTCAGGTTGGCATGTCGCTTGCTGCTCTATTCCGAGGCTGCAGCGGTCTGACCGGAGTGTTTCACATATAAACGATAATGAATCTCCTAGCAGAAAACACTATTCTAAGTACATGTGGCTTTTACGCTGGATAACCTCCCATGTCAAGCGCTTTTACGTCCACAAATTGGAGACAACACGCACAAAATTTAGAGTAAAGCTTTCTCTTACGCCTCTATCCTTTTTATTTCTTCATGGAGATCTAGACATGTACATCAAGAATCGTCTTCTCGGCTTAACTGCTCTGATCGCCGCCTCCGTCGTTCGAGCAGCTGGCGCCGAGCGGGAACCGGCCGAGTACATCAAGATCTGCGACGTCCTCGGCTCGGGGTATTTCTATATTCCCAACACCGACACCTGCCTGCGCATCGGCGGCTATGTCCGTTATGATATCGGCCTGGGTGATGTCCGATCGTATGACAGCGCAAGAACCTCGGATGTGAGAACTGGCGAGGACCAAGGCACTTGGCGAAACAACACACGCTTCACGTTCAAAACTTGGACCGGCCAGCAGACCGAGCTCGGCGCGTTGACGACCTATACCGAAACCCACGTGAATTTTGGCAATAGCGCTAACTCGCGTGACAGTCCTCAGAACTATGATTTCAACAGCGGCCTCGCACTGGCTTCTGCCTGGGTCGAGCTGGGGGGCCTGCGAGTTGGCAAGGACGGGTCGGCCTTCGATACGTTTGTAAGCTACGCTGGCAACGTTCTCGATAGTATGCTCGTTCGGTCGGCCGGCTTCGACACCAACGTGGCTCAGTACTACTTCGACGCCGGCAACGGCATTTCGACCGTGATTTCGCTCGAACAAGGATCGGGCTCAGCCGGTACTATCGACAGCTATATTCCGCACGTTGTCGCCGGCTTGAAATACACGCAAGGCTGGGGCTCGATCACCGGCGTCGCGGCTTATGACAGCAACTACGAAGCTTTGGCCGGCAAGATCCGTGTCGACGTCGCTGTCACAAACCAGCTGTCGCTGTTTGGACTGTTCGGCTACGGTTCCAATGGCAGTCTCAACGAGGACTCAAACGGCGCAATCGCCAATCATGTGCGCGGCTCGTACAAAATCTGGAACGGCCAGTGGGCTTTCTGGGCGGGCGCCACCTACGAGTTTGACGAGAAAACTTCGTTCAACTTTCAGGTCTCGAGTGATCAGCTCAAGAATTCTGGTTTGGCTGCAAACGTCGTCTATATGGTCGTTCCTGGCTTCACGGTCACAGCCGAGGTCGATTACGACCACTACGGCAACTTTGGCGTCGGCCCTGCCGACCCTACCACCGTCAAGGGCACGAGCAAGCCGAACAGCGTCGGCGGCATTCTCCGCTTCCAACGCTCATTTTGAAATCTCTCCAGCCGCGAGCATCTCTGGCAAAGGCACTTGCCTCGACAACGCACGCATAGAGAGCTTCTTTCGCCATCCTTGAAGTCTGCATCGACCGTCCACGGCCCATCGTACCAACTTGAGACTGAAAGGGGTGAGCCCTGTGTAATACAGCCTAGCCCTTGACCTGCCCAATGAACCGGCCAGGGGTGGTCAGTTCAAATTCGGGGCCGTTTAGAGGGCAGTGTGAGGCCGTGTCAGGTAAGTGCCACTGCAATGTCGGGACCGCGACACGCCTGTCGCTGTGGATGGCTGGAATTGCCCTTCGCGGCGCCATTCATTCTCTCAACATTTACGTGATAATGCACGCTTAGTCCGATCCGCGTGGCAGCACCCATCCTAGGTCGCTATCGGGTGGCCTTAAACCTGAACAGCTCCATCGTCGCGGCTGCTGCCGAAGCAGGAGCAATCACAGGGACCCGCACTGGTGCTTGTCAGCCGTCTGACCCGCTACTTCGTCTTAGGAAGAGCATTGTCTTTGCCAAAAGCCGGCCAGTATTTCAAGATTGCCAGTGTGGCGCCGGCTGAAGAGAAATGACCATAGTCGAAATACACAAACTCTCCTCTGTCGGAATAGGGGCAGCGTCCTGCGCTGCACAGGAATTTCAGCGGATCGATGAATGTGGCGCCTTTGGTAAATGAGCGCACACGTTCGTTGATGCCGGGGTCCATCGCCATCGGCCAGGACGTATCGTCCAGATTTTGGCGCTTGGCGAAGAACGCAATTTTCCGGACGTCAGTTGGGAACTGCGGAGACTGGCCGATGACAAACACGCGCACGCCCAGGGCACGAAGCGTATCGATTGTTTGCTGAAGACCGTCGAAGCCTCTGACCTCATAGTCACTCCATTTACCGCTGAGGATAACCGTCTTGATGTCCGCTTCCAAGATGATGTCCAAGGCCTTGCGATTGAACCGGACACAATCAAGACGAGCGTAAGAGTAGTAAGAGAGTATCGGCGGGCAGCCGGCGTACGTATATTCCACGATGTTCGCCTGCAACCGATTTATGTTAGCACCCAGGCCGGAAACATAGTGCGCGGCGAAGGAGTCGCCCCACAAAAAAACCGTTGTTGGAAAACCGCGAGTGCGCGTGCAATCCTCCATATTCCAGCTTTCGATCCGGCTGGTGCCCTCGTTGAAACAGATGCCATTCCTCCAGTCCCCGACGGAAATGCGCCGCTGGACATAGTCCGGAAACCGTTGCGGAAAGCCGTTGCCGAGCGCCCCCGCCGCTCCGCCGGCACAAAGAACAACGATCGCGAGCGCTGAAAAGGCGAAGATAGGCCCCGGGGCGGTGAAGGTCCTCTTCTGTCGAAACGGCTGCTCTACAAACTTCCAGGAGAATGCAGCCAATGCGAGGCTTGCCACCAACATCGCACCGGTCATCAACGGATCGAGTTTTTGGAACGAAAGATAATGCGCGAACGCATTGAGCGGCCAGTGAACAAGATACAACGAATACGAGATGAGCCCAATCCAGACCAGCGGCCGGACTTCGAGCATGCGGCTGGCGACCGTCGAGGGGGAATTTTGGCCAACATAGATCAGAAGGGCCGTTCCCATGCATGGATACAAGGCGTTGTAGCCTGGGAACGGATCACTCTCCGAAATCGCGAAGAACCCGATGGCGAGAAGGCCAAATCCGGCCAACCCCACCGACTCCATCAGGAATCGGTTGCCCAACGGCGGGGGGCGTTTGAGCATGAGCAGGGCGCCCAACATGAGTTCCCAGATTCGGGTCGGCAGCAGATAGAATCCGGCGGTGGGCGCCAGCGATGTCGCCATCACCGCCACTACGAAGCTGCAGAGAATTATCGGAAGAAGTGTCGTCAGCCAGCGCTTCCCGATGTAGCGATAGATTAGGAACATCAGGATTGGGGCGAAGATGTAGTACTGCTCCTCTACGGAAAGCGACCAGGTGTGCAACAGTGGTCGAAGCGCGGCATCGATCGAGAAGTAACTTGACGTTTTCCAGAAAAAAACGTTCGACCAGAAAGTCGAGGCAGCTATGATGCTAAGACTGAATTCGCGCAGATCCGATGGCAGAAGAATGAACAATGCCGCAATGCAGGTGAGAAGCATCACAAAGACGAGAGCCGGCAGAATGCGCCGGGCACGGCGCCAGTAGAAGTTGACGATCGAAAATTGGCCGCGTTCAAGGTCATCCAAGAGGCTTCCGCTGATTAGGTAGCCGGAGATGACGAAGAAGATATCGACCCCGCCAAAGCCACCCGGGATCGCCGAAATTCCGAAATGAAAGAGTACGACCGGAAGTACAGCAACAGCCCTAAGGCCCTCGATATCGCGCCTATATTGCATCCAGCGGTTCCTTTGATTTTAGATCAGGGCGAGATTGGAGCTTTCAATCCCCGGTAGGAGTGCTGCCAAGATAAGGGACGGTATCAGCCACCTTTATCCGTCCCGAATGTTCTGTAAGTGGCAACTGGTATAGAAGCACGATCGCCATCGCCGGACTTGACGGCCTGATTGTCGAGCAGATCGCGCGGATCGTTGACCATCACGGCCAGGTTATATCCTGTCGAACAACCAAGCGGCTGTTTGAAGGATTCTTCATTGGGTAAAGCACCATATGAGGGACAGACCGGCGGACGGGCGTGATAGACAATCGCCTCAATTCGCACTGAGCCGGCGTCGTGTTGATCGAGCAATTGAATGTTGTCTGCTTCGATTGCCAACTGCCTGGCCTGATGGGCTACCCCTGCGCTGAGCTGGGGCGAACCGCTGATGAGGAGGTGGAGGGCATCGAACCGGCCGCGACTGGCCTTGTCTAGGAAAACACGCAAACGCTGCCGTTCGGAAGCGCGCAGGCTTTGCAACGTCAGGACGGTGGTCTCCTCTCGGATAAGCATTGGTGCCGATGGTTCGACATCAACTGGCGTAGTGCTGGTGCAGCCACTTACGCTTGGTGCCAGAGCGACAAAGAGGATTATAAAACGCAACATCATTGGACGACACTATTCGATGATGAAGCCGAGACCGCCCTGGGCGCTTGGCGCGCCCGCACGGATAGCAGCGCGGTCTCGCGGGGGACTTGCCACGGAATTCGTCGGAGCGCCCCCTCCGTTCAAAGCCGGTGCCGCCCGCTCGGTAGGTGCGCTCATCTGGTTTGGGTTGGAGCCTGGTCTTACAATGTAAGGCGTAACTAGAATGACCAGTTCTGACTCCTCTTTTTGAAACGAGGACGAGCGAAAAAGCGGTCCCAGGATCGGCATTTCTCCGAGCCAGGGAAAGGCCCTGACATCATTGTTGACGTTCCGCCTGATTAGACCGCCGATTGCGAAGCTCTGCCCACTGGCGAGTTCGACGACCGTATCGGCTCGGCGCGTGGAAACTGCCGGCACGGAAATTCCGTTGATTTGCACGGCACCTTGCGTCGACAGTTCACTGACTTCGGGCGTTACGTGAATGTTGATTTGATTGTTGCTGAGAACTGTCGGCACAAATTCCAGACTGACGCCGAAGTGACGGAATTCAACCGATACCTGCCTGTTTTCCTGCAGGACAGGAATGGGAAATTCGCCGCCAGCGAGAAAGCTGGCTTTTTCACCCGACATGGCGGTGAGGTTCGGCTCAGCCAGGACGGACGCTATATGCTCCTTGGCGAGCGCGTCGAGAACCGCGCTGACGTTGACGGCACCGTTGTCGAATCCGATTTCTGCTGTACCGCCACCCTGGGTTGAACCAGACCCAGCGCTTGCACCGCTTCCGCTTAGAACGCCCACTTTGAAATTGCCGATTTGACCGAAGGCGGACAGGTTGACGCCGAGTGACTTCATGGCGCTGCGTGAGACTTCGGCTACGCGCACGCTGAGGTTAACTTGCAGGGATCCAGCGACCTTGATGTTGTTGACGACTTGCGCTCCGTCGCCCAGATATTGCTCAGTGACTCTTTTTGCGGTGTCGGCGACCTCTGCGTCGGGCGCTGTCCCGCTAAGGATTGCGCCGCGCGGCGTATAGTTGACGCGGATGGGATAGTCGCCGACCTGCTCCCGCAACATGGCGCGTAAATCCCCGATCGGTTGCGTGACAACGATACGCAATTCGGCGAGAGGCTCGCCGTTGCCATCCAAGGCGAATAGGCTGGTCCGCCCCGATTTCTTGCCAAAGACGAAGATTGTTTTGCTCGATGGTGCCTGAAAATCCGCGATCGTGGGGTCAGCAACAAAGATGGTCGTGGCTGGCGCGGGCAGATGAACGGTCTCCCCGAGCGAAGAGGAAAGGGTCAGCGTGGCGTTGATGCTATTCGAAGCCGCACGCGGCGCGCCTTTGTCCTGCTTGTTTTGCGCCGCGACACCAAGTGGGAAAGTCACAATAAGCGCACAGAGGAGATGGCCCAGGTAACGGGGCACTGCAGGTCTAGGAACCTTGATGGCGATCGCCCGCCAATTGAGCGCATGGCAAGGATGTTGAAGGATCAGCAAAATAGATCTTCTTTCGATTCGACAAACTATGCGGATGACGCGTCAGTCAATTCTAGAATGTAACCAATGCCACGGATGGTCTTGATCCGTGGCGTTGCACCTGATCTGGTCAGATGTCCACGTAAACGATAGATTCCGACTTCAAGCGCGTTGGCAGACACGTCGTCGTTGAACGAATAGAGGTGATCTTCCAGCTGCGCACGGGGCACGACGCGGCCTGCCCGGTTAAGCAGATGCTCTAGAATACAGAGTTCGCGACGTGCGATCATCATTGGGTGCCCAGCAACGAAAACCTGTCGGGCGACCGGATCGAAGTTGAGATTGCCAAATACGAGCCTCAGGTCGGTCATTTGTGTCGCCCGGCGCAGAATGGCTCTCATTCTGGCGATAAGCTCATCGGTAGAGACGGGTTTGAGCAGAAAGTCGTCCGCACCACCGTTGAAGATCGCAATTCGCTTATCGAGATCGTTGAGGCTGCTCATAATGACGGCAGGAACTGAATGCCCGTGGGTCCTCAACTGCCTCAGCCAACCCAAGCCATCGCCATCTGGCAGAGCCAATTCCAGCAGGAGAATTTCATAGCTGGCGCAAGAAAATGCACTCGAGGCCAGTTCCAGAGTACCAACGACATCAACGACGAAGCCGCCATCCCCGAGCGCAAGTCGCATGGCGCGCGCAAGATCCGCATGATGATCCACGAGCAGCGTTCGCATTTCATCTCCTATCGAAGAGGGACGGCCCATCGAACGCGTCACCGGCGGCCATCTGATCGGAGCACACGGCGCGCAACTCGTCGCAGCTCTCGGAACTGGTCCGAGTCGGAGGGACATGCAAGTCGCTCGGTGGCAATAGGCGCGGGTGAGGACCAACTGGCGGGCTCAAATACGCCGGTCGGCGAACCCACGACGCCAGCAACCCGCGTGCGATTTCTCGTTGCATCATCTCTCCTACGTGCAGCCCCTACGCTCGCAAGGCAGCGTCGCGGCTCAGAGCCCGATTCCCACAGAGGGTAGGGTTAGCTTTCGAGAAACTGATTGAACAAATCGATTATTTGGATCAAATGCATCCACGGTATGGATGCAGCGCCGCATCTTCAACGACTGCGGTGTCCTGATGGATTGTTGTGTCTGTCGTGCTCTGCTTTTTTCGCTGTCCTTCAAGGCTGGCGAGCCTGGTGGAACCTGCGCGTCATTGGCTGTGGTAGCTTGAATGCTCAAAAACGGAGCGCCCTGCGGAAAGCCGCTCTCAGATTTCCAAAAAGCGTTGCAATCTGGTCCTAAAGAGCACTTCGCGCTCGACACCAAAAATAGGCGAGGAAAACTGACGTCTGACAGGGATGTACATGCAACAGCCGATTTGCGGCACCAGCAAACGACCGCGTTCAGGCTGAAGATCGACGACCAACGGCTCCTCGATTTCCGCACCGACCGCTTTTACAAGCTCTTCCTGTGCGGGCGGATGCCGGCAAACAGCAGCACAGGGTCAGCGAAACCGGGAGCGGGCCTGCTTGATCGCCATGATCACATTGCCGCTGTCGCGCGTGCGGAGCGGAATGCATTCGGTCCAGCCGGCGGCAATCCCGGTCAGCACCATCGTCTGCACGAAGCTCCCTGACGAAGACGTGCCCGAATGCGCTCAACAAAGCCGGGCGGCGGATCTTTCCAATCGCCGAAGGTGCGGGCTGGCACCGAGCGGCGAACTGCGAACTCATTCCTGCCCGGCGGCGCTGGCCGCCGCGAGCGTCGATGCGGACCCAGCCGCTCCGAATCCTCCCACAACACGATGAGCGCGTCGCGGACATCGCTGCCGTAACAGCGGCTGCGGCTCTTGCCCGCAGACGGCCTCTGCTCACGACGGTTCATAAGACGGATCGCGCGCTTGCGAATAATAGCCGCTTACCGCCTCGAACTCATCCAGAATGCGCCGCTTGTCAACGCCGCAATAAAGCTCCACGATCGCCGCTTCACCGTGTCGCCATGCTGAGCCGCGCCATCCTTCCCCCGAACCGGAATGGCACGACCTGTCCATCCCCTTTGGAACAGGACACTATTGGTAACATTTTGCTTGAGGCAATGCGGCTCGTTGCCTTCCTTAATTCGCTGACCGGAAGGTACCGGAAGTCGTCTAACGCATCTTACCCGCTGAAACGGCGGCAACACCTCGACCTCAATCGCAGATCTTAGGAAATAGACGATCGCGTGGGGGCCTGTGAGCATCCGTTCACCGGGTTTCCGTCATCGGCTGAGGCGAATTGCCACCATCGACCGTTATCGGATGGGCCGCGATACGTCGCCGTATCATGATTAGCGGGCGCACGTAGCGGAGCCATAGCTCTCCACCCAGCCATGTTCCCCTCGTTGGAAGATGTCCGGCGGACCAGAGGGTGCTGTCCCGTCAGCTTTTCCTGAAGAGCGGCCAAGGCAATCCCTACCAGTCCATCACCACCTTGCCGGAACTGCCGCTGCGCATTGCATCGAAACCAGCCTGAAAATCGTCGATGCCGATGCGGTGGGTGATCAGGCCGGAGACGTCGAGTGGACCTTGCACCAGGGCGATCGTCTTGTACCAGGTCTCGAACATCTCGCGGCCGTAGATGCCCTTGAGATGCAGCATCTTGAAGATGACCTTGTTCCAGTCGATTTCGAAGCCGGTCGGCGCAATGCCCAGAATGGCGATCTTGCCGCCATGGTTCATGGTGTCGATCATGTCGCGGAAGGCGGGGGCTGCGCCCGACATTTCAAGGCCGACGTCGAACCCCTCGGTCATGCCGAGCACCGGCATGACATCGCGCAGCTTTTCCTTCGAGGCGTTGACGACATGCTGCACGCCGAGTTTCTTGGCCAGCGCCAGCCGCACCGGGTTGATGTCGGTGATCACTACTTTGCGCGCGCCGACGCATTGCGCGACGAGCGCGCCCATGATGCCGATCGGCCCGGCGCCAGTCACCAGCACGTCCTCGCCGACCAGATCGAAGGACAATGCGGTGTGGACGGCATTGCCCAAGGGATCGAAGATCGCGGCAATCTCATCGGGCACATCGTCGGGGATCGGCACGACATTGTGCTGCGGGATCGCCAGATACTCGCCGAACGCGCCCGGACGGTTGACGCCGACGCCGAGCGTGTTGCGGCACAGATGCCCTCGCCCGGCGCGACAGTTGCGGCAATGGCCGCAGACGATGTGGCCTTCGCCCGATACACGCTGGCCGACCTTGTATTCGGTGACCGCTGCGCCGAAATCGGCAACGGTGCCGACGAATTCATGGCCCGTCACCATCGGCACCGGCACCGTCTTCTGCGCCCACTGGTCCCAATTGTAGATGTGCACATCGGTGCCGCAGATCGCCGTCTTCTTGATCTTGATCAGCGCGTCGTTGGGGCCGATCTCCGGCACCGGCACCTCTTCCATCCAGATGCCCGGTTCGGCCTTGGCCTTCACCAGCGCCTTCATCATGTTCGACATCAGGATTTCCCTATTCCGTGATTGCGCTTCTGGCGAGATAGCCTGCACAACGGGAAGGTAGGCCACTAACTCGTTTGAAGGTCCGGAATGGTCAGCCCCGCCTGCTCGGCCTCGCGGCGCAAATTCTGACGGGGCCTGGGGCCGATCTGCTGGATCACCAATCCGGCTGCCAGTGAGCCAAGGTCGCCGCAGGTCTGCAAGTCGCGGCCTTGCGTGTAGCCATGCAGGAAGCCGGCGGCATAGAGATCGCCGGCGCCTGTGGTGTCGACCAGCTCCTTGATCGCGGTCGCCTTGATCACCACGGTCTCGTCGCCGCGCACGATCACCGAGCCTTTTTCCGATCGGGTCACGGCGGCGATGCGGCAATCCTTGCGGATCTGCGCCAGCGCCTCCTCGAACGACGATGTCTGGTAGAGCGACTTGATCTCGTGGCTGTTGGCAAAGACGATATCGACGGTGCCCGAGCGCATCAGCTCGAGGAACTCGTCTCGGTAGCGGTCGACGCAGAACGAATCCGAAAGTGTCATCGACACTTCGCGGCCTGCCGCGTGCGCCAGCCTGGCCGTCTGCCGGATCGCTTCCTTGGCGCGCGGCGGATCCCACAGATAGCCTTCGAAATAGGTGACCTTGGCGCCAGAGGCCTTGTCGGCTTCGACATCCTCAGGCCCGAGCTCGACGCAGGCGCCGAGATAGGTGTTCATCGAGCGCTCGCCGTCGGGGGTGACGAAGATCATTGAGCGCGCCGTCGGCGGCTCGCCCTTGAGCGGCCTGGTGTCGAAGGCGACGCCTTGCGCATGGATGTCGTGGGCGTAGATTTCGCCCAGCGCATCGTTGGAGACCTTGCCGAAGAAGGCGGCGCGGCCGCCGAAGCTGGCGACGCCGGCCGCCGTGTTGCCGGCACTGCCGCCGGACGCCTCGATCGCCGGACCCATGCGGCTGTAGAGCAGCTCGGCGCGCCTTGTGTCGATGAGGTTCATCGCGCCCTTGATGATGCCGTTGGTCTCGAGGAATGCATCGTCGCACTGGGCGATGATGTCGACAATGGCATTGCCGATGCAGAGCACGTCATAATCCGGCATCAAAATCTCCGCCAAAAACCCGAGCCGGCTTCTTGCCATGCCGGCCGGGCGTGGTCTCGCGAGTTGAAATGGGTTGCCGCATGCGCTTGATCCAGCCGCCCTCACGCAGCTGCCGGTCCTGCTTCACGCAGCAAATCGTCAGCTTTGTCCGTCTTCTCCCAAGTGAACTCAGGCTCTTCACGCCCGAAGTGTCCGTATGTCGCCGTCTTGCGGTATATCGGGCGTAAGAGATCAAGCATCTTGATGATGCCTTTCGGTCGGAGATTGAAAACCTCGAGAACAAGGCGCTCGATCCTTTTTTCCTCGATCCTTGCGGTTCCGAAGGTATTGACCATGACAGAAACCGGACTGGCCACGCCGATCGCGTAGGCAAGCTGAACCTCGCAGACCTCCGCAAGGCCGCTGGCAACGATGTTCTTCGCGACATACCGGGCGGCATAGGCCGCCGAGCGGTCAACCTTGGATGGGTCCTTGCCCGAAAAGGCACCGCCGCCGTGACGCCCGGTCCCACCGTAGGAATCGACGATGATCTTCCGTCCTGTGAGGCCGCAGTCGCCGGCAGGCCCACCGACCACGAACCGCCCTGTTGGGTTGACCAGAAATCTGATCCCCGAAGTATCCAGGTGGGCCGGCAGGACCGGTTTTATGATCTCCTCAATGACGCCTTCGCGGACCGTGGCTTGTGAGACCGCTTCGTCATGCTGCGTCGACAGGACTATGGTATCCAGCGCCACCGGGCGGAGCCCTTCGTAGCGTACGGACACTTGAGATTTCACGTCCGGACGCAGCCAGCCAAGCTGTCCCGCTTTCCGGACCTCGGCCTGTCTTTTCGTCAAATGGTGAGCGAGTTGGATCGGCAGGGGCATCAATGTATCCGTCTCGTTGCATGCGAATCCAAACATGATGCCCTGATCCCCTGCCCCTTGCCCGAGATCCTGCCCTCGTCCTTCATCAACGCCCTGGCTTATGTCGGGCGACTGCTCGGTGAGGGCCAGAACGACGGCGCAACGTCGACCATCAAAGCCAATCGCATCATCGTCGTAGCCAATATCGAGTATCGTATCGCGGGCGACTTGGCTGTAATCGATGTGGGCATGGCT
This sequence comes from Mesorhizobium sp., assembly GCF_004962925.1. Taxonomy (GTDB): domain Bacteria; phylum Pseudomonadota; class Alphaproteobacteria; order Rhizobiales; family Rhizobiaceae; genus Mesorhizobium. The sequence continues at coordinate 160,184 of NZ_SUEO01000001.1, read as the reverse complement.
GGTGATCTCGCCAGCCACAACGACCATCCCCGTCTTCACCAACACTTCACAGGCGACGCGCGCCTTCGGATCGGTGCGCAGGACCGCATCGAGAATGGCATCGGAGATGTTGTCTGCCATCTTATCGGGGTGTCCCGCGCCGACGGATTCGGAAGAGAACACGAACTGCCTGGTCATAAAAATGCCCTCGCTTCAAGTGCTGGAGTTAGTGAGGAGTTTCTGGATTGGGGTGGCTTATCGGTCGGGGATGCCGGGAACATCGAACGCAGTGCAGAAGTCGGCAACGTCTCTTCGTACGCTCGCATGAACTTCCTGGTCATCGGGCTGGCGGCAGACCGAGTCGATGAAAGCGGCGATCTGCACCATCTCCGTTTCGCGCATGCCCATGGACGTCACCGCTGGTGTCCCTAAGCGGATGCCGCTTGTCAGCGCCGGATGCCGCCGGTCGCCCGGGACCATATTGAAATTCGCAATGATGCCTGCACGCGATAAGCGCTCCGCATAGGCTTTGCCTGACAGCGGCCGGTCCCGAAGATCAAGGATCAGCATGTGATTGTCAGTGCCCCCGGTGACGAGTTCATAACCTCGCTCCAGAAGCGCCTGGGCCAGAGCCTTGGCGTTGTGGACGATCTGCTGACCGTAGACACGAAAGGACGAGTTCGCTGCTTCCTGCAAAGCGACGGCAAGCGCGGCGATAGTATTCATATGCGGTCCGCCTTGCAGAAGAGGGAACACGGCGCGGTCTATACGTTTGGCCAGATTGTGTTTGCTCTTCGGATGATGGAGGGGCTGATAACGGTCTTCATTCCTTGATAAAATGAAGCCACCCCGGGGACCGCGGATCGACTTGTGAGAGGTGCTGGTGACCACATCGCAATGGGACACGGGGTTCGGATGCACTCCTGCGACAACCAGGCCGCAGATGTGGGCGATGTCAGCCACCAGATACGAGTTCACCTCCGAAGCAATTTCGGCCATTGCCGCGTAGTCAAAAATACGCGGATAAGCAGTTCCGCCGACCCAAATTAGCTTCGGGCGTTCCCCCTTGGCGGTCTCGCGCAAGTGGTCATAGTCAATTTGCTGTGTCTTTTCGTGCAGCCTGTACGGGACGCGCTGATAATCGCTGCCGGAAAAATTGACGGACCAACCGTGAGTCAGATGGCCGCCTTCGGGTAAAGGCAAGCCCATGACTTTGTCACGGGGGCTCAAAAGCGCGCGATAGACAGCCTGGTTGGCTGGCGAGCCTGAATAAGGCTGGACGTTGGCGTGTTCACTGCCAAATAGCGCTTTCAGGCGCTCGATCGCGAGGGTCTCAAGCTCATCGACGATCTCGTTTCCGGCGTAGTAGCGCGCACCGGGGTATCCCTCGGCATACTTGTTGGTGAAAATCGACCCGGTCGCTTCCAACACCGCCGAGGAGGCAAAGTTCTCGGAGGCGATCAGTTTGAGAGTTGTCCGCTCCTGGCGCTCCTGTCTTAGAAGCAGTTCGTGAACGCGGGAGTCGACGGCGGCTAAGTGAGGCCGCCCGTAAGTGTCGGGCTGCGCGATGGCGCCGCCGGCGGAGTTATCCATGGTAGTCGCGCTCCATTTGGACTGATCTATTTCACGATCAAGCAGGCGGTCCCTTCAACCGCGCGTCTTGTATTGCTTCCAGGCGTTGTAGGTCTCTTTTATGATGGCCATCATCGTGGGGCAGGAGATCGACCACCAATTGAGCCAGCCCGCCATCCTTGCCTCCTGCTTGCATATGGTACGAAGACTGCGGACGTCGTTCGTTGCAGCAAAGAAAGTTGGCTCTGCCCAGCCGCCGAACGTGGCGTCGAACCTGCTCGCGAGGCAGACTGGTAATATCGGCCAGCTCGCCGACGGTTAGATCCGCATGCGCGCAAAGGCCCAGGATTCGAAGCCGATCAAGATGCGCTGCCGTCCTTAGGCGATTTACCAGTGTCAACATTGGTTGGCATCAACCCGGACGGGATGCAGCAAGTCGCTAGCCCTTCTATCCCCATCAATCCGCATGAGACCTCTCTCGTCATTTGCTGTAAATCCGCTGGTATGGATGCTAATGGAAGATGGATCACAGTCCTTTCTACGACTAAGACGCCAGATATTGGGGCTAATGTACCACCTGACAGGAGACTACACTCACGAACATTATGTGAATTTTTTTTAACGTTGCTGAGAATCAAGGGTGAGGTTTGGCGAATGTCTCGCCGTCGACTGTCGAATCCTGCCCGACGGGATTATGGGGTGCGTAGCCTGCTTGTCCTTTCCACATGACCAGCGACGATGGGGCGAAGGCGGCAGACATAGCTCTGGAGCATGCTGCGGTATCTTTGGCCTGAAGCCGAGGAAGGCGGACCGTGGCTTCCGCGCCGCTGCCGGGAGCCCGCGAACAGGCCAAGTGGATCAGCCGGGTGTTGCCGTCATAGAGCGTGAGACCCAAAGCTGGCCAGCCGCGCCCTGAGGCTGACGCACCGCTCAGCGTCCACCTTGCTCTCGAAGCCCATCGGCATAGCGCCGATAACGACTTGACCGCGTGCGTGTCGACGAGCGATCGGTGAGCGCAAGGATCGAGGGTGCAGTGCAGGATAATGCTGTTTTAAATCAGCGCTGTTTTCAGCCGACTGCCTTGAGCGTGGGCACAAGGATATAGGCCCAAGGCAGGAGATCATCGTCTGGCTGTTCGGGAGGCCGCCCTGGGCGCGCGACAGCCGTTCCTTCGGCTGCGCCGCTCCGCCACCATCCGCGCCGTGCCTTCCGGAGACCATCCCCGCTGCCGGCCGGCGCCCGTGAAAACCTCGACCCGGCGCACCGGCTCGAGATGGCTGGGCTCAGCGTAACTCTGAAGTCGTCATATACCGAAGCCTTCACAGACTTCGGACATCCCCCTCACAGTCCGATCCAGATGGCGTCAGGAACACCGCTGCGTTGATGCGGATGAACCCCTGCTTGTGCCACAATGACCCTTATGTCAGCGCGCGAGCCAAAGCTTCCGCGCAAGGCGACGGCTAGGATAAGGCAATGCCGACGAAGGGCACATTGCTTGCCACACTCTGGAATGATGGCATGCTCGGAAGGCCTAGGCTTTGCTCAGGGCCGCCTGCAAGGCGCGCTTTGAGGTTATTCACATAGCCTTCTGCGTAGTCCTGCGCCGTCGAGACCGAAAGATCAATGCCTGCCGCCAAGGCCTCTTCCATCAGGTGCTTTACGAGCCCATTTCGAATGGCCAGCTTGACCTCGGGGCCTGCGATAAGGCCGATCGCCTGCGCGGCCATATTGAGGCCAGCTTCCTCCAGCGCTCGCTTCATATCGCCTCCGTTAATGGCCGTACGCAGGAGATTGGCTGCTTGCGACTCAGCCTCGAGAACCATCGAGGCAAGATCGGCTACTTGTCCGAGGCCCGGAATGAAGCTGAGCAGTCCCACCGCCGTTGCCGCCAAGTCGAGCACTTTCGTCTCGATTTTGAGCACGGAGTCGACGACGTGCATGACGGCCCCGCCGTTCTTTTTGGCTGACTTAATGTCAGGCTGGTCCATCAGGCCCATCTTCATGTCCGCGACGGCATTCTGCTCTTCTGCGGTTTGGGCGCCGTGGGTGATTGGCTGCTGAACGTTGCGGTTCGCAGACGACATGTTTGTGCAAAAATGGGCAAAGTCTTTTTTGCTGATATTGCCGGAATCAACCGTATGCCCGCCGCCAAAGTCGAAGAATTTATGATGGGTCTTATAGCCCGTGATCGAATTGTTCAGGAGGCCAAACAGTAGAGGATCTGAAAGGAGCTGAGAGGCTGCTTCCCGCACTTTCGGATCAAGGCTCTTGTCGTCTTTCATTTTCGCCAGTTTGTCGCGCGTCAGAACACCGCTTCCAAAGAACGTGTCCTGATGGTCCTTGATCATCTCGACCGTATTCAGCTCAGTTTGCGTGAGGCTCATCGACGATGAGGCGACTTGCAGGAAATCCTCTTTGTGCATCTTCCCTTTCGAGCCACCGCACAACTGGTTCCAAGCATCGGGGTGATCGAGGAAATATTGCGCCGCCGCAATGACCTGGGGCGGAAATTTGCCGTTTTTCGATTCGCCGCCGACCATTTTCTTGAACTCATCCAGACTCAGGTCCTTGGACAGATTTTCGGAGTACCGGTAAAACTCCCGCAAGGCATCGCTCAAGGTCATGACCGAAGGCTGCAAACCTCCGCTGCCGTCGGATGGTATGTAGTTCTGCTCGTAGCTTTGCGCTTGGGCTTCCTGAAATGCAGCAACTTGTGGGTGGTGGTTTGAAAATCCGGCCAAGTCCTTGGCGTTGATCTTGCCTCCACAGCGGCCGTCGCCCTGCGAGCCAATCGCATAAAAAAGTCCCGAATCCTGCTGCAGTCCCTGGATCGCCGCTTTCAGATCCGGTGGCGTAGAGGGATCATTGGCTTTGTCGGTCAACGACTTCCAAGTAAGCGGGCATTGGTCCTTGTGACGGTTGAGTACCGCAACAATCTGCAACTCAGCCGTGGTCAGCGACCCGCCGTTCCACGTGATTCCGGGGCTCGGCCTGGGAGCCGGCTCGATCTTCGGGGTGACGCCGAGCAGATGTTGGGCTTCAGTCGCCTTGGAGCGTTGCGATTGGTCCTCCTTGAGAGCCGCCCTCATATTTGGCGGCAGCAGATCCAGTGGGTGTTGCTCCAAGCCCTTCAATGTCACGACATCCGGTGCCAGATGGCCCAAAGGGTCCTGCCGCAATTTATCCATTGTCGAATCAAGATTCGACGCTGGCAGATCCCCTTGCGCGAAAGAGCCGGGCTTGTCTGCCAGCACACAAGTGGACAGCATCGCTTCGAAGCACGATGCACTTTGCTGATGCTGGGTCGCAAAATGGGAAACTTTCAGGCCCGGCCAACCCCTTGCGGACTGTAGCGAATTTGAGCGGTAGAAAGTTGAAAGATTGCTGGCCGACATTATGCATCCTCAGACGTGACGTTGAAATCCCCACAAGAGACCCCGACAGAAGATCCCTTGCGTTTCACAAAATTCGACAATTCCAAGCGTCGGCAGGTCACGAATGCGCCTGCCCTGCCTTCAATTGCTGTGTTCCGGGCCGGCTCCAAGGTTCGGTCCAACACAATGGCCGGAGTCACCGCGAGAGCTGCCGGGACTCATCATGAGCGGATTAGCTTTCGAGAAACTGACGAGTTTGCGAAGAGTTCACAAAGGGGTAGCCGCAGTCATGTTCTTCAAAGCTGCGGGAAATCCTCAATGTTCATTTCTTGCCCAGCTCAGGCTTCCCGCCAACGCTATCCTGTTGTGGGATGTCAGAAGAATAAGAAGCATCCGGTCGTCCGTCGCGAACGACCGTAGTGGAGGAGCCACGAAACAAGATCAGCACTGATTCCTTTGGCGTGGCCGCTATGTGAGTCTGCGCCTGCGCCTCCGCCACCAAGCCGTTAAAGGTCTGCTCCACGAGTGCGACGAAGCGCGGTGGACCGGAAACGAAGACGAGGCCATTGCCTGGCACGGGTTTGACCACATAGCGCTCATCGGAGATATCAAGCTTGTCGAGAGCCCCCTTGAACGCATCGAAGCGAATCGACGTCATCAAAAGCATTCGAGTTTGCGATTCTTGTGCAGCAGACACATAGAGCACAAGGCCGTCATAGTACCATTGGAGACCGTAAAGGTTCGTCAAGCGGTCGAGGAACGCGCGCGGTGGCAAATCAGGCATACGTCCGCGAATTCGCCCCTTCACCGCAGGACTGATGTTGACCCTGATATTCAGGTTGTTGCCGAATTCCTGCAACGCTGCAGCGAGTTCCTGATCCAGAACCGTGTATCTATAGGGTGTCGCCGGAAGGGACAGCGGGACTGCGTGCGCCGGTTGAATCCCGGTGGACAGAAAAAACCCGGCACAAAGAAGTCTCAAAACATGCAGGGTGACGGGTTGGATAAGCGTTCTCGGCATGTCGCACTGATAAACCAAACGCTGAAATCATCACAAGTGACTAAATTGCCGAAGAGATTTTAGATTGTCGAAATGACGCCGCCGTTAGTCAGCTTGTTGTCAGCTTGCCCCCCTAGGAGTGTTGCGCCGACACCGGGTGATGAATGGGCGGGGCTCGCCCGGTCAGAGAGAGCAACCGAGTCCTTACATGATGATGCCTGTCACGTCGATCTCTGCCACTCTAACGGCTGGCCTCCCCAGGGTCGGATCACCGTCGATTGTCGAGCAGGCCCAGTTTGAGCGCGCCTTAGGGCATGCAGCCGACTCGCTGAAAAACGATCCCGCCGCGGGGTCAGCGAGTGCGGCGCCAGTTGCTGCGGCGATGGATGTTCAGCGCGCGGCTGCGCCGACGAGCGGCATGGGCGATCGCGTGTTGCAGACGATTTCCTCCCTATATCCACACAACACTGTTTCCTTCCCCGCGCTCGACCATGACATAGCCCTTTCGAAGGGCGCTCTACCGGGACCGGCGCAGAAGCCTCCCGTCTCAGGTGAGGCGGGAACCGGAATCTCGGGCATTCCTCAACAAGGGCAAGACTTCGAAATGATGATGGCTGGTCTTCGGGATGTTTACACCGGCGTCACCCAGGTGGCGCTTATCTCCAAAGGCGTCAGCGGCGTCACATCATCCGTGAATAAACTTTTGAAGGAAGGTTGAACCGCGCGCATGATTGGCTTGGCCGAGGGCGAAATCATGCGTGGCCTGTCAGGGTGGCGGTCGGTTAGACTTGTCATGCTGCCAGTTCTCGTCGCCCTCACTGCTTGCAAAGCCGACCTCTACACGCAATTGCAAGAGCGTGAGGCAAATGAAATGCTCGCACTTCTTGAAGACAACGGGGTCGCCGCGATCCGGGTGGTCGCCAAGGATGGAACCAGCACGATCCAGGTTGACGAAAAGCTGCTCGCCTTCTCAATCAACCTTCTGAACGCCAAGGGGTTGCCGCGCCAATCCTTCAAGAACCTCGGTGAGATATTCCAAGGATCAGGCCTGATTGCCTCGCCGACCGAAGAGCGTGCCCGTTACGTGTATGCCCTGAGCGAAGAGTTGTCGCGGACGATCAGCGATATCGATGGCGTTTTTTCTGTACGTGTTCACGTCGTGCTGCCGCATAACGACCTTGTGCGAGCCGGTGCCACGCCATCCTCGGCCTCGGTGTTTATCAGGCACGACGCAAAAACAAATGTCGCGGCTCTGCTGCCAAAGATAAAGATGCTTGTAGCCGACAGCATCGAAGGCCTGTCCTACGATAAGGTGGAAGTGGTTTTGGTGCCGGTAGAACGGTCCGCACACGAGCAACGGCCCGATCCGACTGCTGTTTTGCCACAAGCATCACTACCTCTTCCTGCGCCACTTCTGGCGACCGTAACAGGTTTTGCCGCAGCCGTATTCGCCGTGGCCTGTTATCTCTTGATCAGCGTTGTTACGCGTCGGCGCAAGCAATCAACCGGCGTTTCCAAGGTCGAGGGGCGCCGGGATGCTTCTGCTGTCGAGGCCATTCGCAAAAGAATGCCTGCAATTGGACGTGGGTGACATCTCATTGCCAATGCCTATACAGACCGCCCGACCTGATGGTCCGCACTTTCCGGGCGCGAGCGAGCTTGCGGCTTCGGCCCATCCGACCCGTCTTGCGGCGCGTCTTGATCCAGCGTTATCGGCCGAAACGTTAGTGAAGTTGCAGAAGTGTTCCAGACTGCATCCAAGGCTGGCAGAATTGCTGGGCAACGATGACGTGGATCTGAACCACATCGGCTGCAGGCCGGACCTTCTACGCGGGCATGATCCATATCGAGCTGCCCTTCTTGCTGGTAGTATCTGGCATGCCCGTTCGCTGGTCGCGTTTGTCTCTCAGCCTGAGCTTGCCATCCTTGTTAAACGCATCGGCGTGGATGCACACGCATTCGGAATCCGACACCTGCTGCATGCTGTTGACAAAAGACTGATCGCGGACCCAGAAAAACTCGCTCAGCAAATCGAATACGATGGACACGCATGTCTTGGGGCTTGGCTCCAGGACAGTTCAGCGACCGAGCGTAACCGCGTGCTTCTTCGATTGCCCGAGGGGACTGCCGCGGAGACTCCAGCACCTGAGCATTGGACCGCCGCCGGCCAATTGCTTTCACTTGTAGTAGCTCATTTTGAGACAGAGACCCCGGTGAAATGACAGTCGAACTTTCCGAGGGGCCAATAGCGCCGCAGATGCGTCCAGTCGGACCACTGATACCCGCGAGCGAGCTCGAAACCTGGCACAGCGCCGCGCAAGCCCTTGCCGCGGCAGAACGGCATCGGCAGCGCGTTCGAAACTGGGCACGCGCCGTTTACCAGCGGGCGTGGGCGCGCGGCCACATGGAGGGCTCGAATGCAGGCACCGAGGAGATGGCAGGGCTGATTGCGGAGACAATCTCCGAAATCGCGCGACGAAAGGCGGCTCTGGAGCAGGAATTGCCGCAGCTCGTGATGGAAATATTGAGCGATCTTATCGGCGCTTTCGATCCGGGCGAGCTATTGGTGAGGGCTGTTCGTCACGCCATAGAGTGTCAATACAGCGGCGCCGAAGTTTGCCTTCATGTTTCTCCCATGCAAGTCGACATGCTTGCACGAGAGTTTGCTCGATGCGACGGCCAGGATGGTCGACCAAGGGTGCGGATCGAGCCCGACCCGACGTTGTCGCCGCAACGCTGCGTGCTGTGGAGCGAGTACGGCAATGTCGACCTAGGACTTGACGCCCAGATGCGCGCGCTGCGCCTTGGTTTCGGGACGCTCTGTGAGAAAGGCGAGCTATGAGAAAGCCCGTCCCAGAACATAACGCTGACGCCGACACTCGAGCTCTCGTTCCAGCAATCTCGTCTTTGAGGGCTGCGGCCAAGCGAATTGACACGCGTGCGGTGCGCGGTCGGATCACGCGGGCTATCGGCACACTGGTTCATGCCGTCTTGCCAGACACTCGTATTGGGGAACTTTGCCTCCTAGAGGACCCGCGAACCGGGCTGTCGCTCGAGGCCGAGGTGATCGGCCTGTCGGGTGATGGTGTATTGCTGACACCGATCGGGGACTTGGTGGGCCTATCCAGCCGCGCAGAGGTCGTGGCCACTGGCCGAATGCGTGAGGTGCCCGTCGGCGGCGATTTGCTCGGTCGCGTGATCGACAGTCGTTGCCGCCCATTGGACGGCAAAGGCGAAATCAAGACCGTCGAAACTCGGCCCCTGCATGGCAGAGCCCCCAATCCGATGACGAGGCGCATGATTGAGCGGCCATTCCCGCTTGGGGTCCGTGTCCTCGATGGTCTGCTGACGTGCGGCGAGGGCCAGCGGATCGGGATTTATGGCGAGCCAGGTGGTGGCAAGTCGACGCTGTTGTCACAGATCGTAAAGGGTGCCGCCGCTGACGTCGTCATAGTGGCGCTCATAGGCGAACGTGGACGGGAAGTTCGTGAATTCATCGAAAGGAATCTTGGTGAAGAGGGCCTTCTCCGTACGGTCGTCGTGGTTGAAACATCCGACCGCTCGGCGGTAGAGCGTGCGCAATGCGCTCCAATGGCGACTGCGCTCGCGGAATATTTCCGCGATCAAGGCCTACGCGTTGCTCTCATGCTGGATTCGCTGACGCGCTTCTGCCGCGCTATGCGCGAAATAGGCCTTGCTGCGGGTGAGCCGCCGACGCGACGGGGCTTTCCTCCTTCCGTTTTTGGCATGCTGCCAGGCCTGCTCGAGCGCGCCGGCATGGGTGAGCGGGGCTCAATCACGGCCTTCTATACGGTGCTTGTAGAGGGTGATGGCACGGGTGATCCAATCGCCGAGGAATCGCGTGGTATTCTCGATGGCCATGTCATCCTCTCACGCGCTATTGCGGCGCGATCGCATTTCCCCGCTATTGATGTGCTGCAGAGTCGCAGCCGCGTCATGGATGCAGTCGTTTCGGGGACACATCGCAAGGCAGCATCCATTTTCCGCGAGCTCCTATCGCGCTATGCCGAGACCGAGTTCTTGATCAATGTTGGCGAATACAAGCCAGGTGGAGATCCCCTGACTGACCGGGCTGTCGCGTCAATCGACGAACTGAGGGAGTTTCTGCGCCAGAGCGAAGATGACGCGTCAGATTTCGAGGAGACGGTCGCATGGATGTCGCGTCTGACCGCGTAAACTGGATTCAGTCTTCGAGGTTACGGCTTCTGAAGGAAATGCAAGAGCGTCGTGCCCTTGGCGAGCTGTCCAAGAAGGAAGCCCAGCGCGATGTGGCCGCCTCAGCCGTACAAAATGCCTCTAGGGAGCTTGCAATGATACAGCAACATTGTTCAAGAAAAGAAGCAGCGCTCTATCAGCATCTGATGTCACTCGACAACTTGTCTAGCGCAGCGCTCGACCGTCACCGCCTTCACACTGAACAGCTTGCCGCTGAGATCGATTCCAGACGGCAGATGCTTGATGATACCCAAATCGCTCAAGAGGAGGCTGAGATGGCGGCGTCCAGGACGAGGGAGCTATGGGTCATATGTTCGGCGGCAAGGGACAAATGGCAACAAATCGAGGACGACGTGCGGCGCGCCGTCGAGACTCATTCGGAGGCCGCAGCCGAGATCGAGGCCGACGATGAGATACTGCTGAAATATGCGAGGGGGTCGCTTGCCTAAATGCCGCGCAACCGGATCCGACGGTCGCAAGAGGTCGTCCGAATGACACGACCGTGCAGTCTTTGATAGGCGCTGCGGTCACACCCGCCATGTTCGAACCAGTTCTGAAACTGTCCCACACGGTTGTCTCGTGGCTCAATGATACAGCAGCGCCGCGCACGCCGTTTCAAAGCCGGATCAACGAGGTGCCGCTATCGGTGCGAACGGCAGGGCTTGTCTGGCAGCAGGAACCTGCTGCCATTCCGATGCTTGACTGCGTCTGGAGAGTGGGAGCCGAAACGGTCATCTTGTCACTGTCGCGCCCGCTCGTAGAGGAGTTCATCACGACAGTGCAGAACGGCTTGGCCTTCCCTTCCGAGCCAACTGCTTCGCTAATTCTCGAACTCGCTCTGGAGCCGCTTGTCACTCGACTGGAGGAGACGACGCGTCTGAACGTGCAACTCGTGCGGGTATGCGAAGCCACGATGCTGGCTCCTCATCTTGAACTCGACATCATTTTCGGCGCGGTCAAGGGCAAGGGCCGTCTATTCCTGTTCACGCCACTTGACGGCTTAGTACCGCCTGCGTTTCGCGCGCTAGGCGAACTGCTTGCCCAGTTGCCGCGGCAGCTGGGCGGGCTGCCTCCAGAGCTCCCGCTCATTGTTGCAGGAGAGGTCGGCACGCTTCGCCTTCCTGCGGCGCTTCTTCGAAGCGCATGTGTCGGTGATGCATTGTTGCCCGATATTGCGCCGTTCGGCCGCGGCCAGATCACCCTAGCTGTCGGCCAGTTGTGCGCCGAGGCGGATCTTGACGGCGATGAATTAATCTTGCGGGGGCCTTTCCGCCCGCGACCGTGTCCTTTGGAGAGTGCGCATATGACACAACCCGGATCGCAACTGGAGCTTACTAAGGATCTCGACGATGTCGAGATCGTGCTTGTCTTTGAATGCGGCCGCTGGCCTATTTCTCTTGGGGAATTAAGAAGTGCCGGCGAAGGGCATATTTTTGAACTTGGATGGCCGATCGACGGCCCGGTCGACATAGTGGCCAATGGTCAGCGTATCGGGCGTGGCGACATTGTCCGCATCGGAGAAGAGCTGGGCATCAGGCTCCGTGGCGGGTTTGCATGCAATGAGTGAAGCTCAGCCGACAATCCTGGCGCTTCTTGCGGTTACCGCCGGACTCGGTCTGCTGGTTTTAGCAGTTGCCACGACAACGGCCTTTGTAAAGGTATCAATTGTTCTTTTCCTCGTCCGCAATGCGCTCGGGACCCAGACCATACCACCCAATGTGGTGCTGTACGCCGCGGCGATGATCCTCACTATGTTCGTTAGTGCGCCCGTTGCTGAGCAGACCTATGACCGCATGTCGGATCCCAAGCTCCACTATCAGACATTCGACGACTGGGTAAGCGCCGCTAAAGCCGGAAGTGAGCCCTTGCGCGAGCATCTCAAGAAATTCACAAATGAAGAGCAGCGGCGATTTTTCCTATCTTCGACAGAAAAGGTCTGGCCAGAGGAAATGCACGCTGCAGCCACGCCTGATGACTTTGCAATACTTGTACCATCTTTCTTGCTATCAGAATTGAAGCGCGGATTTGAGATAGGATTTCTACTTTATCTGCCTTTTATTGTTATAGATCTGATAGTGACAACTATCTTGATGGCAATGGGTATGTCGATGGTCTCACCAACTGTTATATCTGTCCCGTTCAAGATCTTTTTGTTTGTTGCCATTGATGGTTGGTCAAAATTGATGCATGGGCTTGTGCTGAGTTATACGTTACCGGGAGGCTGATCATCACTGAATCCAGCATCATTACTCTTATGAGCCAATCACTGGTGGTTTTCATGATCTGGATTCTACCGCCGCTCATTGCATCAGTGGTTGTCGGCCTCGTCATCGGCATCCTCCAGGCGGCGACGCAGATCCAGGATGAAAGCTTGCCGCTCACCGTGAAGCTTCTGGTCGTTGTCGCGGTGATTGGGCTGTTTGCTCCTGTGCTAAGCGCCCCGCTCATAGAGCTAGCCGATCAGATCTTCACCGAGTTTCCCGCAATGACACTTAGCTACTAGTCCGCCCCATGGAAGCGCCATCGGCCGATATTCAAATTCTGATCCAGACGGCTCTCGAACTCGTCGTTGCGGCAGGTCTTGGGGCAGCCCGCGCGATGGGCATCATGCTGATCTTTCCCGTATTCACACGCTCGCAGATCAGTGGGCTGATCCGGGGCTGTTTGGCTGTTGGCTTCGCACTACCATGCCTGGCACACGTCAGCGGCGGATTGCCGGCGCTGGATCCTGATACACGCCTGATCCAGCTAACCCTGCTCGGATTCAAGGAAGTTTTTGTCGGTGTACTCCTTGGCACTTTTCTTGGCATTCCGCTTTGGGGCCTTCAGGCTGCCGGGGAGCTTATCGACAACCAACGCGGCATCAGCAGCCCGACCGCTTCGGCCGATCCCGCGACGAACAGTCAGGCTTCCGCGATGGGCGTTTTTCTGGGGATCACTGCGATTGCCATATTCGTCGGATCAGGAGGCCTGGAAACTTTGATCAGTGTCCTGTACCGCAGCTACTTGATCTGGCCGGTGTATCAGTTTCACCCGACACTGAGCGGGCCAGGAGCAATGGAGTTGTTGGGGCTTCTCGACCGCATAATGCGCACGGCATTATTGGTATCGGGGCCTGTCGTGTTCTTCCTGATACTGATTGATATATCGATGATGCTGCTGCGTCGCTTTGCCCCGCAATTTAAGGCGAGCCAACTGTCTCCGGCAATCAAGAACATTGTCTTTCCAGTTCTCATGGTCACCTACGCTGCCTATCTGGTGGAGAGCATGAAACTGGAGGTCACACAAGCCAACGGCGTGCTGGAGTGGTTCGACAAATTGCTGCCATGAGCGACACAAGTGAAGAGAAGACACACGCCGCCAGCCCGAAGAAGTTAAGTGAAGCGCGCAAAAAAGGACAGCTGCCACGTAGCTCCGATTTCGTCCGCGCGGTCGGGACTTGCGCTGGGCTCGGCTACCTTTGGCTAAGAGGCAGCGTGATCGAGGACAAATGCCGGGAAGCGCTCCTATTAGCCACCAAGTTGCAGAGCCTACCTTTCGATACCGCGGTGCCGCAGGCATTGGTTGTGCTCGTCCAACTCACCGTCGCGGCTGTTGGCCCGCTGCTTGGAACCCTCGTCGCCGCGGTGATTTTGGCCAGCCTGCTAGCCAATGGTGGATTTGTCTTCTCTCTGGAGCCGATGAAGCTCAGCTTTAAGAAAATTGACCCCTTTGAAGGGCTGAAGCGCTTGGGGTCTGCTCGTTCCATGGTCGAAGTCTGCAAGACCATGTTCAAGGTATTGGTTCTCAGCGCAACCTTTTCCATTGTCCTTCTCGGGATGTGGAAGACAATGGTCCCTCTGCCGATCTGCGGCATGGGCTGTGTTGGCCTCATCTTTATGGAGACAAAATTGCTGATGGGAATTGGCGCCGGCGCACTGCTGGTCGGCGGACTGATCGATCTCCTGCTCCAGCGCGCGTTGTATCTGCGCGAAATGCGCATGACCAATACCGAAGTGACGCGCGAGTCGAAGGATCAGCAAGGAGCGCCAGAGTTGAAAGGTGAACAGCGTCGCATCCGCGAGGAGGCGGCCGACGAGCCTGCGCTTGGCGTGCATCGCGCCACGCTGGTCTTAACAGGAAGGGCGGTCCTGATCGGTCTGCGTTACGTTCGCGGTGAAACCGGGGTGCCGTTCTTAGTTTGCCGTGCCGAAGGTGAGCGCGTTTCACATGTGTTGAGTGAGGCGCGGGCACTACGCCTGACGATCGTCCATGACCATGTCTTAGCGCGTCAGCTGATAAGCACTACAAAACTCGGCCACGCGGTTCCTATGCAATATTTCCAGCCTGTCGCGAAAGCATTCTTTGCCGCAGGCTTGGCCTAGTCATTGGAAGTCCACGACTGCCCAGTTCAAAACTGACCTGGCTCCATGCTAGTGGCAAATGTCGGCTGGCCATCCGTGCCCCAGTGTCTCTGCCAGGCCAACCGCGCAACCGCGGGCCTGGGGCAATCACTCCCCTCGGATCTGCCACCCAGCAACTACGGCAAGTCCTCCGGGCATGACCTTGCAGCCTCTGCTGGCCGGTGCGTGGCGCAGTCCGAGGTTTTGAGGCCGGCAGTGCGGATTTGATTGGTGCAGCCGTTGGAATGCCCTCGTCAGCTAGTCGTCAACTAAGCGCCCTATGTTGAACAGCCGTGCTAACTTGAGCTCGGTTGCGAAACATAGGAGTACGAATCGTCATGTATGGTCGAATTGGTGGCTCATCCGATAGTTACCGCGCGCATAATGCCGGCGAGCAATCGGATGCAGGAAGCGAAGGGTTCGCGGACACATTTGCCCGAATGCACTTATCCGGATCGGAAGGTAGCGGCGCCTCATCATCGGCGGCTCCCCAAGCATACTCCCTCAATTCCCGACCTCCTGTGGTGGAGATCAACAGGACTTCCTTCAGGAGACAGGTGAGGCAATTTCATGGTGATGAAATCACGCACATCGCCGACAATCCTCAAGAGTATTCGGAGTTCGTATCGTCACGAGCCAGGCGCACCGCGGACGTTGCTCAGCAATATGGCATCCGTCGAGATACGGAGCACGCGCGATATTTCAGTTACCAATTGGGAGACCGGAGTGCCGGACTGCTGAGAATGGAAGGCGGATTCAGCATGAACGAGTTCGAATCGGAAAGTTGGCGGGAACAATTTCCTGGTCGAACTGAGGTCACTTCCATAGTGGATCTTCAAGTCGCCCATCCGCTCGTCGAAAATGCGGGCGATATTCTGCTGGAGCATCAACTTCGGATAGACGGCGACCGACCGTTGCTGAATTGGCGTGCGGCTAATCCGGAAGCACAAGCGCGCGCGCAGACGATGGGGTTTGTTGAAGTGGATCATGGCGACCTGGTGCTTGACCCTACGCAGCATCCCGACAAATGGACGAAGAACAGTGCCGGTGAGTGGCAGCGTGCAGGCAAACCTCCACTCTATCTCCACAAAACCGAGGACAGCGACAGCAGCGATAGCGGGTCCGACGACGATTTCATGTGATTTGTCGACCCGCCGCCGAGCCTTGCAACTGGTGACGGTTGCAAGGCTGTTGGCAGTGAATGCTAATTGTCCGGCGACAGCCCCGCCTTAGCGCCAGCGCCGCCGAGCAATCCAGCCCATCTCCCAGACAATAAACTGCGGATGCGCATCGTGGGTGCTTGCGAGCGGATTGTATTCGGGCCGGAACTCCGCCTCTTGGATACGAGCTCTCCCGAATCCAATTTTCTCCACCACACCGTTGGGTCGTTGCGATGCGCCGATCCCGATCGGATCGGCTATGCCTGCTCCGCGCTCGCAGGAAGACCTTCCGCCTCGATCTTGGCGGCGCGATCTCGGCGATAAGTTGGATGGGAGGCAAGATACGCCGCCACGTCAACAGCAGGTAACGCGACATCGCAAATCGGCCCTGACGGTAGCCGATCGACTCCAATCGCCGGACCGCAACTCGCGCAGCGGCATTCGCGGTTTGGCCAGGAGAAATGCTCGCTGACTCACAGCGTGGCCGGCCGCATTCTGCCCTAGACCCCAAAGTACGTGCCCTGTCATGCAGCCTGCGCCGACGGGAGCTCGGCACGCGAATGGCGTGGTTGGCGGCCAAGCCCCGAGGTCAACAAGGACTTACAGAAAGCGGGGGTGAGTTTGCCGCGATGAATTATGACCTTCTCGCGACCGGACCTAGCATCGGCTTCCTCTCGCTCTCGATTGTAGCCGCGCTGTTCGTTGGATTTAACGTGGCAAGCGGTGAATTCGGAATCAGCCAGCCCTTCCAAGTTTCTGGCCATGACGGGGCGACTCGTGTGGATGTGCACCCACATCGGGCTCGGCATCGCACCATTGACCAGCATCTTGGGCTGCAGCTTCATCTCAAACAGCTTTCCTGGCTCGCCACGCAGCGCGACCGGTGCCTCCGGCGGCATCAATTCGTCGGCATTGCACAAATGTTCCAGGTATTTTTGCGCCGGAAATGCGTAGGTCTTCATGCAATCAGTCGTAATGCCGGCTTTTCCTTCATTCAATGCGTTGGCCTGTCCCAGCACCATGTTCAGCAACCCTTTGAGCTGGTCTGTGCGTTCGTGCACTTTGGGTAGCTGGGTGGAGGTGAGTAGCAGGCGTACATTACGCCCCTGCAACCCGGCGAGACAGGTTTGCATCTCAATGGCCTGGGCTCGCAGGTACTGGGCCACATCGTCCACGACCTTACCGGCCTCCTCAGGCTTCATCTGGCGCACTTGGGAGACGACGCTTTGCTGACCGGCCAGATCGAACTGCAAAAGTTCGTCCAATCGTTTGAGCCGCTCCGTCAATACCTCCATTGACAACGCGGCGCCCCCGATTGTCGAGCCTGCCCCCGACGAACTCGCAGCCACCTCTTGCGCTCTCACCTGTGTACTCGCAACTTGATCCGAGCGCGCGAGAACCTTGGCTGCTGGCACTGTGCCGGCGTTCGCAGCGACTGGTGTTGATGGCTGCCCGGCGGCAGAAGTCCCGGCGCGAGCTGCCGACTTATGCTTTGACTTCCCTTTCCTTCGCGCTGTAGTGCCTTCTGACACTGCAGCCGTACCAGCAGTGTCAGCCGGTATCGCAGCGCCTGCCCTGGCCGGCATCGCAGCGCCCGCCTGGGCCTGTGGCGCCATGATGGCTGACGGCGGAGACTGCAGGTTCAACAAGTGCATGGCATCGTGCGCAGTGATCCATGCATCGTCCACGATCCGTTCGAACAGTTTCAATGGGAGGCCGGCATCTGGGTAGGTATGGCTTAGCTTGGTATGCACCTCGTGCAACGCCAATCCAAAATCCGAAAGCCGCTCCATGATTTTTTCTACAACCGCGCAATCATGAGCGTTGAGTGCTTTGCCATCATCCATTATGCCCTTCGCCAAAGAGAGGGCGCGAAGAGTTTCTTGACCGGCGCTTGCCATCAGCTGCACCACTCCATTTCGACCGACGAGGAGTTCCTTCAAATCTGGCTCGAACCTGCTCGCCCGCAGTTCAATCTTGGCCCGCGCAAGACCGATCCGCTCACGGACCAGCCAGATCCTGACACTCAGTACCGAGCCGGCACGCAGCCGCAGTGCGCACCGCTCGGCTTCCCGCATCACGGGCGTTCCACTGGATAGGCTAGCGGTGGCAGCGCAGGCGGATCGCTGCCGTTCGGAGCGCCATGCCTTTTTTTCCCACCACTTAATTGCCGCCGTATGGTGGTTCTCCACATTTAAAATCAACAGCTCCTGCCGGTCCGCCTGGGAGTAGGAGTAGAGTTTATCGACCATACCTGCCGCTTTCTTGGTCTTTTTGTCCAATTTCGTGATCGTCGACAGGCCAAGTTTGTCTACTTCATTCGCGGCGTCGCACACGATCTGGCAACATCTACGCACCTTGTCGTCTGGCATAATTGTCTGCGCCTCAGCCGCAGGCAGGCTAGCGCGGTACTCCAGAATTGCTGAGGCTGCATCGACGACCCGACTGATCAGCTCCACCGCCTCCTCGGGGACGTCGGTTTTCCTGGCCGCAGCCTCGCAATCAGTCAGTTGTTGAACAAGACTGTTCATTCTGAGCTGTGTCGGACTGATATCTTCATTTGACGATGAGCTGGTGCCTTCCACCTGCGCGGTTGATAGTTGGCTACCGACCGGCGCCATGGCTTCGCCCTCAGACATGGAGGGAGAACCGCGCCGCCTTGCGGCTGCGCCACGTGGCGCTACGGTTCCGCGTGGTGGCGCAGCGGCTCCACGTGGCGGTGCGTTCAGGATTTGATCTTCGCCAATCGAGGCGCCTGGCAGACTTTCGCGGGCATCGCCTGGACCGCGCGCAACTGGAAGGGAGGAGGGCCTCCTATCGGCGTCCCCAGAGCGCATCTGCTCCACAACGGAATCGAATGACTGTCCACC
This sequence comes from Mesorhizobium sp., assembly GCF_004962925.1. Classification (GTDB taxonomy): domain Bacteria; phylum Pseudomonadota; class Alphaproteobacteria; order Rhizobiales; family Rhizobiaceae; genus Mesorhizobium. The sequence goes on along the minus strand of NZ_SUEO01000001.1, from coordinate 141,611 downwards.
TTCTCCCGCAGCAAGACTTGATTGCGAAAGGGAACTGCTCGCCCGCCCCGCGCGGCTGGCTCCAGTTTCAGCCTGCGATTTCCGTGGTCGGCCAATGCCCTTCATATTGCGTCTCCGTAGTAGGCGAGAATGTGCTGCTATTGTGCTGGCGGCTGACGAGACCAGCGGCATCTTTCGGTTAACGTCACGGTCAGCCAGACCCGCGACGGCGTAATGTTCCCGCCAAAGTGCTTCTCAGTAGCAGGCCAAGATTGGCCCGAGCTCACAGGACTTTCGCAACGTTGCCATCGATGTCCTGAGATTATCAGCGCTTCAGTCCGCCGATTTCCAGGAACAGCGAATGAAATCAGACCAACTCGGCTAGCTCCCCTTCCTAGACACGTGCCTGACGATTTTATTGAGGCGTCACTCCTCTCGTTCGCCACCGACAAAGTCACACATTTGCTTCAGAGAAGCGTGTGCGTTGCGTATCGCGCGGGAAACCATTTCGATCTATAGTTACAAAAAGTGTCGAGACGGGACCTTTGGATCCGAAGGTCAGGCACGGCCGGCCTAGATAGACCGCTTGGCTGACGATTAGCTGACGATGGGAGTTCTCACGAACAGGGCAAGAAAATCCGACCGCTTCAAGCTTTCGATATGGTGAGAAGAGGATCCGCACCGGCCTCCCAAAGCCGGCAGACCATCCCATGTTCGTACGGTCGCCGACCTTCTCGAAGCCAATGAGCTCACCGCGCCGGGCCGTGATGTGCAGGCGAGAGAATGGTGATGCAAAGACCGAGTTCCTGCTCGTTGCGTGCGCCCGTGGAGCCAGCAAGAATACGGTCATTGCGGTCATGCAGCACGTGGACCGTGTCTCCTGTTCGACACCACAGCATCGAGGATGCAAACGAGCTGCTGCGGCTGCCATTCGGTCGCGGCATGCGTGGACGGCGGGATTGGCCGAACAGCCGAGATCGTGGTCGACTGTTCGATGCGAGAGCAACATCCTGCAGAGCATACGTTTTTGCGCTGGCCGGTTTTTGTCAAAAGCCGTCAGGTTCTCGAAAGCTCCCGCCCTTAGCTTGATCGAGGTTAACCTTTAACACGTCGCCGCCAATGGCAAATGCCGGAGTACCTGATGATAGCAGCAATTGGGAGTGGAGTTGGCAACCTCGGGACTTCCTTGATCCGAAAGGGCCATGGGGATTCGAAATCCGAGCATTCTGGTGATGGCAAGCCGGCTGGTGGCAATGATGGCAAGCCGGCTGGTGGCAATGATGGCAAGCCAGCTGGTGGGAATGATGGCAAGCCAGCTGGCGGGAACGATCGGGCGGATAACCGGACCGTTTCAAATGATCAACTTCAAGACAACTCACAGTCTGCAGCACAAAGTGAAGCCTTCCAAAGTATCCTGCGATCGTTCGCGTTCCAATTCGCGAACGATGCGATGGCTGAGGCCGATGAAGCTTTGGATGACACAGAAGATGCCTGACGCGGTAAAATCCGGCGTGAGGTCATACAGGCCGTTATTGACGGCACAACTCCAACAGAAAAAGGAATGATCATGGCTGCAGTTGATAATAATAAAAAATCAGGCAATACCAATACCAGTAGCGCCGGCAATACCGATAAAACTAACAGTGGCACTCCCGGCAATACAAGCGGAGCTGATGCTACTGCTTTTCAGGCGCAAGTGCAGGAACTAACCAATGTTAGCTTGGAGGCGACGAAAAGGAGTGTCCAGTTGCGCACTCTAACGACCAATCTCCAGACCATCAAGAAGGCCGCCGACGAACGCGTTTCGTAATGTCGGAAGCGGGTTTTAGACTGCCCCCTAGCGCGTCTCCTTATTGACGCGACGTAGTCCCGAAATGAGCCGCATGGCAATTGCCATGCGGCTTCTATCCTGTTTGAGAGATGCTCTGTGGATGACGCCGTTTCCCTCCGTTTCGAAGTGCGTTCGGGGCACTATTGCGGTCTGACCGGCAAGACGGATCTTCAAAAGTGTTTAATCGGCAGCGGCTTCGATGCCGATTTGGTCTTTGTCGAGCAGGGACTGGCACCGCATCACCTTCGTGTAACTCTTCTTGGCAAGTCGATCGAACTGGAGGCGCTTGCACCCGGACTCAGTATCGAGGGCAACCGGAATATCGCCGCAGGCCAGTCCGTTGTTGTGCCCCTTCCTGTCGTCCTGCTCGTAGGCGAGATGTCCATTGCTTTGTCCGTGCAGGATGCAGAGCCGCCTGGTTCGACCGGCATACCGCGCCTACCGATCGGTGTGCTCGCCATGGTCATAATCAGCTCACTCGGGATCGGCGCGCTTTCAGGCACGATCTCCTATCTTGGCAATGCAAGTGGATCGAGCCCCAATTCACTTCGGGCTGAAGTCGCGTCCAGAACGATCAGTCACCGCGCTGACAATGAACTTACGGAGGCAGCGGCCCAAGAGCTGCAGGAGGAAGTCGATCGAGCGGGTCTTCTCGACGTCAAGATTGGGTCGGCAAAGGGTGTTGTGACCGCCGAAGGCACCGTCACGTCTGAATCGGTCATCAGCTGGCAGAAGCTTCAGCAATCGTTCGATCGTCGCACCAAGGGTACTCTAACACTGGTGAACGGAGTGCTCATCAAAGAGGAGAAGGCGCCATCCGCAATCGCGGTCGAAGCTGTGTGGCATGGGGTCCAACCATATATTGTCATCGACAGCGAGAAGTATTTTGTCGGCGCCATTTTGGCTGATGGATGGGTGGTCGATCGTATTGAGGACAGCCGTGTGCTGCTGAGCAGGAATGGCCGCATTGCTGCTCTCCAATATTGAAAGCTCGCAGGCCCCATCAAGCAGCACTCTATGGCCAGCCAAACATCCTGTCGCGCTCGGTGCTGACAAGCTGGCTGCGTTGGAAACATTTGCTGCCCAGCCATTTCGCGCCTGCTTGTGGCTCTCATGCAGGGTCACGCGCTGGCCAAGGCTGAGGCGCCTTCGGAGTTCGAAAGCCACGTTTCATGGCGTAACAGCAGAGTAAGTCTCAACCGATTGCAAAGGTGTCTCGATGGCCAACGTCCTGCGTGACTTCATCAAGCGTGCGCCGGCCAGCCCGGATTTAATGGTTGCGTTGATGCTGCTTCTGGCTGTCGCGATGATGGTCATGCCTATCCCGGTCGTGGTGGTCGACGCCCTGATAGGATTCAATATGGGGTTGGCCATACTGCTGATGATGGTTGCCCTGTATGTCAGTACTCCACTTGATTTTTCCTCTTTGCCCGGCGTTATTTTGATTTCCACTGTATTCCGTCTCGCGCTCACGGTCGCAACGACGCGACTGATCCTGGCCGAGGGGGAGGCCGGCAGCATTATTCATACTTTTGGCGATTTCGTCATTTCAGGCAATATCGTGGTGGGTTTCGTCATATTTCTGGTCGTCACCATGGTGCAATTCATGGTCCTCGCGAAGGGTGCCGAACGGGTGGCAGAAGTGGCGGCGCGTTTCACGCTGGATGCTCTGCCGGGCAAGCAAATGGCGGTCGACGCAGAGCTACGCAACGGCCACATCGATGCCAACGAATCCCGCCGGCGGCGCGCCGAATTAGAGAAGGAAAGCCAACTCTATGGTGCGATGGACGGCGCGATGAAATTTGTGAAGGGCGATTCCATCGCCGGGCTGGTGGTTATCTGCATCAACATGCTGGGTGGAATTTCGATCGGCCTGCTCTCCAAGGGCATGTCCTTCGGCGAGGTACTGCATCACTATACTCTGCTGACGATAGGCGATGCATTGATATCGCAGATTCCGGCCCTTCTGCTCTCCATTACTGCGGCGACCATCGTCACCCGTGTGACTGGGACGGCGAGGATCAACCTCGGTACCGAAATGGTCAGTCAGCTCACGGCCAGCACTCGAGCCTTGCGACTGGCGGCCGGCGTCCTGGTTGTAATGGGGTTCGTTCCTGGGTTTCCCCTCCCCGTCTTTCTGATGCTGGCCGCAGTGTTCGCTGCGGCAAGCATTGTCAAGGCTGATGTGCTGGGCGCCGGCACTGCCGATGCGAAAGGTGGAACTGCAGCGGAGCCTAAGCAAGCCGCGCCTGCGAAGGAATTCCCGATCGCATTTTTTCTAGCGCCAGATCTTATGCAGGCGGTCGATCAAGCCGAATTGCAAAAACATATTGGGCGCGTTTCGCTCCTGGTCACAGCCGATCTGGGCATTATCGTTCCTCGCATCCCTGTCTTGGTTGACGAGCAGCTGCCTGCATCGCAATTCCGGATTGATGTCGAGGGCGTGCCAGTCGAACAGGACGCCTTAGATCCAAACCAGATGACGCTCCGAGCCGATGTAGCGCACGTCGACTCGAGCGGTGTCCCCCTTAGACGTGAGCCGAAAACGGACAGACTCCCGGTTGAACATACCCCTGCAAAGGCCCTTACGGGCGCCGGCACGGAGCATAGGGCTCCCGGCGAACTCCTCGCCTTGCGCGTCCATGCAGCGTTGACCCGCTACGCACCGCGATTGGTGGGCATCCAAGAGACCCGACATTTCCTGGGCCGAATGGAGCAGGAATATTCTGAGCTTGTGAAAGAGGTGCTACGCACGACGCCGATTCCTCGGATTGCCGATGTTCTGCGCCGCCTCCTGGAGGAAGGTATCCCAATCCGCCACACCCGTCTCGTGTTGGAGGCATTGGCCGAATGGAGCGAGCGTGAGCAAAACGTTGCCCTGCTGACGGAATATGTCCGTTCTGGTTTGAAGCGACAGATCTGCCACCGCCATGCCAACACGGAGGGCATCGTGTCCGCCTTGGTCGTCGAGCGCGAGAGCGAGGATGTGATGCGTGGCGCGGTTCGAGATTCGGATGCAGGCCCCTATCTCGCACTGGAGGATCGGCAAAGCGAAGCGATGCTATCACAGATACGTCAGGTCCTTTCGAACGCAGAACCGGGTCAAACCCGCCCTATTCTGTTGACGTCGATGGATGTCCGACGTTTCGTCCGCGGCTTTCTGACGCGAAACGGGATTGATCTCGCCGTGCTGTCTTATCAAGACCTCGCCTCCGACTTTACAATTCGCCCCGCAGGATCCGTCACACTCCCGCACGGATCGAACAGCGGATTGTTAGAGTAGTCCCACCTTTCCTAACTGAACGCCACGCGCCTCCCCGATAACTGAGAGATAATATGAATAGTAATACAGTTTCTCCATCGCCTATGTTTCTGCGCCGGAACTCACTTCTTTTTGCCCTACTCGCCATTCTGCCTTTGGGCGGTTGCGCCAGCTGGCAAAAGCCGGCTCTTTCCGTGCAGGAGACATCTTCCCCCGAGTTGCTCAGCGCCGATCAAATCGATCCGGCTATGCGCGAACGCATTTTGCGCGAAGTTGGTCAGGATGTTCAAGAGCGGGCTTTGCGGGATGAGGTGAAGCAGCACCCGGACAATGTTGATGCGGCGATACGACTTACAAATGCCTTGGTGGGCCAGAAGCGCCCGCACGAAGCGGTTGAGGTGCTCGACAGCGTCTTGGTTGCAGCCCCAGGAAACGTACGTGCATTGAATGCGAAGGGCGTGATTTTGGACATTGAGGGGCGGCATGACGCGGCACAGGCCCTGTATCGGCGAGCTCTCGAAAACGAGCCAGGCAATCAGATGGTGCAGCATAACTTCAATCTGTCGCTTGCCTTTAACGGCAAGTCCGAACAACCAAGGTTAGCACGATCGCAATAGGTGGGCACAGCGCATGTGCAGCCTGTTCCCCCGCTCGAACACGCGCTCGGCTCCCATCATAGATGGCCCCCTGAAGAGAGCCATATCTATGCAAAACAGTTGCTCCAGATCTGGCCGGCAGAGATCGGCAGGAGAGCCGGATGACATCACGCGGCCACCCGCAAGGCCACCCGCCTCGCTTCGTTGCCAGAGCGCCCTCTCCCTCGCCGGTCACCGTCTCGCAATGCGGCGACCTGGCTTAAGGCGGTCGACCGAGCGCCCGATGCAGTAGCCATGAATACGTAACGCAGCGATGGACCCGCCGGATCGTGTCGCGCTTGTGCTGGCCGTCCCTGCCATTACAGCACGGTGATTGTAGCTGGATCCTATTCTAGAGGCATCGATGGTGCGGATGCCTTCGATCCAAACAATCGATTTGTTGAATTCGTCCGCCTGAGGAAATTAGCTGCGGCGATCCGACTTCCGACGCCTGCAGGCGCAAAACCAACAGCGTGAGCGCTGCGGGTCCGGAGGCAGGCTGCAAAGTGCAATCACCAGCGCTGATAAGCGGCAAGTGAAGAATGTATCGCTCGGGCGACTCCTGTGTTGTGCACGGTTGCCCCGCGAGGTGAACTGTAGCAGCTTGGCAGCTCAGCGTTCACGAAAGGAGAAAAGATTTGGGGCCAAGCAAAGACCGGCTTTTTTGATTGTCTTGCTGTATCGCTATGGTGGGGCGGGCGCGACCGCTCCCATAATTCAATACGCTGCCTTTAGCGATGGACGATGACGGGATGCGTCGCCGAGACTTCAATGGTGGAGGAGCAGCGCACCCGTCGATCCATTTGCTTTCAGCGGCAACCGCCACTATGTAGCGACACTTCGCCCAACTGTGTTTCAAGCTGCCCGGAGAAGTTTATGACAGAAGAACCCCACAAGACCGACATCCTCATCGAGCTCACTGCCGATGTTGTATCAGCCTACGTCTCCAACAACCCCGTCCCGGCGGGGGAGCTTCCTGCCCTGATCGCCCAAGTGCACGGGGCTCTAAACGGCACGGCTGGACTCATACCGGCAGAAGAGCCTGTGCCTGTAAAAAAACCTGCTGTCCCGATCAAAAAGTCGATCGAACCGGACTACATCATTAGCCTTGAAGACGGCAAGAAATTCAAATCGCTAAAGCGCCATCTGGCGACGCACTATGGTCTGACCCCAGACGAATATCGCGCCAAATGGGGTCTGCCGTCGGATTATCCCATGGTGGCGCCGAATTACGCCGCTGCGCGCTCCGCCTTGGCCAAGACCATGGGACTCGGCCGCAAACCGAAAGAGCCGGAAGCCCCCGCCCCGGCGCCGGCGAAACGGACCCGCAAGAAGGTCGCAGCCTAAATCCGTATCAACAGTCGTTCCGGACGCGCAGCAGCCGTAGGCCCAATCTGCGCGGAATCAAAGGGCGGGGATGAGCCCCGCCTTTCCCGTCCAAGAGCCTCATTTCCAGAGTAATTAATGATGGCTCCAGCAATCCCTGCCGCGGCATTAACTTGCATGCTCCGGCCCGGGTTTCGAGCCGTCAATGCGTTCCGGCGATGACGAAACCTTGCCAAGGCTTTCCCGGACCGTTAGCCAGCCTTGCTGAGGCTGCCTGCAGAGGACTTTCCCGTGCGGCGATCCTGTTCCACCTCGTAGTTGATCTTCTGGCCCTCATTAAGGGTCGACAGGCCGCTCGTTCAACAGCGGAAATGTGGACAAAGACATCCTGACCGCCGTTGTCAGGCTGAATAAAACCAAAACCCTTCGTGCTGTTGAACCACTTCACCGTTCCAGTCGCCATATCCATTCCTTTGTAATAAGTCGCACTTAGGCAGGCCATTCACGCCAGCCTGATTTGTACACGAGACTTTAGGCGCAGCAAAATCGGAAAATTGCAAGGCCCACTCGATCGCCTGATCTCCAGCAGCAACTGCAACATATGCGAGGCTCGTGCCAGACGAGGCGTATGCCAGACGTTTCGTCGTGCGCTGTCGCTCGAACGTTGACAGAAACAATGACACACCTTGCAAACTCGGCACATCTTGTGGACGTGCTCGGGTCGCTTCTCGACTGCGATACCCGCTCCTGACCGGGTATCGTCGGCCAAAATGAGGGTTTTTGTCATGTGCCGCCAGACCGAAAGATCAGGCGCGCAGCGACCTGCACACTCAAACCGGAACCCGCGAACCTCGATTAGCTTTTGCCTGCTCCGAAGGGCGGTAGCCTGCTCTGAGGCGGGCCACTGTCGGGTTGAAAACCAACTGTCGGGTTCGGAACCCCAGATTGTCGGCAAGGTACGCGCCGCCCACTGGTTGGCCAAAGGGGCACTGGCTCCTGATCCTGCCGCCATGCTCGCCCGATCTCAACCCGATCAAGACAGGTCTGCTCAAAACTCAAGGCGCGGCTGCGGAAGAAGGCGGCCAAAACTTTCGACGCTCTCTGCGGAACTCTCGGCGATATCTGCCAGCTGTTGGAGCCAAATCAAAAACCATTAATTGCGACAGGTGATTTTATGACATTCATTGCGAAGAGGCCAGAATGAACAGCGGAAGAGAGTAGCAGCTCTCTGGTCGCGGCGAGGTGGATCGTCGACACGATCGGCACCTGGCCCGTGCGGGGATCGCACCGCAGCCAGCACCAGAGCCAGACCTTGACCGCTTGCCTTGCTCAGGCGCCACAACAACGAGTGGCTGGAGCAGATCCACGTGAACTCAGCGATATCGATCAGACGATGCTTACCCTCATGAAAGCCGATCCCGACGCTGTCCAGCGCCGCGAAATCCTGACCAGCATATGGCGCCTCGGATGCCACCGCCTGCACACTCACCATCGACATGCCGGAACTCGGAACCAAAGGCCGCAAGCCTCGCCGGCCTCGGCAAAATGGAGCGGCCGCGCCTTCATCCGGGGCGGCCGGGCCAATGTTCGCCAGGCCCTCTACATGCCCGGCCTTCGCCCTGCGCTTCAACCCCGACCTCAAGGCAAAATACCAGGCGCTAAAGGCGGCAGGCAAACCCGCAAAGGTCATCATCTTGTTGCGAAAGCTCCTCATCCTAGCAAACGCTCTCCTCAAGGCGCAGCGAAAATGGCCCCTAAAACCCTTGACCGAAACGGATACCTTAGCCTTTCAGGTGAGGCGGGCCGACATAGACCAACCGCGGGTTTAACTTCGCGAGTTTAAGCTGATTATGCCGATGCCAACTCTAGCGCCTGCGCGACCGTTTTAGCTTCCATCAACAAGGCGGCAGGGTGGGAGGAAGTACCCTCCCCTGCCGCGAACAAGCTTTGGACAAAACCCCACCTTTTTTGTCCGTAATGTGATCGGGAGGCCGGGGCGCGGCGGTGCTCAGCGGATGTGACGCGCGAGATCTGCGACCCTACCCATCAGCACTTCCATCGGTCCTCGCTGGAAGACGCGCAGCCAAAGCACCGCAAAAGTGCTGATAACCACAACGAAGCCAAAGAGCGTGGACAGGCTCTCGTCTTTGAAAATGTTTATCTTCATAAGATAGGCTATTCCCGCAATGTGCAGCACATAGGCCGTCAAAGACATCGAGCCGACTGCGATTATTGGCCAGACCAGCTTTCGCAGACGCGGGAGCGCATCCACAGCGAGCATGCAAGCCGCCAAGATGATCATTGCGCAACCGGTGCTGCCCACGATCGAAAGCGTCGTTTCGCTATGAGGTGCGGCTATCCATGACGACTTGACTATCAATGACGACTTGGAAGGCTCAAAAACGCCGTCAACGTCAGACCACCACAAGGAGGTTTCAGTCAAAGCGCGGGAACTCAGCGCGAGCAAGGATCCCCCATGGCCCAACACGGCCAGCGCGACCCCCGCCAGACCAAGGCGCCAATGCGCTGCTAGCGTATTAAGATTAAGGCGCGCGATGGCCATGCCAGCGATGAGGAAAGGAACCCAGGTCACCGCGGGATAGTAGCCGTTGACCATGAGGTTGAAGACCGGGTCGAGGAGGTTGGGGGCAACCGACAGAAGGGAGGAACGGACTTGCGGGAGAACTAATGCCGTAGCGGCAGCGATCAAGCCCAGCTGATATGCGCTGAGCCGATGGAGCGGCAATACCAACAAGAAGCAAATTCCGTAGTATTCTAGGATGACTTCGACCTGGGTACCGAGGCAGCCCAGGATTGAGCCAAGCGCGAGCAAAACAAGGGCACGAATTGCGACTCTGGCGATGGCCTGTCTACCGGCTATCCCCGACTTCGGCGCCTTGCGACCTGTAATCAGGAGGATTGAAAAACCGGCCAATACGGCAAACAGGGCCGACGGCCGCCCATGGGTTAGTTCCATCAGAAACCCGACTAGTCCTCCTTCGCCGGGGTCGGGACCGAGATGGGCGGCATACATCCCGAAGACAGCCAGGCCCCGAGCGAGGTCGATGCCGACCAGCCGATCTACTACCGACCCATTCCTAGCGTCGGCAACCGGTGCCTTCATTACCATGGTAGATTCCCTTGTTGGGTGTGTGGATCGCGGGAGCCGCGATAGGAGAGCCGGTCGGCTGCTGCCGTCGCCTCGTGAAAGGGTTCAAAACATCGCGCCATCTGGCGCATCGAGCCGGCGACAGAGCTGTTCAGCCATTAGCCTGGGGTAAGAACAACAGATCGGCTCACAAAGCCTGTGTCACGGACCTGAAAAGTGGTGTCGCGGAACCGTCGTTTTTTGCATGATGGCTAAGCCGAGAGATCCACTGCACCGACGAGAGACTCAGCGACGTTGGATATCCGATCAGTACGCCGCGGCTCCGCCGGTGACGATCACCCCGGGTGTCAAGGCCAGGGCGTAAACCTGCCATAATCTGTGGTGGTGCGCCCGCGACCAATCCGTTCGACAAAGCTCGGCGCATGGTCGAGCCAATCATATTCTTCCATGTGGCTGTTGCCTGAAAAACCGAAGACGCCGTTCGCTGGTCCAGCTGTTCCAGACCTCGGCCTGCGTCGGTCGTTAGAACCGGCGCGCCTGTTTCCCAAATCAATTTGCTGATGCAGCCGCCGGGGGTCACATTGAGCAAAAGTGCCGAGGTCAGGACGGGTTTCATAGGGGCTCTTCGTTTGGCTTTGTTAACGACCCCTTTCTTGCAAGTTGTAGCTGACAGCAGCCTGAAAGCTCCCCAAATAATTCGCTGCCGCCGGTTCAGCCTATTGTCAGCTTCGACCAATAAGATGGGAGCCTTGCCCTCATACCGGAGCTCGGCAGCATGATGCGAATACTGCTCACTGAAGACGATAAGGACCTTGGAAGTGCTATGCACGATCATTTGGTGGCTGGTGGCCACGCGGTCGACTGGGCCAAGAACCTGTCCGAAGCGCGCGATTATGCAGCTGTGGTCGGCTACGACCTTATTTTGCTCGACGTTCACCTGCCGGACGGCAATGGGATCGACTATCTGCGGGAGCTGATCAAGGAACTTGAATCGGCACCGGTCATCATTCTGACAGCCTGCGATCGGATTTCGCATCGCATCGAGGGCTTCAACGCTGGAGCCGACGACTATTTGGTCAAGCCGTTCGATCTGGGGGAACTCTCAGCGCGTATCCATGCAGTGGCACGTCGCCATGGGCATTTTCCGGAGCCGCAATTTTCGGTTGGGACGCTTTCCATACAGGCAGCCGAGCGACGCCTCTTCCGCGACGGGCAGGAGGTCTACCTGACTTGACGCGGATGGGCGGTGCTCGACTACCGTCTGCCCCAGCCCTGCACGGTCGTTTCAAAAGGGAAGATCGTGGACGCGCTTTTCGGCAGACGGCGCTGATTCATACTCTAAAAGAAAATTCGGCTTCCAGTTGCCTTGGCCATGACTGCCCTTCCCGAGAGATGGGTGACATTTCATTCCGGATAGATGGGTTACACTTTCGGCCCTTTGCAAGGAGAGCAAGGTGCCTTGGAAGGAGTGTAACGTCATGGAAGAGCGGCTGAAGTTCGTCGCCCGGCTGCTGGACGGCGAGAAGATGGCGGTGCTTTGCCGGGAGTTCGATATCTCGCGCAAGACCGGCTACAAGATCCTCACGCGCTACAATGATAGCGGCCTGGAGGGGCTGACGGACCGATCGCGGCGGCCCTATCGCCACGCCAATCAGCTTCCGTTTCAAATCGAGAAGCTGATTGTGCGCCTCAAGCAAGACAAGCCGACATGGGGTGCGCCGAAGATACGCGAGCGGCTGGCCCGGCTGTATCCGGATGTGCACCGGCCCGCGATCTCGACGGTGCATATGCCGTGCTCGACCGCCACGGCATGGTCGAGCGCCGCAAGCGCAGGCGCAACAGGGCGACGGGGACACCACTTTCAAACGGCTGTCGCCCTAACGATCTTTGGTGTGCCGACTACAAGGGCGAGTTCGGCAGAGAACACGGCCGGGACAGGGGATCACAAACACTTGACCGTTCCAGACCCTGGCAGTGGCGCATCGATTGACCGTTGGCTCTGTTCGTGGGCACCGAAAATAGGGCCTTCTTGGTCCTCGGCAGAGAATATGGCCCGGACGGGGGATAACAAACACTTGACCGTTCCAGACTCTGGCAGTGGCGCATCGATTGACCGTCGACTGTGTTCGCGAGCGCCGAAAATACGGACGACCCCTATGGTCAAAGTGCACTTCTGACCTGCTAGGCACTGTTCGATAACTGGAGGCACCCGCTACGGTGCCCTCGTATTTAAGACACCTGTCAGTTTCAAGCCTGGACATTGACGCGTGGCGCGGCTGCCATTCGTTGACCGCCACGTCGAATTGCCCGCCAACCAGTGTACAGCCGCCGGTGGTCACATTGAGCAAAAGTGCCGAGATCAGGAGGGGTTTCATAAGGCCTCTTCGTTTGGCTTTGTTAACGACCCCTTTCTTGCAATTGTAGCTGACAGCAGCCTGAAAGCCCCCAGATATTCGCTGGCGCCGGTTCAGCCTACTGTCAGCTTCGATCAATAAGGCAGGAGCCTTGCCCTCATACCGGAGCTCGGCAGCCTGATGCGAATACTGCTCATTGAAGACGACGACGACCTTAGAAGTGCTGTGCACGATCATTTGGTGGCTGGTGGCCACGCGGTCGACTGGGCCGAGGACCTGTCCAGAGCGCGCGTTCATGCAGCTGTGGCCGGCTACGACGTTATTTTGCTCGACGTTCACCTGCCGGACGGCAATGGCATCGACTATCTGCGGGAGCTGATCAAGGGGCTTGATACAACGCCGGTCATCATTCTGACAGCCCGCGATCGGATTTCGCATCGCATCGAGGGGCTCAACGCTGGCGCCGACGACTATTTGGTCAAGCCGTTCGATCTGGGGGAACTCTCGGCACGCATCCGTGCAGTGGCACGTCGCCAAGGGCATTTTCCGGAGCCGCAATTTTCGGTTGGGACGCTTTCCATACAGGCAGCCGAGCGACGCCTCTTCCGCGACGGGCAGGAGGTCCACCTGTCTGGACGCGAATGGGCGGTGCTCGACTGCCTTCTACGCCAGCCCGGTTCGGTCGTTTCAAAGGGGAAGATCGAGCACGCGCTTTATTCATTCAATTCGGAGTTCGAGAGCAACACAGTGGAGGTTTATGTCAGCCGGCTCCGCAAGAAGATCGGCGGGGATAGAATAGCAACCGTGCGTGGCTTCGGATACAGGCTCGTGGTCACATGACGAACTCGAACAGCATGACGAGAAAGCTGATATCGTGGTTAGGCGGGGCAACGCTCCTGGTTTGGATCGCCGCCCCAACCATTGCTGCGTTCATTTTTTGCAATAATGTAAACGAAAGTTCGGATGACTTGCTCCAGGCGAGCGCAAAGTACAGACAACCAGAGCTGATCAAGGTCTTGAATGGAAAACACGTTGATCAATACAATAACCACTTGCCAACTTATGAAAAGTACTGGACCTATCGTGAGCAGGTTATTAATAAGTACGGGGTAGTGCTTATTTCTGAACCGGAAGAGGGTCAGCAGCCCTTCCCTGATGCTCCCCTGAGTAACGGCTTTTGGGGAAACGCTGATTACCGCGTCTACACAGAGCAGATCCAAGACGGCGTGTATCATCAGTTGGCCGAACCGCTTGATGGCCGCCGTACCACAATCGCGAAGGGCGCACTTTTTGTCTTCCTTCCGACACTCGTGCTCCTGCCCTTTAGCTTAGCTGTTTGGTGGATCGTGATCCGGCGCTCGCTGCGGCCAATCGAGGTACTGCGACAGCAGATCGGATCGCGCGACGGCGGCAATCTGTCACCAATGGACTTGAGCGATTTCCCGGCAGAGTTGGCTCCAATCGCGGCATCCGTCAATCGGCTTCTCGATCGTCTGCGGGCGGCTCTCGAGGCCGAACGCGAGTTCGCCGCAAACAGTGCGCATGAACTGCGCACGCCGATCGCAGGTTCAATCGCTCAGATGCAGAGATTAGTGGCCGAGCTCCCCAATGGGTCGGCCAAAATGCGTGCGCGCGGCATCGAGCAAGCGCTGTCGAGCCTTGGCCGCCTTGTCGAAAAAGTGCTTCAGCTCGCTCAAGCTGAATCGGGGGTTGGCATGGCGGATCACGCGATCGATCTTGTCCGATCGGTTCGGCTGGAAATCGACGACCTGAGGAAAAAGCCGCAATATGCCGGACGCCTGCATCTTAACGTCGACGGCTGCCCCACTTTGATGCGCAAAGTGGATGTCGATGCGTTTGGGATCCTCCTTCGTAACCTGATCGAGAATGCGCTGATACATGGACTGGCCACTGTTCCGACAACAGTTTCCGTCCAAACTGATGGAACCATCGCTATTGCAAACGCCGGACCGGTGGTGCCCCTCCCCGACCTCGAAGGGCTTACAAAGCGATTTAGTCGTGGTGCTACTCCTGCTGCGGGCTCAGGCCTTGGTCTACATATCGCTAACATGGTTATCCAGCGGATCGGTGGCAGTCTAGAGCTTGCGTCGCCCGCCCGCGGTCGCAATGATGGTTTCGAGGCGATCATACGAATTCCTCAATGACACCGGTGAATTCGACGACAGTTGGACACAGGGCGGATTGCTGGCAAGGCTGCTGACATGGCGAACTGTACGGCAGTATGTATACGGCGTAGAAATCGTACTTCACACAACGCATTTCGGCCGCGGCAACAATGCCGCTATCATCGTCTGGGCAGTTCGATCGAAGCGACACGACATGATCGGCAAAATCGAAGGCTCCGCCTCACCGCTCGCTCGATTTCGCCCGGGGAGAAAAAAGGCCATCCGAGAAAGTGCAAGCCGCCGCGCAAAGGCGACGTGTCCAATTGTCTGGGTGCCCCTGTGCGCCGGCCCGATCGGGTTGGCGCAGGTCCAGTAAGGACCCGGACCAACCATTCCATTTAGACGACCGGCAGGTTTTAATCGGCGTCCGGGTGGCCGTCCCAAAATGCCCCAAGTATACGGCTAGAAAGGTTGCCAACGATCGAGCTTTGGTCGGAGGCGTGCTTGTCAGCGTCTTGGGTGCTTGACCGGCCTTTGCAATGGCCATCGCCATCGCAAGTATCGTGCGTGGCCAGTGAGACCGCAATTTCATCAGCCTGGAGCCGACCGTATCGGTGCTTTTTTCTGATTTAGGGATTTTTCGTTTTCCTCTTGGATCATCACGGGTTTGGAGAGGATCTGGTGTTAAGTGCCATTCGGAGCGCCGGCGAACCGCCCGAAATTAATGTGGTCGAGTCATGAAGCCTCCCGAATGTCGTTAAACGAGACCCTTTATGGCGGCCCTGGCTGACAACAGCCTGAAAGCTGCAAGCGGCATGCGAAAATGGGGCGATCCTGAATGACGACAGATGCTATCAACATGAAAGAGGCTCGCCCTGAAAGCTGAGCACGCTTTATGCTCAGGCTGCTGACAAGGCCAAAGCAGCGTAAGTGCGGAGTGAAATCCAAGGTCCACATGGGTCGTCGCGCGTCCCGTGCGCCTGGGAAGGCGCCGGCCCGGCCAAGCTTTCCCAGATCGTCCGCATGATGCTTCGCTGAGCGTCAATGGACGTTGGCGCGAGACCAAGGCGTCGTGCGTTGCAATCCGGACGGTCCAGGGTATCAGGAGTTTCACGGCCTCGGCCCGCTTGGCTGGCCACAGTTGAAGCTCCAACGTACCGGCTGGCACCGGGAAATTGGGCTCTGCGCTGCCTCAACGCTGGTGGCACGGTCAATGCTTGCCTACCGATGGGGCCGCCCATGCCGTGATGCTGTCGGTCGACGTTCGCAAACCAGACCCTCGCGAGACCCCGCGAAGGGGCTCGCCGGTACGACGAGGGACCTTACCTCTTTATGCGCGGCATCATTATCGAGGATGACATGTTGCCTTACACGTCGTCCCTCGCGCTCGGGGCTTTGTGGGGCGGATGAAGTCCATCGCGGTGGCACTGCTGCATGTTTGCGTAAGACCCATCCAGTCACGATCGCGCTGTCCTTCGATGTCGCGGTGCTGATAGGCGGGCAGATCGGTGTGCGCGGCGCCCGCCAAAGGATCGTCGTCACGCCGGAGGAGGCGAGCGTCATAGCCGGCGCGCCGGCGAAAGGCGCTTTCTGTCGGATGCCCGACAATGTCGGATATCGCAAGTATCAAGGTTGGATCAAACCTTGCGAATCGGGGCTTTCTTACTTGGCACGGGGCATGCTCAGGTATCCGCAAACACCCAATGGATAACGAGCAGACTTCCCATGGCCTCACCATGCCGAAAGTTTCCCGGACGCATCCAAAGATGAGGCTCGCGTCAGGCCCAGCAACACGCTGACGGCTCATGTGGCTCGGCGTCGCGTGCCGATCCACTTTCTCCCAATAGGCGTTCGGGAGACATAGATCCTTCAAAATGAGGAACAGATCACTTTGCCAGGAACGCAGCCCATAACCCCACTCTCCCTATCAGAACTACCAAGCAAGCCCCGCACTCATGGGCTTCGCAGGACGTCCGTTGCGTCCGAGTTGGTCGGCGCGGGGCCGGCTCCGATCCCCGTCGCATGGGAGGACGGCAAGGCGAGGGATTTCGTGCTCGACAACGGCATGGAGGTGGTCGTCATTCCCAACCACCGGGCGCCGATCGTCACCCACATGGTGTGGTACAAGATCGGCAGCGCCGACGAGCCGCCGGGCAAATCCGGCATCGCCCATTTCTTCGAGCATCTGATGTTCAAGGCGACGACCAACCATGCGGGCGGCGAATTCGACCGCGCAGTGTTCGAGATCGGCGGCTCCAACAACGCCTTCACCTCCTCCGACTACACCGCCTTCTATCAGACAGTGGCGCCGTCGGCGCTCGAGCTGATGATGAGCTTCGAGGCCGACCGAATGCGAAACCTCATCCTGACCGACGATGTCGTCAAGACCGAGCGCGATGTGGTCATCGAGGAGCGCCGCTCAAGCACCGACACCAACCCGCAGGACGTTCTCCATGAGGAGATCGACGCGACGCTGTGGCAGAACCACCCCTATCGCATCCCGATCATCGGCTGGATGCAGGAGATCGAGCAGCTGAACCGCGTCGACGCCACCGTCTTCTATGAAAAGTACTACTGGCCCAACAACTCCGTGCTGATCGTGGCCGGCGATGTCGAGCCGGAGACGGTGAAGGTGCTGGCCGAGAAGACCTATGGCAAGGTGGCGCGCGGACCTGACCTGCCGCCGCGCATCCGGCCGGTTGAGCCCGAGCAGAACACCAGGCGCACCGTCACGCTCTCAGACGCCCGCGTCAGCGTGCCCAGTTTTTCGACGCAGTGGGTGGTGCCGTCCTACCATACCGCCAAGCCGGGCGAGGCCGAAGCGCTCGACCTGCTGGCCGAAATTCTCGGCGGCGGTAACCGCGGCCGGCTCTACCAGGCGCTCGCTGTCCAGCAAGGTATCGCTTCCAGCGCCCGCGTCTTTTTCCAGGGCACTATGCTCGACGACACCAAGTTCGCCATCTATGGCGCGCCGCGCGGCGATGCCAAGCTGGCCGATCTCGAAGCGGCGGCCGCTGCCGAAGTTGCCCGCATTGCCGAGGATGGTGTCAGCAACGAGGAACTAGGCAAGGCCAAGGACCACTATTTGCGCAATATGATCTTTGCCGAAGACAACCTGGACTGGCTCGCCAGCATCTACGGCTCGTCGCTGGCCACCGGCGGTACCGTGAAGGATGTCGAGGAACGGCCGAATCGCATCCGCAAGGTTACCCCCGAGCAAATCAAAGCAGTTGCCGCCCACTATCTCGCGTTCGACCGTTCGACCACGGGCTATCTCTTGCCCAAGACGCAGAATCAAGAGATGACGCTCGGCGCTCGGCCCCATGCTGCGATGAACATCCAGGAGGTGAAGTCCGAAAAGGGCATCATCGCCTGGCTGGTGGAGGACCACACAGTGGAAATCGTCAACATCGGCTTTGCCTTCAAGGGCGGCACCAAGCAGGACCCGGTCGGGAAGGAGGGGATGGCCAAACTGATGGCCGGCCTGTTCATCGAAGGCGCTGGCCATTACGACAGCGATGCCTTCCAGGTGAAGGTCGACCATTCCGGCGCCGAAATGAGTTTGGACGCGCAAAGCGACGACATCTACGGATCGGTGTGCATGCTTTCCAAAAAGCAGGACGCGGCGTTCGGCCTGCTTCGGCTCGCGCTGAACGCGCCGCGCTTCGACCAGGGGCCGATCGATCGCGTCCGCGCCGAGATTGTCTCCCGCATCGTCGGCAGCGAGCGAGACCCTAACGCCATCGCTCAGCGCAAATGGCTGCGCGCGATCTATGGCGCGCATCCTTGTTCAAGGCCGGGAGAAGGCACAAAAGAGAGCCTCCCCGGCATCACGCCGTCCGACCTCCGCGCCTTCCACCAGGCCATTTTCGCTCGCGACGGGCTCCATATTGCCGTGGTGGGTGACATTGACGCGAACACGTTGAGGGAAAGGCTTGACCAGCTGTTTGGTGATTTGCCTGAGCAACAAACCCTCGTCCCCGTCTACGATGTCGCGCCGAAACTCGGTCAACTGGTGGAGGAGAACTACGACCTGCCGCAGACTTCGCTGACGTTGGCCTGGCCTGGCGTGAAGCCTAGCGCGCCGGATTTCTACGCGGCCGTGCTGCTGAACGACATCCTTGGCGGCTCATACTTGACTTCCCGCCTTTACGAGGAGGTACGTCAAAAACGCGGCCTTGCCTATCACGTCAGCTCTGAACTAACCCTTGACTCGCTTCTGGTTACGACAGAGACACGCTCGGACTGCGCTGCCCAAACACTGAGCATCGTGCGAGATGTGGTAAAGCAGATGGCGCAGCAAGGACCGACCGGGGCCGAGCTCAAGGCGGCGAAGAAGCACCTGATCGGCGCCTATGCCATCGACCAACTGGGCTCGACCCGCTCGATTGCAGACCGGCTCCTGGATTTGCAGATTCACAAGGCCGACGTCGACTACAACCAGCGTCGCGCCCGCAGCATCGGTCGGGTGACGCTCAAACAGGTCAAGGCGGCGGCCAAAAAGCTGCTTTCGGCCGAGCCCGCCATTTTGGTGGTCGGCCCGCCGCTGGGCGGCAAGGATGAGTAAAGAAACTCATCTCACCTTCCTTCTTCATCGGGGCTTCTCGTGGGAAGAGCGAATGTGGAGGCCCGTGGGCCAAGCAGATCATGCAGACGCGCGGAGTCGTTTTCGCCGACCTTGCGCGGCATTGGCGGTCCGGCGGCCTCTCGCCGAAATGGCGCTCCTCAGCATGTATGCCGCCTTTTGCAGAATACACTCGCACGCCACCAGCAGGCAGCGGGTGGATGAAGCAAACATCCGGCTGCTCAATCCATCAACTGATGAACCGCGGGCACTCAAACTAACGGAACTGTTGTCGTATGTTTGGTCTACCAACTGCTTTGCCGAGGCCCTAGGACGAACCCGCTGGTGCAGAATACACACCGACGGCCTGTCGACCTGGATGTTCGCTGCGTTGAGGAGGAATCCGGTATTGCCCCTGTGCCTGCCGATGATCCGCCGTCTGAAATCCCCGCACCTGTTTGGAGCCATCGACCGCCTGCCGGCACTTGGCAGACCGGTTGGCAATAAGACGTTCGAGGTCGTCAATCCGTCGACCGGCGAAGTTTTGGCAGAGCTTCCCGATATGGGCGTGGAGGAGACACGTGCTGCGGTAGACAAGGCCTATGTTGCGCAGTCGGGATGGGCCGCGTTGACTGCCCGAGAGCGCAGCGACGTTCTTTGGCGATGGCATCAGCTGATCATCGACCATGCAGGCGATCTCGCCGCGATTCTGACTGCGGAAATGGGCAAGCCGCTTGCCGAAGCCATGTCAGAGGTATCGCATGCGGCGGCGTATCTGCAATGGTATGCCGAGGAGGCCAATCGCGTCTATGGCGAGACGATCTCGGCACCCTCGACAGACCGCCGAATGCTAGTGATCAAGCAGCCCATCGGCGTTGTTGGCACGATCACGCCATGGAATTTCCCGGCCTCCATGGTGGCGCGCAAGATCTCGCCGGCCTTGGCTGCGGGCTGCACGATCGTGCTCAAGCCCGCTGAACAGACGCCGCTCGTGGCTGGCGCAATGTTCGCCCTTGCCCATCAGGCCGGCTTTCCCGATGGCGTAGTCAACCTGATCTATGCGTCCGAAGGTGATCGCGTCGGCCGTGAACTCTGCACCAATTCCAAGATCCGCAAGATCAGCTTCACCGGTTCGACCGAGGTCGGGCGGCTGCTGATGCGTCAGTGCTCTGACCAGATCAAGAAGGTTAGCCTTGAGCTCGGCGGCAACGCACCTTTCATCATCTTCGATGATGCCGACATCGACGCTGCTGTTGACGGTGCGATCCAGGCGAAGTTTCGCAATGCCGGCCAGACCTGCGTTTCGGCGAACCGTATTTACGTCCAATCGAGCGTTCACGATGAGTTCGTCGAGAAGTTCGTGGAGAAAGTCCGGCACTTGTCGGTTGGCGACGGATTCGGTGCCGGAGTAGACATCGGACCGCTCATCGACAGGCATGCTCTGGCCAAGATCGAGTCTCACATCGCAGATGCCATTGCGAAAGGCGGCACAATACGATGTGGGGGCCAACGTATCGGCAAGAATGGCACGTTTTTCGAACCCACGGTCCTCACCGAGATTTCCAGCGTCATGGCAGTCGCGCAAGAGGAGACATTCGGGCCGCTGGCGCCGATCATTCGCTTCAACGATGCGGACCAGGTCGTGCGCGAGGCCAATGACACGATCTACGGCCTCGCCGCATACTTCTATGCCTCAAACCTGAAGCGGGTCTGGCGTGTGGCAGAGGCTCTGGAATATGGCATGGTTGGCATCAACACGGGACGCATGTCCTCGGAGGCGGCACCGTTTGGCGGTATCAAACAATCCGGCATCGGGCGGGAGGGTTCCCGCCATGGCCTCGAGGACTATCTGGAAATGAAATATCTTTGCATGGGCGGGATTTGAAACCTGCTGCACTGTCTCTCCGCCCACCGGGGGGCGGCCTGCGGTCAATGCCGCCACCTAATTTGAAGTTCAAACGCCGTTGACCTGAAACACGGATGCCCGGCAGGAGACTGAGCTCGCTGCCGGGCCGGACATGCCTTGGGAGGGCATAAGTCAGCGCTCCTAGGGCCGATGGGCCACTCAGTACGTGCGCCTTTTGCCGATTGCGTTGCATGTGCCGTGCCAAGGCAAAAAGCATCGATAAACAGCCGATGGATCAGCTTCTGCCCTGTCCGCACTCTACATTGTGGGATATTCGACAATGCCCAAGCCGTTGAATCGTCGTGTTGCAGATCCCAGACGGGTCATGATTGCTACTCGTAGGACAGTGCGCAGCAAGCGCTACCCGCTGGACTCCAGGCACACCATTTCCATAATCAAGCGGTGGGTGCGATGTCTGACCGAGCTGTCGGTCCAGGGGACAGTGTTAAGCTTTAAATCCCTCCATACAGTTGCACCTTCAACGATCGCCGGTCCAACAGGTCTGCATGCCCGGACTCAAAGGATCTTGGCTGCTATGGCGACATTGCGGTGCACGCTGCTTTCCGACCACTGATGTGGGTCCAGGTCGAGGCCGACCCTAATGAACCACCGCCTTGGCACCCTCGCCGATTCTCATTTCGGCATCGACAAGCTAGACACTAGAGCGCACCTTGCAAGGCGCCATGCAGTCCTCCTGTCGGCCGGCGAACTGTTGGTGACGGGTACAGCTGCGAGCGAACGTTCATCCACCGACGCACAAGCGCGGACTGTCGCTTTTCAAATTAGGAAATCTCTGTAACCACCATTCATGAGCGCGCGGCCACGCGAGACGGCCCGACGGATGCGGTCGCGCAGATGATCGCGAGGATCCGCCCAGTCGGCATGGACGCGCCGTTGACCGATGAGAACCCCGGCGAGCTCGCGATGTGGTGCTCCGGCGAGCGAACCGTCGAGCGCACGAAGAACGAAGGACAAACGGACGCCGCGCTTTTCCGGCGCAAACAAGCGGGGGGGCAATTGTTGCCCTAGACTGAGAGCATTGAGGCACTCCAGTCCCCTCAGTCGATGCTTTAAAAGCACCGCGGGCCAGATGGCTTGCGTATGCAGGCAAACAGGGTGGAGGATATTCGCGCCCGAGACGGCGAGCTGCAGCGCGTGGTCCGCATTGCGAAGAAGAACATGCTGGCTCTTGTCGGGCGCCAGAAGGACGGTTGCACGACAGGGCAATGCCGAGAGTTCGAACGGCGGTGTCGGCGACGAGGCAGGCAACCATTCCGCAATGACCGGCAGCACATGGACGCACCAGAGCGGACACCAGAATACGACCGAAGCGCGGCCACAAGACTCCGCGAAACAGAACACCCCAGCGTGACAGGTCGCCGGCCGACGCGACCATATCGAGAAAGGGCTGGAGAGACCAAGTCTTGCAATGCTGGCGCGCAGCGGTCAGATCGCGCTGGAACGCCGGGTTGCGGCGTAAGAACTCCCAAGCCCACTCCCGCAGCGTCAGGCCAGCGGTGTAGTCGTATGATCTTTCATCCCGCCAATCGGCCTGATCCGCGCCAGTCAGGAGATTCATGACTGACACCCCCTGCCCGCGCCCGCGTGCGTCGAAACATTATGCCACTTCGCAAAGCACCGGCGAAGGCAGCAGACGTCGAAGGCACCTTTTTGTTGAAGCGTGCGGCATCGGCACTGGCGACGACACAAGATGTGCCCAAATTGCCACCAGACCGTCGAACGGGCACAGCGACGGCCAGCGCGACCTGGGCACGCCAAGGGAATTGATTCCGTAACGGTCATCGGCTCCTGCGTCGCGATCCAGACGTCCCTTGAAGGCGCAGTAGCGCGGCAGTGGATCGCACGCTGCTTGTCGGCAAGTTGTCGTAGCGGCGGCGCCATAGGCACGGTCATCGGAGGGTCTCCTGCGGCAAGTTTTCGCCATTGGAGGCCAATCTCCCCGCTATGGCAGCCTGTGCAGTTGCACAGGTGAAGCGGACCAATCAGGGGGGAGCTATGGCGGAAACTGGGTGATGACGGTTTGAGGAGAGCGGCGTATCGAGGCGGGTGATGAAGCCTGCCAGTACCTCTCAAGGAGAGCGATACGCCATGAACGAGACTATCAACATTGTTCGCCTTCGTCAGCCCGACGAAATCGGTGATACCCTGACGGATGTACTTCGCAGCGGCGCGCGCAAATGCTTGCGCAGGCGATCGAGATGGAATCCGAGGCGTATGCTAAGGCGGTCGACTGCCTGACGAAAGATCAGAATGCGTCGCTGGCGTTCTACGATTCCCCCGCCGAACACTGGGATCATCTGCGAACGTCCAATCCCATCGAAAGCGTCTTTGCGACCGTTCGCCACCGCACGGTACGTACCAAGGGCTCGCTATCCTGGAAAATCGCCCAGCTGATGGTCTTCAAGCTGGTCATGGCCGCGGCCAGGACGTGGCGACGATTGAAAGGACAAAATCAGTTGCCGAAACTCATCGCAGGTGCCAGGTTCCTGGACGGAATCGAGGTCATCGAAACGAAGCCGCAGAGCGCCGCTTGATCAGCCTCGTCACCCAAATTCCAGCATAGCTCCATCGGAACTGCCAGCCTTCCTTGCCGATCAGGCGCAGATCAGCGCTGACGATACCGAGGACGGCGACGGCGATCACCTCCAGGCCGCCGAGTAACGACCCTCAAAACACCGCGCTGGGCCCGGCCGTCCCATCGGGCCTTTTCTGTTTCTGGACAAGGAGCAAACATATGTCCGCAAGCGACATTTACGAGAATGCCCCACTCGGGAAGCCTGATCAACTATGGCGATCGTGCCCCAAACCGCTCGCCCGACAGGACCGTCTCATGAACGCCCTTCCCGCACGAGCCGCCGGCATTCCGGCTGGCTTCCCCGATCAGACCGCGTCCGACCGGACCAGCCGCGCCACCCGGATTCTGCATGCCGCCGACCAGATCACGCCCTTTCTCGAACGGGGTCGGCCGATCGGCGCGAATGCAAGGGAGCGGGCTTTGCAAAGACCGGCAAGGCAGAATGGGATTCCTGGGAACTGGTCGAGGCCAACCTGAACCGGTATCTTGTGCCTGCCCTCGGGAGTCGCTCTATCCACCATGTGACCGACACCGACATTGCTAACATCACCAAGAAGATCGTCGCCGGGGGTCACCCGCAAGCGGCTAACACGGCCTTCTGGTATATGCGGGCATTTTTCAACTGGTGTCGCAAACCGCCGCAACGGCTCATCGCGGTTTCCCCGCGAGGGATTGGAAAATCCGGTATCCGGCCCCGATCGTCAAGCGCAAGCGAGTGGTGAACGATGCCGAACTGGCGGCTATATGGACGGGCGTGAGCCCGAACCGGGCGATATCGGCTATTCGTTCGGCTCCATCGTCAAGCTGCTCATGCTGACCGGACAGAGGCGTACGGAAGTTGCCGCGATGCGTTGGTCTGAACTCAACCTTGAAGCCGGAACATGGGAACTATCGAGTGACCGCACGAAGAACGAAGAGCCTACGCTTATTCCGCTGTCCACACTGGCGGTGTCGGTCCCCCAGTCGGTACCGAAGACCAATGACACGTTTGTTTTCCCTGCGAGGGGCAACGAAAGAAGCCACTTCTCAGGCTACGCGAAGGGCAAGAAGGCTCTAGACGGCAAGGTCAATATTGACGGGGTGGCTTTGGAGAACTGGACCCTTCACGATCTGCGCAGGACGCTCGCGACAAATCTCGGCAGGCGGCAGGTATTGCCACACGTCATCGAGCACATACTGAATTACAAGGCGGCGTCCCTGACACACATAGGCGAAATCTACAATCTCTATACCTACGTCAAGGAGAAGCGCGAGGTGTTGCAGATGTGGTCAAATCACATCGAATGGCTGATCAAGCAGGCGGCGGAAATGGACCCTCTGGCGGCGTAGCTACTGGCTTGGGCGGAAGATGCGGCGCAACAATCGTCAGAGCCTCATCGAATTGGAGATCATGCTTGACCAGCAAATGCGCGGCCAATGCTTCGATGGCCGACCAGTGATCGAGTACTAGCCGGGCCGTGCGATCTTCGATCCGCTTCCAACCGGGGCGGCGCGGCATCAGGAACCGCAACTCACCATAGATTCGCTTGGCCTCCGCGTAGTCGCTGCTTCCCTCATTCGCGTCGGACGCATTCATCGCCATATCGAACGGGTCCAGATAGCCTTCGAATGCGGATTCTGCAAAAGGACCTGCCAGATACGCAACTATCTGCCGGATCGCACGATCGCGTTCCAAATATCGATCCATATCGTCCTCGAAAATCGGCTTTCGCTTCGAGGTGAATCCTTGCGCTGAATAAAAAGCCTTGCTCATGACAACACCAAGGTAATCTCCGTCACCGGGGTCGGGGTAAATACTAACACTTGAGAAAGCAGGGAATTCACGGTCGTCGTCGAACATCTGACGCTTCAAAACGATGGCGGCCACCGCGTGCCCGGCTTCGTGGTGCGCCACAAGCGGGAGAGGTTCGGAGGCTACATTCATGGGGTGCGGCTCTCAGGTCTAGTTTGCTTTTGCGCATAGGACCGCAACCGTCGTGCCAACTGGGAAAATCGTTTCGGACAATGCGATCGCTCCGATAGCGTTGTGTCTCCTGTCTGACATGGTTGGGAAGTCGACACGCGCCCGTCGCAATGCGGTCGACCTTCCGCGCGAGTTGGGTGACCCGTGAAGGCGGCCGACCAGGACGATGTTGCGCTGATCGGCGACGAAGGCGCCGCCGGGCGAGATCGCGCATCAGGGGTTCGGTGACCGGCGTGTCGGCGAAGTCGAAGTCGTCGATGTCCTTGGCCAGCGGCAACTTGGCGACGGCGAGTGGTATTTGATGGAGCGGGCCTGCTTCTCCGATATCTCGGCTTGCAAGAGATCACCGACGATCCTGGGCGGCTCGTGCCGTCGCTTGATGGCGACGCCCATGATCTCGTCATAGGCGCTGCGCATCCCGTAGAGCTTCAGCGCCCCCATCAGTTCCAGAACCTCGGTGCGTTTCCGTTTGTCCTCCTGAGACTGTCATAGCGGGCGCAGTCGGCGACCGGCTCGTGAGCCAGCGTCAGGGCCTGGGGAATGGAAAGGATCGTGCCCGGCGCCGGATCGCGGCTGCGGGCCAGGATGTTGAGGATCACCGCCGCCGAACAGACGCCATGCTCGAGCGCTTCCTGGCAGGCGCTCTCGACCGCGCTCAATCCGTCGGTCAGGACGCAGGTGAGGATCGACACCATCTGCCGGTCGCCGTCATCGGCCGCCCCTAGCTTGCGGCGCACCTTCTCCATGGCTGATGGCAGAACCCATTCCCGGAAAGGCGCGCCGTTGCGCAGGCCGTCCGGTTTGCGGGCCAGCACCGGCACGTAGTGCCAGGGATCGTAGACGACCTCGTTGCGGCCGAAAGAGCGTGCGTGCTCGCCGACGACCGCGCGATCCTGGCGGATGACGATGCGGTCGGCATAAGCATGGATCTCGACCGGCCGACCGACGGCGCTCGACAGCACCGAGTATTTGTTGTTGTCGAAGCGCACCGTGCAGGTCTTCGACACCGACGCGGGAATGCAATGGTAGCCGTCGAAGCGACCGGCATAGGGAATGAAGCTCGCGCGTTCTTCTTCGAATACGTCCCAGATCGTGCGCTCACCCTGTTCGGGATGCCGACGCGCCTTGGCATTAGGCAACGCATTTGTCGTCCAGCCAGCCGTTGAGATCCTCCAACGTCTTGAAGCGCAGCCTCGGTGTGAAGAAGCGCTCGCGCACCAGCCCGACCTGGTTCTCGACTTGCCCCTTCTCCCAGCCGGCCGCCGGTGTGCAGGCCTCCGGCTCGACAAGGTAATGCCCGCACATCTGCGCAAAGCGGCGGCTGTAGCGGCGGTCCCTGCCGATGAAGATCGCGTCCACCGCCGTCTTCATGTTGTCGTAGATGCCGCGCGTGCAGGCGCCACGGAAGAAGGCGAATGCCCGGTCATGCGCGTCGAACACCATCTCCTGCGTCTCGCGCGGATAGGCCCTCACGAAGAACATGCGGCTGTGAGAGCCGCATGTGCGCGACCTTCACTGTCACCGTCACGCCGTCGAGCAGGACGATCTCGTGACTCCAGTCGAACTGGTAGGCCTCGCCAGGTGCAAAACTCAACGGAATGTAGGCCTCGGCCACGGCGCTGCCGCGATCCGCCGCCGAGCTCTGCGCATGCCGCCACCCCGAACTGTAGCTGCCGTCATAGCCGAGGCCGCGAAGCTCCTCGAAGATCCGGATCAGCGTCAGCCGCTCCCGCTCCGGCTTGGCCGCATTCGCCGACAGCAGCCGGTCCAGCGTCTCACGCCAAGCTCCCATGCGGGAATAGGGCTGGTGCTTGCGCTCGTAGCGGAACTCCGTCTCCTCAGAACGCAGGACCTTGCGCACCACCTTGCGCGAGATCTTCAGCTCACGGCAGATCGCTTTGATCGACTTCCCCTGGACCAGCGACAGCCGACGTATCTTTGCAATCGTCTCCAAAACCAACATCCAAAACACAAATGTCTCCGATCAAACCGGAGGCATCTTGATGACCCCATCGTTAAGGGGTCCCGTTTGGACGAAAATCACCCCTTAAACAGCGTCCTCATTCCACGAAAAATCGATGCACTACCTTCCAAAGCTGAGAGAGATCGCCACCGACCGCTTTGAAGGGGCTTTCGGCGGTCTCGTCAGCGAGGTTGTGGCATGAAGAAACATCAATCCATCGCATTGGGCCGAAGCATGCCACGGGCTCATGCCGCGGAGAGCGGGAAGATATTCTTGAAAGAAGCGGTCTCCGACATCAATACCGACAGGATCGGCAGCTTTCTCACGTCACTTGAGGTCGAGCGTGGCAGTTGCGACCCGCAATGCAAGGCTGGCGGCGATGCATACCTTTGCGCGGTTCCTGATTTCGGAGCACCCCGAATATATGGAACGCTGCAACTGGTGGTGACACTTCCCTTCAAGAGGGCGCGCGGGTGGCACCTGTCGAATATCTCGATGAGCCCGGAAATCAAGAGCGTCCTGGCGCGTATCGACCGCCGCACGCCTTCTGGACAGCGGGATTACGCGCTGTTCTCGCTGATGTTCAATACGGATGCACGAGTTCAGGAATCCTGAATCTCGATTTTGTGACCTTCGTCTGGTATCGCCCTGTCCCGCCGAGCAAAGCAACGCCCCCCCCCACACTGCTGACCCGGTTCGGTGTTCGATACTTGCTGCGCAAACATGTTGATATGGCTGCGGGCGAAGGAACCACCCTGGCGGAAAAAAGCATCCATCACTCTTTGCGGCACACGACGGCCATCCACCTCGTCAAGGCGGGTGTTGACATCGCCACCATCAGTCAATGGCCAGGCCACTCGGGCTGAACTAACGATGCGCTACGCCCAGGCCGGTATCGATATGAAGCGGCAAGCGCTCGAACAAGTCTTCCCCGACGTGATGTCATCGGCAAAAGATCAGACGATCATCGCTTTGATGGCGGGATGTTTGGCTGGCTGCACCGCTTGTAGACGCTCAGTTATGGGGAGTTGTATCGCGGGAAGTCGCGCGGTTTTGCGGTGTCAACTCCACATCTTTCCGCAGTGCACGTTGTCACTGTTGAAGAGCCGTTTGTTCATGTCTTCGTCCTGGCACGGCAAGGGTTGTCCATATTGTGGGCGTCTTGCGCTTGCCGAGCTTGTCCGAAATCCAGCGCCGGATCAGGCGTGAACACTGTTGCGTAGTTCGTCAGCCAGAGCGCGGAGAACGTCGGCGCTTCCTTCCAGCGCCGTAAAAGCGTAGGGATTGAGGAACTGTCGGCCCCAGAACAGATTGCGATCTGTGCCGGATAGCGTAGCTTCCTCGCTGACACGCGGCCAATTCTCCGCAATGCATCGGAGCTGGCCTTCAACAATCGCAAGAGCTTCCGGCGCGCTGAGCAGGAAGTGATGCGCGGCTTCAAGGCAGGACGCGATCCGGCTCATGCGGTTATTGCCGCTGATGAGCATGGCCTGGCTGGCCTCCTGGCCACTGCGGGCCTGCGGACAAATATCGTAAGCAGGCGCGAGGGTGAGCTTAGCCCCGTCCCAGAATGCCGCATGGTTGCGGGCATGATCGTCGGTGTTGCCGCAAAGTATGTTGAAGACAATGCGGCTGAACAACTCGCGCAGAGTTTCCGACGGCGCGGTGAATCGGTGGCGAATGATCTCCGCCAAATCCTGGTAGCTGGCGTAACGCGCCATCATCTCATCGAGCGCGAGCATCGTCAGCGCTGAGACCATGGATTTGCGTTGCCAGCCGCCCGTGACCTTGATCCGGTCGAATCGCTCGACGAGCAACACGTCCTTGCCTGCGGCGCGAACGAGCGAGACGGATGCCGCTCTGATGCCGCACAAGGCGGCAAGCCGCATGGCTATGAATTCTCCTTTGACGACGCTGTAAAGGTCGGCAGACGAGGAAAATTTCGCGACATGCTTGATGGCGTCGTCCTCGATCAGCGCCTTTGGCCTTGCGCCGCCGATCGAGCTGCCGTGATGCAGCGCCTGGTCTAATTCGGGGGTGAGCGGAATACCTTTCTCTACCCGCTCCGCCGATTGGACAAGCTCTTCGAGAGTGGCATTGGCCAGTGCGCGCGGCTCGTAATTCGTGGGCGAAAACTGAAAATCGAGCGCGCCGATGCGGTCCGAGCCTGATTCCAGCAGGAACGTCAGTTCTGAAATATCGAGCCGCGCGATTTCATCGCCCTTCACACCGAATTTGCGGTTTAGGATAACCCGTCGTCCCCAGGCATCGGGGGCAGCATCGCGGATGCATCCCGGCATAGTTAGGCCAGGAAGCAAAGGCAATTCGCCTGCCTTCAGGGGCAGTTCCGGGAGATAAAGCGGGATCGCGCTGCCCAGTTCACGAAAGCTCCTGCCATAGTTGAAGCTGACGAGTCCGTCATGGGCATATAGCCGCCCGGCGACAACCGGCGCGGTCTCGCCCGGCAGCCAGACCCAGACATAGGCTTCGTCGTACTTGGGGACCTTAGAACTCATCGACGATCTGCTTGCTGGCCTTGTAGACGTGCTTCGGCAGCAGCGCGATGCGATCGTCCATGCGGCCTGTGAGGGCTGTGATGCCCTTGCCGTCGGCATCGAACAGCTTCACACCGACAATGGCAGCAGCTTCGAACATCAGTCCGATTTCGACTTTGGGATCGCCCTTCTCGATGCGCTGCAGGGTGCTGCGTGAAACACCGATTCTCTCGGCTAACTCCTGTGCGGTTAACCGGTGCTGCATCCGGCCCAGCCGGATGGTCTTACCGAAAAGGCCAAGCGCTTCCATCGCGTAGCGCGAATAGGTGCGTTTATGCGCTGCCGTCATTCGGGTCTCCGTGACCTATGCATGATCCATATCACCATCTTTCGACCTTTATATAGGTAATGTCGCAGAGCGAATGCCAAAGTCAAGACTCCGTATCGTATGACCCAATCCCCCTGATTCGACTTTATATGCAGCAAGAGTTCGCATCACGGCTACGTTCGGAAAGCGAGGTAGAATGCGACGGGAGACGCAAGCGTTACACGTCCGAACAAGGTAGGCGAATATTGCCTACGGCTCCTGCACAACCGGCCAGCTCTGCGCGCCTCGGGCGAGGCGGAGATCTGGCGCTGGATCGCGGACAGCCTTGAGACGCCTCGCATGAGTCATTCGATGGGCGGTCCCTGGTGCGAGGCCGAGGCGCTCGACTGCTGGCCGACATCCTCGGCGGCGGGACTCGCAGCCGGCTATACCAGCACTTTTCGACCGCATACGCGCCCAGCTTCTCTCCGAAATCATTGCCAATGAGCGCGAACCTCACGCGATCGCCGAGCTGGCCTGGCGGCGCGGAATCTACGGCGTATTCGAGACCGCCCAAGGGAGCCTGACCAGCGTAACGCCCTCCGATCTAAGCGCCTTCCACAAAGCCGCTTTCGCCCGCGACGGGCTGCATGTGGCGGTCGTAGGCGACATAGATGCCAAGGCCCTGAGAGCAAGGCTCGACCAGCTGTTCGGCGATTTGCCTCAGAAACAGGCGCTCGCCCCCGTACCTGATGTCACCCCGAAGCGCCGAGCGGACGCAGGTCGCATACGCCCTCCACCAGACTTCGCTCCAGCTGGCCTTTCCCGCCATTGGACGCAACGACCCGGAATTCTACGCGGGACAGCTGATGAACGATATAGTCGGAGGCTCACGATTTACCTCACGTCTGTTCCAGGAAGTGCGCGAAAAGCGCGGCCTTGCCTACGGTGTCTCGTCCAGCTTGGAAGGCTACCAGCATTCCAACATGCTTGTCGTGACGACGTCGACGCGCGCCGACAGGGCGGCCGAGACGCTCGACCTGATAACACAACTAATCAACGAGCTGGTGGACACAGGCCCAACAGCGGCCGAACTCGAAGCGAGCAAGAAGTATCTGATCGGCGCCTATGCTATCGACAATCTGGGTTCCTACAGGTCGATTTCCGCCACGCTTGTCGGGTTGCAGCTCGACAAACTCGGCATGGACTACATCCAGCGCCGCCCGGCCCTCATCGAGCAGGTGATCCTCGACCAGGCAGGGCGGCGGCGAAGAAGCTGCTTTCGGCCGGGCGTTGGCCCGTGACAGCGAATAATCCCACGCTCTACAATAGCTGAAGGACTCGCCGAACTACGTGTGGCTGATCCGATTATGGTGTGGCAGAATGAACGCCTTGAGACTGCCTGCGCGCCCTCGCAGACCAGGTTCTCTCCCGTGATTCGATTCCCGCCCCGAAGAATGCCGTCGTTCCGAGAAAGTATTCTAACTTTTGCGTATACCAAATACGGGAAAGTTAGAAACTCTTGAATATGATGATTATGCTAGCTTTCCCGTATCTCAGATACGGGAACTTTAGAAATGGCCCTTCACCTCGTTGGGAAAACATCGATAAAACCCGCAGCCACTATCAGGCTGAAACGGGCAAGCTCGTCCAGTTAATGCGCGGCATCTATCTCGATGCCGGGGAGGATATCGAGGCCATGATACTCAAGCACGCCATCGCCAAATACCTGTATCCCAACGCTTACCTCTCGGCGGCGAGCGCTGTGCTTCTCGGCCCGACCCGGGATGGCCGCCTGTTCCTGAGCGGGCGACGAATACAGCGCACGCGCTTGCGCTTGCTGGAAATCATTCA
This sequence comes from Mesorhizobium sp., assembly GCF_004962925.1. Classification (GTDB taxonomy): domain Bacteria; phylum Pseudomonadota; class Alphaproteobacteria; order Rhizobiales; family Rhizobiaceae; genus Mesorhizobium. The sequence goes on along the minus strand of NZ_SUEO01000001.1, from coordinate 109,341 downwards.
GAACGCAGCTCCCGACCACCCATCAGTCGCTCAAGCGGTTGTCGATGATGGAATGGGAGAATTCCGGATCGACGTCTCCTCGATGCGCCAGCGCTTCCTCGAAGCTTTCCGCCTGCGCAGCGAACACGCGGCATCCATCGGCGAGACGATGCGCGAGGCAATCGCGAACCGCCTCATAGAACAATACGGCAGCGCCCAGGGCGCTGCCGACGCGACATGGGCGCTTGCCGGCGCGAACCAGCGGTATCGCGAGGGCGAGCACGCCGAGCGCTTTTTCCTCCGCCCTCCACTGACCACAGAACCCGCACGCAACGAAGCCGCGCTCGATCTGATCGTGGCGTGGCACGGCTTCGCGCAGCAAGCCGGCTTTTCCTGACGTCGTCGTCAACCTGGTCTATGCGACCGAAGGTGGTCGCGTGGGGCCGCGAACTCTGCTCCAATGCCAAGGTCCGAAAGATCAGCTTTACAGGCTCCACCGCGGTTGGCCGACTGCTCATGCGCCAGCGCTCGGACCAGATCAAGAAGGTCAGCCTCGAGCTCGGCGGCAATGCGCCCTTCATCGTCTTCGATGACGCGGATATTGACGCTGCGGTTGACGGCGCGATCCAGGCGAAGTTCCGCAATGCCGGCCAGACTTGCGCGTTTCATCGAACCGGCTTTACGTCCAATCGAGCGTTCACGATGAGTTCGTCGAGAAGTTCGTGGAGAAAGTCCGGCACTTATCGGTTGGCGACGGCTTCGCTCCGGGAGTGGACGTCGGACCACTCATCGACATGCATGCTTTGGCCAAGATCGAGTCCCACATCGCAGATGCCGTTGCCAAAGGTGGGATAATTCGATGCGCGGCCGAACATATCGGCAAGGATGGCACCTTTTTCAAACCCACAGTCTTCACCGAGATCTCCAGCATCATGGCGGTTGCGCAAGAGGAGACTTTCGGGCCGTTGGCGCCGATCATCCGCTTCCACGATGCGGATCAGGTTATCTGTGAGGCAAACGACACGATTACGGGCTCGCCGCCTATTTCCATGCCTCGAACCTGAGGCGTGTCTGGCGCGTGGCCGAGGCATTGGAATATGGCATGATTGGCATCAATACGGGGCGTATGTCTTCGGAAGCGGCGCCCTTTGGCGGCTTGAAGCAGTCCGGCATCGGGCGGGAGGGTTCCCGCCACGGGCTCGAAGACTACCTCGGAATGAAGTACCTCTGCATGGGTGGAATCTAAATGACGTCGCCCCGAGTTTCTCCAGTTTTGGGTTCGTTTCCGGCGTGGGTTGTGCGCTGCTGGGCGGGTGAAGCGACGGGCGCTGGCGCGGAACCTTTCGCATAGCGCAGCGCGAGCGACCGTCGCGGGTTGAAGGTGGTGGCGAACTCGGCCGGTGTCTGCCAGGCGATTTGGGAGTGCGGCCGCGCGGTGTTGCAGTCGGCGCGCCACAGGCGATAGCGATGCTTGCCATGCGCATGGAATGCCATTCGACCGGTTCTGATCCGCGCAGGAGAGGATGGCGTTCGAGATGAACTCGCTGGCATTGTCACTGACCAGTGATGAGCCGGTTCAATTCCCGGGCAACCAAGTGCCCTCGACCGTGCTGAATAGCGCGCCTTTGCCATACCGGCGGATTAGCGCGGCCGACCTTACTTCGGCATGATGCGAGCAATTTCTGCACCAGGCGCGCAACGTATGCCACTCCCTCAGATCGCCCAGCGATACGTCTGGGCCTGCATGTTTGCTGCCTTCTGCGATGGCTTGCCGACACTTTCGGCTCGCCGGTGTGATGATCTTCTTCTGCGTCTTTCCCTCTCGGCGATATTGCCGTTCGGCCGTCCCGACCAAGGCCAAACCTCGGGCCGTTTTCCCGTTCCCGGGTCGAGCTTGAACGTCTCGTCGATGATGTCTCTGGCGTGCTGCGAGCTCAACGCCGAGGCGCTTGGCATCGATGCATGGCGCGACATGATTGCGGCGGTGTCGCACGGGTTCGACGGTTTGGGCTTCAGGATCGTGCGGATGGGCCACGCTTTTCTGGCGGCGCGAAACACGGGCAATGCGCGTTCAAAACCTGACAAAGGCAGAAATTTGTCAGGTTCAATCCAACCGCCATCCGGGCACTACGGAGGTTTTTCAAAGCATATTCATGCACTTGCGCGCTGAGCCCGCTGGCATGGACCTTGCAACGCTTGCAGCAGGACGGTATGCAATGGAGCAGACGAGGATGTTCTCTCCCCTGAACCGTGTGCCGTCTCTGAGAGGGAAATAAGCTCGTGCAGAAAATCCCACAACCTTTGACAACGGCTTTGGAGAACAACGTGGTGTTGCAGATCGAGTCCCCGGCTCCTTCGATTCAAGCGGAAACCTGGCTGCGTGGCGAGCCCCTCACCAGCTTCGAGCCTGGCAAAGTGTACATCGTCGAATTTTGGGCAACTTGGTGCGGTTCGTGTGTGGACGGGATGCCCCATCTGATGCAGCTGCAGGAGAAATACAGGGAAAGCGGCGTTGAGATCGTAGGAGTCGCGGCTAGTGAACGCGCTCCAACGGCCGATGAGGCCCGAAGCACGTTGGACGCTTGGTTGACGGAAAAGTTCCCGAATCTGAACTATCGGATCGCATTCGACTCGACAGGCGAAATGGACAAGCTTTGGATGGAGCCCAGCTTTTCTTTCTGGATTCCCACCAGTTTCGTGGTCGACCGAGACGGCTGCATCGCCTTTATTGGTGCACCGACGGAACTCGATGAGGTCTTGCCGAAGGTGCTTAACGGCAGCTGGCGCACCAGCGATAAAGCAAAATCCGCCGATGCGGAGCGGATCGCGGAAGGCGAACCCATAGCGCGCGAACAAGCGCTGAAGAAGCCGATCAATGACAGATATCGGGCGGCGGTGGAGAAAAAGAATTGGAGGACGGCGCTCTCGGCGATCGAAGAATGCATCGCCTTGATGCCGGACAACCTCGGTTTCCGCCGTTCTCATGTGAATCTGTTGCTTCACAAAATGAAGGACATGCAGGTCGGCTTGCCCGTCATGCGCCAATTCGTTCGCGACGCGATCAACAGAAACTCCGAGAATTGGATGGTTGCGGCGTTAGACGAGCTCTTCTTTCCGAACTATGACCATTCGCACTTTCCGTCTGCTGAGCGCTTGGCGATGGGAAAACAGCTGTCCGAACACATCCTGGCACTGAATCCCCCGGAAAGCGACAAACGTAAGCTCCTGCCCTATCGTTTGGCAGCCCTCTACTATCACGAGAGCGGCAACAAAGATCGGGCGATCGAGTTGATCGAGCTGGCACTGAAGTCGCAGGGCGGTCCGGAGCTTATCCGGGACGAAGATGAACAGCGCGAAATATCGCATTTGCTGCAGTTCCTGGCCTACTTCAAGGGTGAGAAGGTTTGTTACGGCGCTCTGTGTGCGGTTCCAAACAATGGCCGATTCGACAGCTGGTATACCGTTTGCGGCTGACCGCCAGCTTATGTGAGGGACAGAATTGGCCGGGCGGACAGCTCTTGATGCGAACGGCGCAAACCCCGCCCGGCTTGCGAAATCACCTGGGCCGCCCTTTTGGACCTAAGTCCGAAGGACTGCGGCCTTGTACGATGCCCGCCTTTGTTTAGGCGGGCTATGAGCTGAGCTACGGGTTTTGCCCGCTACTAACCGTTCGCCAGCCTGGCGCAGGTGCCTCTCAACACCTCCACCACACCAAGGTTTCATGCCGGTAGCGAATTCGATCTTGGCGGCATGGCCATTAAGCACATGGGAGGGCCTCGCTGGCGGCATGCCTGTGATCTGGTACTGCAGCCCACGCTTGCCTCCGCCAGCGGTTCGATGAGGCAGCCTGTCGCACAATTGATATGAGGACTTCAATGCCGGAACACCGGCGCCACCCTCAATTCAATAAATGAGGTGTCGCGTACCACGGTTGGCTGCTTGATCCAGGCAATTCAGGCCGCCGTCATCCTCAATGAGGTGACCTCGACCAGAGCCTCGGCCTTGAATGGCATGATGCAGGTGCATGGGATGCGGCCACCGTCATTTTCGTCTTGCGACCGCTTTGCGGCTTTATCCAACACGCCAAGGACCACACTGTCGACAGGCGGGCGCGAGCTTGGCGCCTAGGCGTCCACGTCAACAGATTCTTCTGACAATCGGGACTTGTACGATCACCCCAGGGGGGGCGAGAGCCCATGACGATCATCGTCGCGCCGGCCGCGATCTGAAGCAGGCGTCGGCGCGCCTCCCACCTATCTTCAGGCGAGGCTTCGGTGAAAGACGCCGATGGCGGAACGACAAGAAGGCGACGGATGTAGGGATCGCCTTGCTTGCTGATCCGCCCGAGCCGATCCTTTCCTCCCACAGCATTTCTAAGTTTCTCAGCTCGCCGGAACACGTCGGCGGCCGATGTCGCGCTCCGGGGGAGCTCTATTCCTTTTTCGAACAATATCAGATTTGTCGCAGAACTGAGTGAATAGGATCTCGTCCACAAATCCATCATCACTCTTCGCATCGGCGATCACTTGAGAAATCTTCTTTCTTCTTTCTTCTTTCGGCGCTAAGCTTCTCCAGCCAGCGGCCCGGCGTTTCGAAGCGTCTCCCTATCGCATCCGCCATGGACATCTCGAATGCTGTCACGAGAGCAAAGAGCGCTGCTCGCACTGGCAATTTCTGCATGTCTGAAATGCTGACGAGACCTTCGATCTGGCGTCAGGAAACAACTAGGGTCAGGACCCATTAAATTGTTGAGTTGAAGGAGCGATGATGATTCAAGGTGGCTGGAGGTGGCCACCATGGGTGATTTGTTACTGCTGTCGCCGACGCAGATGCGGCGGATCGAGCCATTCTTTCCACGCTCGCACGGGGTACCTCGGGTCGATGACCGACGGGTGCTGAGCGGGATTCTGTTCGTGATCCGTAATGGGCTGCGCTGGCGGGATGTGCCGGCCGGCTATGGTCCGCACAAGACGATCTACAACCGGTTCATTCGCTGGAGCCGGCTGGGTGTGTTCAACCGCATTCTGGCCGAACTCTCGGCCCGGGGCGGCGGCACAGACAAGCTGATGATCGATGCCACCCATCTCAAGGCGCATCGCACGGCAGCCAGCCTGCTCAAAAAGGGGCTCTACCCCGATGTATCGGACGGACCAGAGGCGGTCTGACCACCAAGCTGCAGGTGGTTTGCGACGACCAGGGACGTCCGTTGCTGCTGCACCTGAGCGAAGGCCAGGCCAACGATCACAGAACCGCCGCTGCCGTGCTCGACGAACTGCCACCTGCCCGCCATCTGCTGGCCGATCGGGCCTACAGTTCCACTGGCTTCCGCGAGGCGTTCATCGGCAAGGGCATCACACCCTGCATCCCGCCTCATGCCAAGCACCGTGTCCAGCACAGCTATGATCCGCTGCTCTACAGGCAGCGCCACAGGATCGAGAACATGTTCGCCCGCCTCAAGGACTGGCGACGCATCCACACTCGATACGACCGATGCGCGCACACATTCTTGTCAGCAATCGCCTTCGCTGCAGCGTTCATCGTCTGGATCAATGAGATGCTGTAACGGGGCCTGCGTCGTGCGCTGCCCGTTACCGATTGCATGCTGACCGGTTGCCGCCGACGCTCCCGTATCTGATTCTGACAGGAGGATTACGGGATGAAACTGTTCATTGGGTTGGATGTCTCACTCGCCGAGACTGCGGTCTGCATTGTCAGCGAGCACGGCAAGATCGTGAAGGAGGCTGAGGTCGGCAGCGATCCCGCGGCGCTGACGCAATTCGCGCTGGAGCAACAGGGCGAAATTGCGATGATCGGGATGGAAGCCGGGCCGTTGTCGCAATGGCTGCACCGTGGGCTGACCGAAGCCGGCCTGGAAGTGGTTCTGATGGAAACCCGGCAAGTGAAGGGTGCTCTGAAAGCCATGCCGATCAAGACAGACCGGCGCGATGCTGAAGGTATTGCCCGGCTGCTACATTTGGGCTGGTTCCGGCCAGTCCATTGCAAGTCGGTGTCTGCCCAGGAGATCCGCGCACTACTCGGGGCGCGCAAATCCATCCAGCAGGGCGTGATCGCTCTGGAAATGTCCTTGCGCGGGTTATTGCGGAACTTCGGCTTGAAAGTCGGCGCAATCTCCAAAGGACGGTTTGATGCTCGCATTCAGGAACTGGTTGCCAGCAACACTACGCTGGTGGCGGCAACCGAGCCGATGCTTCGCGCCCGTGCCACCCTCCGCCATGAACTGGCGCGACTGGAGCGGCATGTGCGCAGCCTAGCACAGGACGACCTGACCTGCCGCTTGCTGATGACCATAGCCGGCCGTTCGCGCGGTGGTCGCATTGACCTTCAAGTCGGCCGTGGATGATCCGGCTCGGTTCTCGTCGTCGAAGAAAGTCGGCCCGTGGGTCGGCCTCACCCCTTCACGGCAGCAGTCCGGCGAGCGCGACGTGACAGGCGGTATCACCGAAGCCGGTGACGCCCATTTACGCCGCGCCTTATGCCAGGCCGCAACCGTCATGATGAACCGGGGCCGTGGGTCGTGGTTGCGGACATGGGCCTCGCGGGTCGCGAAACGGCGCGGCACCAAGCGGGCCATGGTGGCCTTGGCGCGTCGGATCGGTGTGATCCTGCATCGGATGTGGCTGGACGGAAGAAACTTCCGCTGGGAAGGAGCGCCAGAGCCGATCCATGCATGAGCTAATCTCCGTGTTGATGTCTGCCTGAGCGCAGACCTGCGAGGTCCCCGACCCGGGACGTGGTCCCGATGACGCCGCGGTCTGGACTGATGCCGCCCCGCCGGGCGAGCACGCCAATGAGATGGGCGCATCGGAACCATATTGGACAAGCATCATGTTGGCGGCCGCCGCGCCGACCACGGACCGAAGCATGAACCCGGGCAGAACCTCATACGGCAGGAAAGCAGGCGATATAGCACAACCAAAATGCAATCACGCTCTCCGCACACCCGGATGGGCGATCCCTTCTTGCATCAAATTTGCCTTGACGAGGACGGCCCCGTTACCGAAGTCCTGACCCTAGCCGACACGGCCTTTGGTCGGCGTCTCGGATGAAGTCTAGAATGCTTGCGTCGGCTCCAACCAACGTCTCTTCTGGAGCGGAAACACGCTCAGAAATTTTTCCACTCGGCGGTGTCGCGTCGAAGAAGCGTTCTGCAAAGAATAGTCCCCCGAAACCACCGTCATGAACCACAGGGACATAGCTGTGACGATTGATATTTCGCGTAGTTACATCGGAAACCGACTCGCAAGTCATAAGATGAGCTCTAGGTGTCATTATCATTCCACCCGTAAGGCCTGCCTGTACGTGCCAATTTCCGGACTTACGTCGGCGAGTTCTTGATAATCGTTTTTCCGCACGAAACTTAAGCTCCCATGGGAGAAGGCGAGGAAATCAATGCACGGTAGCAACGACGAGCCTGTCTCTCGAGTAATTGTAGAAGCGAGAATCAATTCTGAGTTCCACGTTTGAAGGACGATTCCCAGTGCAGCGTCTGGACCCGGAGGCGTCTAGGAATCCAACAGCAGCATTCAACCAGAACCGAAATTCACCCACGTCGAAATGCGCAATGTTCGAGCGTATGGTCTCAGCGGCATGCTTTTCATGGACCCGCGCCAGCTTGCAGATTGTCATTGCCAGCATGATTGGCTGGTCGTTAGCCCGCTCCCACAGGAAGTCGTCGTCTAGAAATGATGCTTCGTCAGCATCCGAAAACTCGAATCCACTAATGTCCCGTACCTCGGCAAGATTTTCATAGGGATGACTGTGGAAATCACCGATGAGCGTCAAGTGTGGTGCCCTCGAACCATCAGTTCGCTCTTCAGGCGGACAGCCTGATCGTTGGGCTTCACGCTGTTCCGTGATCGCTTGGCTGAAATGCTGAGACTCATAAGATCGACATGGAAATGGGTCGTTCCTTTCGAGTCCTCGCGACTGAAGCCCCAAAGATACCCCAGCGTTTCCAGCTTTGTTCGGCGCGGACGACCATCTCCGAGAACATAGGCTTCCAGTGTGGCAAGCGTAATAGTGTGACGAGCTGCATCAGAAAGGGAAATGGTGAACTTCATCGTCCGTTACCTGAAGGTGCCTCCGATTCGTTTCCGATCAACGGCCAGCCACGATCCTCACTGGGGCTTCGCTGGTCCAAATCGCGATATATCCGACCTAGTCGGCCCGAATCCTGACCTTGATCAGGATCTCGCACGCGAAGTCCTGACCAAGAAGCCATCGCTGGTACGTCGGGGGCTTTATCGTTCCCGCCTACGACGGTGTTGCGCCTGTGATACCTGACGGCGAGGAAACCATCGAAGAAACCGCCGATGACCTTCTCGCCAGTGAGACGCTGGACTCCGCTGTCGAGGAGGAGCTCGATGAGAAGGATTCGACTGACCATCCACCGCGGGACAGGTTTCTTCCGTCGTCGATAGGGTTGACGGTGGTTCTTCCGGAAACGGTGAGTCAAGTCACGCTGCGCGCAACATGGGGGAACTATAAGACGGAGCCCCCATTGCCCGATGCGCTCCTCATTCCCGAAGAGTCGGGAAAGGGCAAGCCAAAGCCAGAAAAGCCCGAGAACCTCCGTTGGGTTCGGGTTCCGGCGAAGCCGCGATCGTCCTCGACGTCACTCGGAACCAGTCCGGGATCCCGCTGCCGGAAAGCGCTGCGCCTCACAGGCCGGGCGGCGGCATCGAAGTCGCCGTTCACACCGTGTGCTCCGTCAAAAGACTCCGGAAGGGGCTGAAGAGCGTCTGCGCGTCATCACCGTCTTCTTGGTAAACCGTCGACGGAGCACAAAGGCTCCGTACAAGGACGTGGCCTACGCGTTCCAGACCCGGATCGAGCTCGAATGTGCGGATGGATTTTATCCGCGCAGCGACCTGTCCACCTACCAGTCCGATGATTTCGAACTTAGGCTGGGCGATCTCCATTATCGCGATGTCCGCGAATATGCCGTTGGTCGCAACACATCTGCAGGCTGGCAAGAACGGCGTGACGCGACGAACGATCCGCTCCCCGTGACGCGTGTTTGGACCGATTTCCTTCCGCAGCAGGAGGTGGAGCGTGTCGTCCGGCAAGGAGCGATGGCGTCGAGTTCGGCATGGAGGCGCTCGCTCGGGCTGCCGTTTCCGGAGCCGAAGCGGTCAGTGCAGCCTTGGATTCACTGCCTGAACTTTACGCCGAGTGGCGGCGGGGTCAGGAAGGAATGATGACAGGGCTTGCGCCGAGACGGCTAAAGACGGGCCAGGCGCTTCTGGAAAATGTTGACACCGCCGGCAGCAGGATTCGCGATGGGATAGATCTCCTTAAGCGTGATACGGTGGCGCGTGAAGCATTCGGCCTGATGAATACGGCGATGGCGATGGCCAACCGCCGGCGCGAGGCAGTGATCCAGAAGAAGCTGCCGGGCGATGTAGACCCGCCAACATGGCGGCCGTTCCAGCTGGCCTTCGTCCTCCTCAATCTCGTTGGCGTGACCGACCGAAACAGTGGTGAGCGCGAGATCGTCGACCTGCTTTTTTTCCGACCGGCGGCGGCAAGAGCGTATCTTGGACTTGCCGCCTATGCGATTGTGCTGAGGCGGCTCCGCGGATCTGGCGTGCTGGGTGCGGGCATCAGCGTCATCATGCGCTACACGTTACGCCTGCTCACGCCGCTGGTCTCGTCTGCGCGCTCGAATTCCTGCGGACCCATGATGACAATGGCCGGAACACGCTTGGCGAATGGCCGATCGAGATTGGACTCTGGGTGGGCGGCGCAGCCTCACCGAACAATCCAGCCGCGAAATTCTTCCGACAAGGACGCCGCGACGACCTGGCTGAAGCGGTACCAGAGCAGACCTAAGACGAAATCCCCGGTGCCACTGAAGGCATGTCCGTGGTGTGGTGAGCCCTTCAAGCCAGAGAGCTTCCACTTCACGCCCAACAGGACGGCTCCGCAGAATCTAGTGCTCAAATGCGAGAACGCCGAATGCGACTTCACGCGGGATCGACACCTGCCGGTGCTCGTGGTGGACGAGCCAATTTACCGCCGTCTTCCCGCATTTCTCATCGCCACGGTGGACAAATTTGCCTCCCTTCCATGGATTGGCAAGAGCGGCGCATTCTTTGGACACGTAGACCGGTATGATCCGGACAAGGGGTTCTTCGGCGCGTATGAGCCAGGCGAAGGTCGCCCCTTCGGAAACGGGCATCGGCTCGATCCGCCGGATCTTGTCATCCAGGACGAACTGCACCTGATCTCTGGCCCGCTTGGAACGGTGGCCGCACTCTACGAAACAGCGATCGACCTGCTGTCGTCGCGGCCGGGTCTTCATGGACTCATTCGTCCAAAATCGTCGCTTCGACCGCGACCGTCCGAAGGGCGGAGAAACAGATCGCAGCCTTGTTCGATCGTTCGGAGACGGCCGTATTTCCGCCACCCGGCATCCACCGTACCGACAGCTTCTTCGCCAGGACTGTGCCATCGACACGAGAGCCCGCCCGCCTCTACGTCGGTGTGGCGAGTCAGGATCGCGGGCCTAAACTCCTCTTTCTTCGGAGCATGCAGACCCTGCTGGCAGGCGCGCAGGCACTGACTTCCAGCCCGACGCAAGAAGGGGAAGATCCCGCCGATCCGTATCTGACAGTGCTCACGTATTTCAATGCGCTTCGCGAGCTTTGGGGGCGCTCGTCGCATCTCCTCAGAACTCCGCTGCTTCCAGCTGGCGGCTGAAACCCACAGGCGCAGCCAGCTTGGTCGCTAACCGCATCGATCGCCTCATGGTGTCTGCCATGAATCCGTGTGCGTGAAGCGCTCCAGAGCGAAGATGTTGGGCGTCAACCAAGTTCACCAATGAGCTTCACTGCTCGAGTTCTGCACGGTGTCACCGACTGGCGCCGGAGGTTGATCCGGTGATTAGGAGGAGCACTCGTTATCGGATTCTCGACGATGTCAGACATGTGACACAACGCTTCCAGAGCGATCGCATTGTTCCGAAACGATTTTCCTAGTTGGCACGACGGTTGCGGTCCTATGCGCAAAAGAACTACGACGCCGCACCGACTGGAAGAACTCATCAATGATCACGCTTTTCGAACATGTGGGCGCCGCTACCAACACTGAGCGTTCCCGAGCCGACGGAAGCCTCTATCCCTTCTTTCTGAAGGCTGTCCGGACATGAACGCATTTGATGTCCGTCCAACGCTGGATGCTCCCGACGACGATCCCTATCTCTGGCTTGAAGATGTAGAGGGCGAGCGGGCACTTGCCTGGGCCGCCGGCGAGTCGGCAAAGACCCTGAAGCACTTCGGTGGAACGCAGTTCGAGCGCGACCGGGCGGCTCTGACAGCCATTTTCGACAATCGCGACAACCTTCCCCTGATCGCGCGCCGTGGTCAGTACCTCTACAATTATTGGCGAGATGCCGGAAATCCACGCGGACTGTGGCGCCGGACCACCCTTGCCGCCTACATGAAGGCGGATCCCCAATGGGAGCTACTGCTCGATCTAGATGCTCTCGCGGCTAGCGACGGAGAGGATTGGATCTGGGACGGCGCGTCCGTCGAGCCGGAGAGACGGGAAAGAGCCGTTCTGCGCCTGTCGCGCGGCGGCAGCGACGCGGTCGTGCATCGCGAATTCGACCTGATCTCTCTGAGCTTTGTGGCCGACGGTTTCAACCTCCCCGAGGCCAAAGGCTACGTTAGTTGGCTGGACCCTGACACGCTTCTGCTTTCCAGTGCGCTTGGTAATGGCATGGCCACCCGCTCCGGCTATGCGCGCACCGTGCGACTGTGGAAGCGTGACGCGGATCCCCTCACCACGCCGGTAATCTACGAGGCCGGGTTCCAGAGCCTCAAGGTGTCTGGTCATTCGGACCGCACCGGCCGCAGCGAGCGCCTTTGGTTCATCGAGCAGCCGGCCTTCTTCGAGAAGATCAGCTGGATCGGCGACAGGAGCGGGCCGAGGAGGCAGATCGATCTTCCTCGCGACGCGTCGCGGCAGGTCTTCGGCGACTGGCTGGCGGTAAGGCCGCAAAAGCCCTGGACGGTGGGAGGCACCACCCATCCCGCCGACGCGCTGATCGTCATCTCGCTTTCCTCTTTTCTCGCCGGCGGTCGCCGTTTTGAGACCCTGTTTCAACCAGGGGAAAGGCGCTCCCTGCAGTCATTCTTCTGGAATGACGGGAAGCTCATTATCTCTTACCTCGTCAATCTCGTACCGCGTTTCGAGATGTTCACTCCCGGCCACCAGGAATGGACGCGCCGAGTCCTGAACACCCTGCCCGCCGAAGGGACTGTCGACGTCTGGTCATTCGATGCGGCAGTTCACGAGACCAATGGAGAGGTCCTGGTCTGTGCTCAGGATCCGATCACACCGCCGCAGCTCTTGCTGTTCGATCTCAATGCCGCGCCGTCTCTCAGCGCTTCAGCAATCCTGAAGCGCAGCCCGGAGAATTTCGATGCATCCGGACTGGTGGTCACGCGCCACGAGGCAATCTCTATCGATCATGAGCTGATCCCCTATACGCAGGTTGGCCCGGCGAACGGGAACGGAGATGCTCCGATTCACCTTTCCGCTTATGGCGGGTTCGGCGTATCACTCCTGCCCTACTACAACTCCCCGCTGGGCAAGCTGTGGCTCGAGCGCGGCGGCACGTGTGTGGAGGCGAACATCCGCGGCGGCGGCGAGTTCGGCACCCGCTGGCATGATGCCGGGCGCAGGGAGGGCAAGCGTCTGGCCCATGACGATTTCGCCGCCGTTGCCGCCGACCTCGTGCGAAGGGGCATCACCCTGCCGAGGCGGATTGCCGCCGAGGGCGGCTCAAACGGCGGCCTGCTGATCGCCAACATGCTGACCCGCTATCCTGAGCATTTCGGGGCTCTGTTCTGCACAATTCCGCTTATCGACATGCGTCGCTACACCAAGCTCTTAGCGGGCGCGAGCTGGATCGACGAATATGGCGATCCGGACAAGGCTCACGATTGGGCTTTCCTGAAGGAAATCTCCGCCTATCACGCCGCGGCGCCGGGACAGCCCTATCCGCCTATCCTGATCGCCACCACGAAACGCGACGACCGCGTCCATCCGGGCCATGCGCGCAAGATGGCCGCAAAACTGCAGGCTCTTGGCTATCCCGCTTACTTCTACGAGGCCAGCGCAGGCGGGCACGGCTACGGCAAGGACAATCGGGAGCAAGCCGCATTCATCAGTCTAGGCACCAATTTTCTCCGCAGCGCAATCGGCTTCAACGATCACCTTCCGGAGATGGCGGTACGCGTTGCAACGCAAGAGGAGCATTTGAGCTCCATCAACGATTCATTCGAGCAGGAGACGAAATAGTGCAGTGCATCCTTTCTGAACATCAAGGAGTGAATATCATGGCGAGAACGCGAATGGGCGTAGCGCGGGCAATAGCAGCGGCGGTGGCCCTAATCATGGTGGGACAGCAGGCCGTCGCCGCGGAGCCTTCGCAAGCAGAGACCGTCCTGGCGGAGACGGGAGCCTCGGTCACCGAAGCGCCAAGCCCTTGGCAGGTCCGCCTGCGGGCGTTGGGCGTCGTTACGAAAGATCTGGGCTACGTTGATACGCTTCCCGGCTCCGGTCTTTCCTATTCGGACACGGTGACGCCGGAACTCGATATCTCGTATTTCTTTAACGACAACATCGCCGCCGAACTCATACTCGGTACCACCTATGCCAACATCGCGGGCCAAGGGACGATCGGTGGGTTGGGCAACATCGGCAAAGCTTGGCTGCTGCCGCCGACGCTCACGTTGCAGTACCATTTTACCGATCTCGGCGCGTTCAAGCCTTATGTCGGCGCCGGCGTGAACTACACGATCTTCTATAACCAGGACACCGGCAGCGCTGACGCTCTCAAGGTGAAGAACACGTTCGGCACGGCGCTGCAGGTCGGATTCGACTACATGGTGGACCAGCACTGGGGCCTCAACTTCGACGTGAAGAAGCTTTTCCTGAGGCCGGACTTCGACGTCACGGTGGCCGGCGCGAAGCTGACGGGGAAGGCGGAGCTCGATCCCTGGCTGATAGGCGCAGGTGTCACCTACCGCTTTTGAATATCAGAGTGAAGTCTGCTTCCCGACTGCCGGTTTAAAATGAAGGGCGCCTCGCGCGCCCTTTTTTACGGTCGACACTGCAGCGCAAGACCTCATGAAGCTATTGTCGGGCGGGGTTCTCTTCCGGCGGACCAAGAAGATGCACTGGCCAACCGGCCTTGCGCCTGAGGTGGAGTGCTTAGAAGCGCTTTGGATCGGGACGGGCTTTGGTATTGTGGGTGGAATGCTTCAGCCAGACCATTTGCCAGCATCGTCTCCCGGACGTCATGTGTGAGCTTCTTTGTCAGCGCAAGGCGAACACGGATCTCCTAGCAGGCCGTTGAAGAAGTGTCCCGTTTGGCCTTGAGGATTGCCTCGTCGCCGTTGTGATAGAGGAAGGTGATCTCGATGGAGCCGTCGTCGAGCAGTTCAGCATGGCCGTCGCCTGTGACCTCGTCCATTTCGTCGAATCCGACCCATGTGAAGAAGACCGTCGACGGGCCGTAGCCGAGTTCGAGGGTTAGATGAGCCAAACGCCAGTGGGGCGTCCTGGGGACGACGCGCGCGAGATTCTGGTCGTGGTGGCCAGCCCAATACGATGTGAGAAGTTGCTGCCGGTGCGGGTACCGGAGGTCGCCGATAGTGACAGCCGATGTTCGACAGCGGCAAGGACATGCTCAGCCGTCAACGCGCCGAGGGCTTGGCCGGGAATGGTGGTGATGGAACCAATCCAGAAAGCGGCGGCTGCCCAGGAGAACGCCTTCGCGGGACTTTGACTCCAGTCCGCACACCCTGCTCAGATAGTCCGAAAAAGAGGTCAGAAGCGGAGCATCCGGATTATTATCTACACTGGGAACAGAAGCAAGGAAGCGTTCTGGAGCCACTCGCCGCGCGTTTACCAGTGCCGACACTGCTCCAAGCTGACTATCTGCCATGACCACCTGCCGAACGTAGTCCGTTGACGCCACCGGTACCCTTCGCGGTCTGCTCCAGCGGGAAGATCGGGTCTGAACGACCCTGCTGACCTGTGCGGCGGCCTCTCTCGCTAGGGCGTCCCCCTTCCTGTCGTCCTCCTCCGCCGCTTTCGGCTGCTTTCGGCCCGCCGCCCTCGCCAAGGCGTCGTAGTCGGTAAGCGCGTCCTCCGTCTCCTTTAGGGGCTTCATCGCGTGACTAGAGTTTAGCGCGTGTTTGTAGGCGGCGGACCGAATGGTCGTCGAAATGCCACTCAGCGCCACCGCAAGATGCCCTAGGGCTTCCGCCTCATGATCTGACAGCGGCACGTCACGATTAGAGCCGATTGCCCTGCCTTCTTCCAGTTTCAGAATGTTTGTAGTCATTTCCTGCTCCATCGCGTTGACTGAGATACGATGGAGACGGAAGTGGAGAACAAATTGTTACAAGCAACTAAGATGATATTCTCGTCAACGGGACAATAGTGGACGTTGAGGGCGGCGAACAGGGTGGTGGTGCCGTTGCGCTTGTAGTCGTGCCTCATCGTACCGAGCCGCCCCTTCTTCATCGGCAGGCCGGGTGGGTGCGGTCGAGCGCCTGGATCTGGCTCTTTTCATCGACCGACAGAACGATGGCATGGGCCGGCGCATCGAGATAGAGGCCGACGACGGCGCGCAACTTGTCGACGAACTTCGGATCATTGGAGAGCTTGAACTGGCGCCAGCGGTGGGGTGCGAGACCATGCGCCTTCCAGATGCGCCTGACGGCGCTGGCGCTGATTGCGGCGGCTTGCGCCATCATGTCGGCGGTCCAGTGGGTCCTCTCGCCCGGCGGATCGGCAAGCGTCAGTGCCACGACGCGCTCGCCGACATCGGGACCGAGCGGCGGAATGCGCCACTGTCGCGTCTTGTCGCGCAGCAGCCCGTCACAGCCTTCCGCGGCAAAGCGCTCCTGCCAGCGCCAGACGTCGGTCTTCGACTTGCCGATGCGGCGCATGACCTCGCCGGTGCCGACGCCGTCGGCGGGCAAAAGCACGATCTCGGCGCGCCAGACATGCTTTTGCGGGGCGTTGCGATCCCTGATCAGCGCCGTCAGACGGACGCGATCGGCCGACGAAACGGTGAACGATCTTCCTGTGCGCATGCGCCAGACTCGCACGCGCAGGCCAGAAAGGGAATCTCTGATTGGACTCCCATGTCAGGCGGGAACCACTAGAGGCCGAGACCGCCGATGCAGACATGTTTGGTGTCGAGATAATCCACGATGCCCTGGAGGCCGCCTTCCTTGCCGAGGCCCGATTCCTTGACGCCGCGGAACGGCACCTCCGGCGTGGTGATCAGGCCTTCATTGACGCCGGTACTTCAGTCCTTCCATCACGCGGAAGGCGCGACCGAGATCGCCGGTGTAGAAGTAGGCCGCGAGGCCGAACTCGGTGTCGTTGGCGAGCGGCGTGCCCGACCTGAGACATGGGTGACGTTTTGTACCGGACACGGATGAAGTGCACCCCTCGGGTGAGCGTTTGCTCGATAATATCCACTGCAGTGAAGCAGTCGGTCTTAATGCTGGAACTCATGCCACCCGACCGACCCGGGAATTCGCAGCAGCGGCGCCGTCGAGCGCAGAACGAATGCCGTCAACCAAGGCGTCGATCTCGCTTTCGGTGATTATATAGGGCGGACAGATTGCAAGCACGTCTCCCATATTGCGGATCATGACGCCGTGCTCGCGGCACCGCCGCTCGACATCGCCGATCCTCAGCTCGGGCGCGAAGACGCGACGGGCGCACGATCCTCGACGATCTGAACCCCCGCGATGAAGCCGCGGCCGCGGGCTTCACCGACAAGCGGATGGTCGCCGAGCGCGTCCGCGAGGGCTCCATGCAAGTGATCGCCGAGACGACGCGCCTGGGTCACGAAATCGATCTCGCGGTAGATCCTGATCGCCTCGGCGGCGACGGCCGCTATCACCGGATGACCGGAGTAGGTGAAACCGTGACCGAACACGCCGACCTTGTGTGCCTCGTCAGCGGCGCATTGATAAATCTTGTCGAGATAATGACGCCGCCAATGGGCAGGTGACCGGATGAAAGCCCCTTGGCGATCGAGAGCATGTCCGGTTCCATGCCAAATGTCTGGCTACCAAACCAGTTCCCGGTGCCTCCGAAGCCGCAGACCACCTCGTCGGACAGCATGAGGATAATTTCTCACTTTCTTGCGAAGATCGGGGGTGTCCACGGTCATTCGTATTACGCGAGATCCGCGAGGCCAAAAACCATCATACCAGAGGAGGCGAAACTGCTATCTAGGTGTTTAGATGCAAGAAATTAATCCTGCATTGTTCCCGCACCAGGAACACCCGAGAGGATACCAAGCAGTATTGAACCTTGTTGAAAATGCTCTCGGCGCGCTGGGCGTTATAATTTCTCGAAGGCGATCACAAGGACGTCGCGATAAGCGTACGGCATTTTCAGGTTTTCGGCCACAATCGACGATACATCGTGAAAGGTTTCGCGGTCGTTGCAGATCACAAAATCATTCGGGGAGTTCATTTCGACCTCGCCGAGGAACTCCTTTGAGGCGTCGGTGATCATGCTCATGCCGCCGGTGACGTTGACCCGCCCAATCATATAGCAAGCAATGAAGTCCACCCCGTCCTGGTGAAGGCCCTCGGGTGCCGGTTTGCCGTTTACACCATCGCGCGCGACAATCCGGTAGGGATGGATCTTGATATTCCAACGATCATGTCGGGCGGCTTCACATAGAATTCTGCAGAAACCTGTCAGAATCTTTTCTAAGACGGGATGGTCTATAAAGGAGTTTTCAAGGGGCTCGAAGTGGCGCTTGAAGCCGCCATTCAGATGATTGACACCTTTTGATTGTTCGTAGGGGGCGTGGGGTAGGAGCCTAAAGATTCCGTCAGTTGCGTCATATTCAAAAGCGCTATAGCGCCGGTAACGATATGTTCCGCCGTCACGCATGTATTCATCGAGAAGAAGTCGATTCCAATGGTCAGCAAAGTTCTTCCAGGCTGCATCAATTTCGATGCCAAAGCAGGCTTCGGCGCGCTCGCCTTTTGAAAACCACCATCCATTTGTCACCAGACCGTCAGTGCATTGTTGACTGAGGTTGGCCGGCGCCTGGGGTGCGTTGTTTTCCACGGGTGTCTCCCTTTTGGCGACTTGGCGAGGACGGAACGCTTTGGACAACGCTATGTGGGTTGCGGCTTGGTATTCCCAAAGGTGGCGGTCCCTAATGTATCTCGGCGTCCTGGCTCGGATCGACCGAGGTAAAAAGCGTGTGTGATCGACTATGTAGCTGACGCTCCCGCTAACGCCCTCGAGGGCGGATGCAATGGCCCGTTCGCACATCTGGTGAATAGTACTGCCCCATGCACCTGAAACCGCCTCTTGGGACCAGGCTTGCTCAAGCCCTTGCTTCAAAACGATTGATGCCACGTCAAGAGAAGCGGTTTCGAGGTGACGCAGCGCGTCGAAGATAATGGCCGCCGCAGGGGCCTCGCGGACTTCGAGAACCTTTTGGCCGGTTGTGATGTGTTCAAGCCCGACAAAGCGGCCGTGCCCGAATTTGCCGACCGTGTTATTCAGGAACGGGATTGCGTCGACCAATGCAACATCACGGTCATCAATTGACACGAGACTTCCGTCTGCAAACCCGAGTTTGATCTCTACCGGCTGCTCTGCGGGAATGTTGCGCGTCCAAGCAAATGCCTCCTCGGGGATGGAAAAGTTCTCGGGATCTTCCAAAGGCCCCGACTCGAATTCCCGACACCAGAGGTTTTCGTCCGCGCTCCACGTACGGTCCGCCACAAAAGTCGCTCCACACTTGGACAGGTCGGAGGTCTTCTGTTGTCGGGATATCACAGAGCATTCATACGGACTGCCGAAGTTGCCGGAAAATCCTGAGCGCTTAATGCTATTGTTAAGGCGCGGAAGACTGTTTTGAGAAAGGTTTGCTGTATGAAGAACCAGCCGTGAGCCGATTGACCTTGCATGATTAACAACCAAAGATGCGATTATGGGACGGCTCAACGAACTGCTCAACGGATAGATGCCAAGGTACTTGGCGTGGGCTCGAATGGCTGATTTCACGCCTTGTTCGACAAAGGCATCCCGCCCTTCGAGGCAGACAAAGCGCGCGCCGAACATGGCTGCCGTCCGTTCCAACAAAGGCTGATCGATGCGCGTTCCGACATCCGCTGCGACAGCTTCAATGTTCGCAAAGCCAAGGCTTTGCAGCTTGTAGAGAAGATAGGTGCTGTCGAGACCGCCGCTGAACATGGTTGCAACTGGTGCGGTTCGGTCCGGAAAAGCCTCCAGATCTTCAAAACTCGAAATGCCGCCGAAGGCGGGTTTGGTGGAAGCCAAGATGGGGTTCATTTGGATGTCCTGCTCTCAAACCAGATGCCAGCAAACGTCCCAGCGAGGACGAGGCCTGCGCCTATCAAGCTCGGTACTGTCAAAGGCTCATTCAGAAGAAGGTGCGCTAGAACGAAACCAAAAAAAGGTTCTGTTCCCATCAAGAAGCCAACCCGTGTCGGTGTGGATTTTCTCACTGCGGCATTTTGAATGTAGAATGCAGCGAGGGTGCAGAAGAGTGCAAGGAAGGCAACAGCGCCCCAAAACTGAAGGGTGGCCCTCACAACAAGGCCTGAAATTCCGAACTGAGCGACGGCCAAAACGAAAGTAAGTGTTGCCACCGTCGATCCCTGGATGGCCGTCAGGGCTGCAGATGAAATCTGCCGGCCGGCCAGAAGGCGTTTGGTGGAAACGACCATAACCGCTCGCAGAATCGCGGCCCCCAAGACAAGCGCGTCACCCGGGCTGAACCTGCTGATCCCGCCAGTGAGAATGCCGACACCGATGCACGCTATGGCAGCACTTGCCAAAATGCCCGTAGGTGGAAGTCGCCGTGATAGCCCATAGTCGATGATCGGCGTGAAAATCACACAAAGCGATATGATCAAGGCCGTGTTCATTGCGCTTGTCGATGCAACGCCGTAAGTTTCAGCAATAAAGATGCAAAAAAGTATTGTTCCCAATGCGAAGCCGCGGATGAAATCGCCCCAGGAGACCAATGCGATCTCATGTCTTGCAGCCACTGCCGTAATGATCGTAGTAATCAGGAAGCGATAAAGAACAAGTATCGAAACCGGCGCGTAGAACAGTGCGCCTTTCCCGACCGGATAGCTCGCCCCCCAAACGAATGCGACTCCCAGCAAGGCTAGATCCACCGAGAAAGATGGCGTCCGTGTTTTCCTGACAGGTATTGGAGAACTTTCGAAAACGTCCACCTTCAAAGTTTCCTTTGTGTTAGCCATCCACCCTGCTGCGAGGGTCAAACAGATCAGGTCGTTCAGCCTCTTGGGCGATCCGTGCCGCGGCGTACTTGTTTTTGGTAACGCAAGTGCCGTGCCGATTCGGAAAACCATTGCTAGACAACAACCTGGTCGCCTTGATAGTTCGGCGGTTCATGTCCATCGTTGTCAGAATGCCGACAATGACTTCAACTGCAGGGATCCTACCGGCAGGGCCCCAAGGCGAACACGCGGCTCATAGATGCCGACAAGATGGCTGGTTCAGCCATGCTGCGACAGTTGCCTGTTTTTTTCAGTTCCTTTGCTGTTCGTGCGCTAACCGCAACGCTCCATACTAGTCTCGCGTGCCTGTCCCCGTGGGGTGGGCGGCAGAAAGCGATTAGGCCCGCTGAAAGAGGCGAACCGCATCCGAAGGACCGTAACCAAGAGAAGGACCTGAAGCGAGAGCGAAGGTTGCGGGAGGCCGCGGCGGGCCTAAAAGGCAATGCCGACCGCCCCAGGAAAGGCTGACAAAAACCGCAGCGGCCGACTGTCCAATAGGGTGCGCCGCGCCAGGGCGAGCCAAATGGCAGGGGCTGCCGGGGGGCCCTAAGAAAAGCGTGGGTTCACGAGCACCCGGCGCGCGCCATCAGGCCGCCAGCTACTTGGAGGGCGGGTGTATCAGGCCTGTTTGTCGGGCCGAACCAGATCCATGTGGCTGACGCCGAGGGCCAATGCCAGTTCATAGATCGTGATAATTGTCGGATTTCTTCGGCCTTTCTCCAAGCCGCTGATGTACTGCTGACTGAACCCGGAAATCTCCGCAAGCTGCTCCTGCGTCAGACGCTTCCTTTGCCTGATCCTCTGCACATTCCGTCCGACCAACTTGCGCATATCCATGCACGCAAGCCAGCGGATCAGGCGGCTTGAGTTTATCAACTATAATATAATATGTAATCCACATTTAGCAGCCAGAGGGCTTCGCCGGTCCATTCTCCGGAGATAGAATTAGCGAATGTTACAGCCCAAATCGAACACGCCGTTTGCCGACGAGGTCCCCTGGTCGGACCGCATTACAGCCTACGACAAGGACCACTTTACAACCTATATGAGGCTCCTGGACGCCTCAGCCGACAACGCCACTGAAGAGGAAATGGCCCATGTGATCCTCGGCATTGATCCGGCACGCGAACCGGAGCGCGCACGGAACGTCCTTCGCAGTCATCTCGACCGTGCAAACTGGGTGGTGACGAGCGGCTACAAGGATTTGTTCGCCAGTTGACGAAAGGGCGGTGCGGTCGCTTCGCTTGAAGCAACGAAGTCGCATAACCACCATGCATCGACGCATCACCACAGCGCGAATGCGCTCGAAGATGATCGCGAGGACTTCCAGTCGGCGCGGATGGCCCAGCCCTTCGCTGTCTCATCGTTTTGTCCTCCGCTCGCCAATGGCTGCTTCCCAGGAAGCGGTGCGGCGGCGAGTCATGACAGGAACGGGCCCGCCGTCTGAGCCGCACCGCATCCGAAGGACCGGATGGACAACCTACTGAAAGCTCACACCTAGCTAAGGGTTGCGGGACGCCGCGGCGGGCCTAGAAGGATGCGGCGCCACCTGCTGGGAAGGGCACAACAGAGAGAATTGCGAGAGTCTAACGACGCGCTAGGAGGAGGCGCAGCGGAATGGTCGAGACGCCCTGAGCCAAGAAAAGCAGGGATCGACCCACCGGCACCCGGCACGCGCGGTGATGGGCGCGGGCGCCCACTACGTCCGCAGGCTCAACAGAATCTCACACGGATCAGCGTCGAGGGCCGCAGTTACGTCGAGAAACTCAATGATATCGAGACGCCGCTCTCCACCCTCATATTTCGCCACGAAAGATTGCGGACGGCCAAGCATCTCAGCCACCTGCGCCTGCGTCAGCCCTTTGACCTTGCGCAGTGAGATCAACTGGGCCAGAAACCGCTGGTGGCGGGGAGATCGAAGAGATTTTGGCATTTAGGTGAACCGGTCAGGTAGAGACCGGCTCAGCGACTAATCCCCGTTTCGGATTATCCCATTTTGGGATATTCTGCCTTGAATCCAGCGATCAACATGCGAGGTTCGCGGCAGACATGAATCGATCAACGGGAACAGATAGGATTCAAAGCCCAACACTGCTCGACGAAGTCCCTTGGTCTGACCGTCTTACCGCCTACGACAGGGCGCACTTTACCACCTATATGAGGCTCCTGGACGCCTCAGCCGATGAGGCGCCCCAAGAGGAAATGGCCCATCTGATCCTCGGCATTGATCCGGCACTTGAACCGGAGCGCGCCAGGAAGGCGCTTCGTAGTCATCTCGACCGTGCGAACTGGATGGTGACGAGCGGCTACAAGGAATTGTTCGCCAGCTGACAAATGCGCAGTGCTCGGTCATACAAGTAGGCAGTTCCTGTGGCAGCCAGTGGTCAGGCTGATCGGGACCTGCACCACAGACGCGCCGGCAAAATGGACTCGGTGGCGAGCACAATTCAGTTCCCAGGAAATCGGGGTTTTGGCAATTGTCCGAGCGTCTGACGTGATAGAAGGTTCCGCTCTGTCTGGATGGGTAATAGCCCGGAGCAGCACTCCATATCGTGCCGGCGCTCGACGCAGAATGGTCCACCTCTTCGCTTTCAAGCCGGATAACCGAAAGCCATCGCCCTAAGTCAACGGTTAGAGATTACCGGCAGGCAGGTATGCAAGCGGGCCATTCTCGGAAACTATAAACCGCACGACTAGCTCGTCAGCGACGAAACACCCGCTCGAGCACCGGTAGACTAAGATCACCGGCGCGGACTGGAAGGATACGGCTGCATCGCCCTGACCGAGCCGGCGGAACAGAAGATCTCGGCATCCAGTCAACGCTCGATACAAAGCGCGCGATCGAATGGACCAAGCACAACCGGATCAAAAAGCTTCTCAGAGAATTGAGGACCCTTCGGACCCCAAAAGGGCTATAGCCTGATTTTGGGTTCGCACGCCTAGCTTCTTCTTGGCATTGTCCAAATGAAAAGCGATCGTGCGTGGCTTGATGCCCAAGATGCGGCCGGTCACCCAGGCTGAATTACCCCGCGCTGCCCACCGCAGGCACTCATATTCGCGGGATGTCAGCGAAATCCCATCCACTGTTCGATCGCTCGGCAGTTTGCGGCGAACGCAACGATGAAAGCAGGCCGCCATCAGCTGAAGAGCTTGTTCGTACCGCTCAGCGACCCGAAGAAATACTGGACGAGGCTCATCGGCGGCAAAAGTAACCGCAGCGATGCGGCCGCGGAGATCGACAATTGGGATCGTCAAACCGCAGCAGATGCTGAATTGAGCCGCCTCATCGAATAGCTGCTGTTGAGCCGGCGACATTTTATCGCCTCCCAAATTCGATCCCCAGTGAAACGGGCAGCCGCCATTTCGAGCACGCAAGACCACAGGATCGAGTTTCTCATACTGATTTTCCAGATACTGTCTGGTCCAGCGGGGTGGATAGTTCGAAATTAGCCTCGGTTTGCCGGAAGGCCGTGCTGGCAAGGAGAGGTAGGCAAAGGAGATTAGGTCAAGTCGTCCGGCCGCCTCAGCCATGGCATCCCGGAAATCTGCCTCATCGATACTCTGTGACAGTCTTTCAAGGAATGTCTCGAAAACAAGTGGCAGGTCCCTCGTCATCGTCGCGCTCGATTCTTCCTCTTTCTGCACGCCTTCCGGCTGCGTCGTGTATGTCCCGACAAACGCGATTGACTTCGCGGGCGTCGCTGCGCTGACCAGGCTCCAGAATGCTGCCACACTTTCGATCTTCGCCGGTCATCCCAATCATGCTGGGCTCGCCCGTTGGGCGTCTGGCAGACGCCTCTTGATCTTTCAACAGCTCAATCAGAGAATCTCCATGCATTAAATCGTGACCGCCCCTGCACCGTCCAAATCAGGAGAAATCATCCTGCGCTGACCAAAAGCCATCATTGACCCAGCTTTTGCAGGAATTTGGGTCGGCACGAGCATAACAATTCGGATAGCCGCTCATCCCCCACCCGGGGCGCCGTGATCCGGAACGAAGTGTTGCGATGCTTTCTTTTCTTTGATAGGCAAATCGTCTCAACAATATTAAAATGCCTTTTCCTTGTGAACGGGATGGGCGTGTGAGTATCGTCCTTTTATATACCTGACGTGATAAAATTCACCGCAATGATTATTCTGCTCTTTGTGATGTGAAGGAAGATATCTTCGGCGTTGCCGCACTTTGGAACCGGCGACCGTGGCCCGCTGCAATGATGTAAAGGGCGCGTCTAAGCTCAATCTGCATCGGAACGTGCAGATGACCTTTACCAGACCCTCGATTCCGGACGGGCCATAATGATTCTGATTACGTGGGTCAAAAAGGGCGCCCTGCCGGCGGGGAGGTACACCCGCAGGGCGCGCCGCACAGAGGTCCTGGTCGTTGGGCAACAGGACAGCGGCGGCAGAACTGATTCGGTTCGTGACTGAAATAGTCCGGAGCATGCTCAAGATCAGATATCTGGAATTCAACAGTTTTGGGTCTGCTCGGCGCAGTAGCGCGCAGGGACATGCCTGCCTCCGGACTCACTCCTTCGCGATCGCAAAATCATACGGCACCCTCGGCCTTCAGCGCGCGATAGGTGGTATCGACCGACTTTACCGTCGCGTCGACAATGATATCGATCTCTTTTCGGGTAATGATCAGGGGGGGTGCATAACCGAGGATGTCGCCATGCGGCATGGCCCGTCCGATGACACCATTCTCAAACAGAGCAGCTGCAGTGCGCACCCCGACCTGAAGGTCGGGTTCGAATGGTATCCTTTGTTTTGGGTCCCGCATCATCTCTACGGCCGACAGGATACCCACTCCGCGAACTTCACCAACGATGGGATGTCCCGCCAGCTCGGCCTTCATCCGGTCTTGCCAATACGGTCCAACATCGCGGACATGCTCCAAAATATTTTTTTCTTTTAAGCAGTCGAATATTGGCGAGCGCGGCTGCGGCACAAAGCGTGTGCCCCGAATATGTCCAGCCGTGGCCGAGTGCGCCGTGCTTCTCAGTTCCTTGTTCCAAAACCGACCAGACACGGTCGCCAATGATTGAC
The DNA here is from genome assembly GCF_004962925.1 of Mesorhizobium sp. GTDB lineage: Bacteria > Pseudomonadota > Alphaproteobacteria > Rhizobiales > Rhizobiaceae > Mesorhizobium. The sequence goes on along the minus strand of NZ_SUEO01000001.1, from coordinate 83,941 downwards.
CCGGAGATGGGGAGGTAGGCGGAACTCAAACCCTTTGCGATCGTCACGAAATCCGGACGCATGTTATACAGGTGGGAACCGAACTGACCAGCAATGTCAAACACGACAGACGATCTCCTAATCTCGATCAGCAACGAACTTACGACGTAAAAAGGCGATGGAGCGATCTCCGAATATCCGCAGGCGTCGAGGGCCGGTTTGGTCGCCAAGGCCGAGCGGGCCAGCTTGCACTCCCGCTACCCCGTCGGCTTGCCAATTCCTCGCTGTAGATTTCGCCCCCTACACGGATGCGCTGACCGCGACTAAGCTCAATCGCCACTGATCGCCAATCCAGGGCGAAGCCCCCCCTTGAGGTAGCTGTAGAGGCACTTTTCGACACTTCGCATCTTAGATATGGACCCTCCTCCACCAGGCACGATCCGGTTTGGCTTCTCGCCGCAACCGTGCTGGCCAAGTGCGTCCGATGGCTGCTTCGATCCGTCTCCTGGAATTGATCGGTTCCAGATTGCTCAAGCGCATCGTCCTTCCTCGCCATCAACTGGCGGATAGCGCTCGGCCACCTCTTTCCAGCAATTAGTATACCGCAAATGTCCCTTGAGTTTCGTCGGAATGGGTGCTTTTTGCCGACGAATCTACGGGATCCGGGCCAAACGCCGTTGAAACTTAAGCTTTTCGGTTTTACCGTTGCCTCAGGGCGGACAAGGGTATCGGTGAATTGGACTTCACTGGTTTCGTGACGACAAGGCTATAGTATTGATCAATCCCCAAGCCTGCCTGCAGCAGTCCCTCCATGAAATCCTGATAGGCGGCCATAGAACGAGATGCGACCCGCATCAGATAATCGACGCGCCCCCCAATTGCCCAGCAGTCCAGGATTTCCGGAATCTCTTCGATTGCAGTTTCGAAGTGTCGTTGGTCCTCAAGACGATGACGATCCAGCACGACCTCCACCATCACAAAGATCATGCCGCCGATGAGGGCAGGACTCAGTCGCGCATAGAATCCCTCAATAATCCCTGCGGCCTTGAGTGCTCGGAGCCGCTCCGAACAGGCCGACGCCGAAAGATGAACTCGTTTTGCAAGCTCACTTTTTGAAATCCGACCGTCTGCCTGAATTTCGGAGAGAATTCGGAGGTCCCAACTGTCGAGTTGCACGGGATCGGGTTTCGACTTCATAACCTGTTGCTCTCAAGCAGCGATCGACAGCGCGTCGTGTGCCGATCAATTCTAACATCAATTGAAACGACCGAATGTAGTAGTGGAAGGCATCCGTTCCAGGCCCGAGATGTGCTAGAATGGGTACGAAAATCAACTGAGGGAGAGTGATCCGCTGAGAAAAGCTGCAGAAGTAATTTGGCTATCGCCCCGACGCCTAACGGGGCAATGATGCAGCTGGAGAGGATAGTCCGCGGCGGCGGAGACCTCCTGATAAATAGATAACCCTTTCTTGAATCTCCGCTACCCGTACTTGATAGATGCGCGACTGCAATCGAGCCTCGATCGGGTGGACGGCATACTCAATGCAGTATTCACTGGCACATTCAGCTATTGGGGTGAATTGAAGGCCTTGCTCGTCCGGCTCGCCGAGGCGCAGGGCACCGCAAATGCCACTCGTCTTACGGCTTCCCCGACAATTTGGCGCTGGGGTCTGGCCGAAATCGCCCAACCGGAAAGACTCAAACACCGATGTTGCGGGCGATGCTGTCGGCCGCCATACGCTTACGCCACTCAAGAGGCCCGGAATTGTGAATGGAGTTTCCCTCAACATCGACAGCCATGATGACGGGCATGTCCTGCACATCGAATTCATAGATGGCTTCCATGCCCAGGTCTTCAAAGGCGACAATCCGCGCCGCCTTAATCGACTTTGAAATCAGGTACGCAGCGCCACCCACTGCAGCAAGGTATGGCGTTTTGTGTCTTACAATCGATGCGATGGCCGCCGGTCCCCTCTCCGCTTTGCCCACCATCGCGAAAAGGCCGGTTTCGGCGAGCACCTTGTCCGTAAAATCGTCCAAGCGGCTGGAGGTTGTTGGACCGGCGGGTCCAACGACCTCATTCCTCACTGCCCGGACGGGACCGACGTAGTAGATCACGCGTCCCCGCAGATCGACTGGAAGCGGCTTGCCGGCATCGATCAGTTCGACCATTCGTTTGTGGGCAGCGTCACGGGCCGTCAGCATCTTTCCAGACAGCAGGAGCGTTTCACCGCAGCGCCACGATGCCGTCTCTTCCTTCGTCAGCGTATCTAAATTGACCCGCCGGACGCCGGCTGGGTTCAATTCGTCGGCTCCGATGTCGGGCCATTCGCGCAAATCGGGCGGCTGGAGGCTGATGGGTCCAGAGCCGTCCAAAGTAAACTTCAGGTGCCGGTTGGCGGCGCATTGCGGGATGAGCGCCACAGGCTTGGACGCCGCATGAGTAGGATAGGTCGCAACCTTGACGTCAACGACTGTCGTCAGACCACCAAGGCCTTGGGCGCCGATACCAAGCGCGTTGATCCGCTCATACAGCTCAATCCGCAGCCCCTCCTCTGCGCTTGACGCCCCCCTTGCGATCAGTTCCGCCATATCGATGGGCTCGTTCATGGCCTCCTTGGCCAGCAGCATCGCCTTTTCAGCGCTACCACCGATGCCGACAGAGATCAGTCCAGGTGGACACCACCCGCTGCCAAGGGTCGAAACGGTATTGACCACCCAGTCGGAAACGGAGGCGCTGGGATTGAGGGTGGTAAAACGTGCCTTGTTCTCCGACCCGCCGCCTTTTGCGGCGATGGTGACCTCAATCTGGTTACCTTGCACCAGGTCGACATGGACAACTGCCGGCGTGTTGTCGCGGGTGTTGACCCGTCTGGCGAGGGGATCCGCAACGATCGATGCCCGAAGGGGATTGTCCGGATCGAGATAGGCTTGACGTACGCCCTCATTCACAAGATCAGCGAAACTGGCCGTTGACTTGATGCGGGCATCCATGCCGACCTTTGCGAAGACAACCACAAGTCCGGTGTCCTGACAAATCGGGCGCCGACCAAAGGCCGCCATGCGGGAGTTCAGCAGAATCTGACCTATGGCATTCTTCGCCGGCGGGCTCTGTTCTCGCGTGTATGCGTGAGAAAGAGACCGGATATAATCTGGAGGATGATAGTACGAGATGTACTGAAGGGCGTCGGCGACGCTCCTTGTGATGTCGCTACCGGCGATGGTCCGTGTTCTATTTCCCACCGGATTTCATCCAAATGAACCGAGGCCATTGACCATTTTTAGAATCTGGAAGCTTCGCACCCCCTGCTCGCCGCCTTCATATCCATAGCCGCTTTGCTTGACTCCTCCATAAGGGGCATCAGCGGAAACCCCTTTCAGGTAATTCACACTAACAGCGCCCGCAGAAAGACCATTGATAAGCTTCTGTTGCGTATCGGCAGCGCCAGTGAACAAGTAGGCGGCCAGCCCGTACTCGGTGGCGTTGGCTTCCTCGATCGCCTCTTCGATCGTATCGAAAGGCGCCACGGTGAGAATCGGTCCGAACGGCTCTTCATGAAGCACTCTCGCTTCCTTCGGTACGCCCGTCAGGATGGTTGGCGGCCAGTAAAACCCCGGTCGGTCAAGGGGGGTGCCACCGGTCTCGATGCGGGCGCCGCCCTCTACCGCATCTTTGGTCAGGCGTTGCATGGCCTCGATTCGCCGCGCGTTTGCCAGGGGCCCCATCTGCGTTGCAGGGTCATCCGGTGGACCGATCCTGATTTTTCGGACAGCCTCCGTCATCCGGAACAGGAATTCCTCATAGCGGGATCGGGCGACAAGAATCCTGCTGGGCGCATTACAGCTCTGGCCCGCGCACTCGAACTTGTATTCCGAAATAGCCGGTATCGCCGTTGCCAGGTCGGCATCTTCGCACACAATAACCGGTGAGTGTCCCCCGAGTTCAAGGATGCAGCGCTGCAAATTATTCGCGGCGAGCGTGGCGAACTGTTTTCCAACAGCGGTTGAACCCGTGAAAGT
>NZ_SUEO01000001.1:65840-79933 GCF_004962925.1 Mesorhizobium sp. | reverse complement strand
ATATCGCGGCATCTGCTCAGTTCGCCAATTGTGAAAGTCAAGACTTTCACAATTGGCGAACTGAGCAGATGCCGCGATATATGCACAGGAACACCGAAGACCAGGTTGACCACGCCTTCCGGTATCCCTGCTTGGCGCAAAGATTCCACGATATGGACAGCCACGCTCGGCGTCTCTTCAGCCCCTTTGAGTATCACCGGGCAGCCTGCCGCCAGCGCGGGGGCGAGCTTGCGGGCGATGAGAACGGCCGGATAGTTCCAGGGCGTAAAGGCAGCGACGACACCGAGCGGCTCCGGGACGATCATCCTGTTCGAGCCCAACGGAATCGGGGCCGACAGCTCTTCGGCACGGCTACCGTTCCATTCCAGCGTTTCGACTGCGCGCGCGTATTCTCCTATCGCTTCGGCAATCGTCTTTCCCTGTTCGGACGACAGGTCCCTGGCTGCGGCGCCAGCTTTCTCTGCCAGAATGCTGGCGGTAGAGACGAGGATCTCGCCACGCTCTTTGGCGGGTCGTGAGGACCACGCCTTGCGGCTGCGTTCTGCCGAAGCAAGAGCTTCATCCAAGTCTGAAACCGTAGCCGAGGCCACTGAGGCAAATACCTTCTCCGTCGCCGGGTTGATCACGGGCAAAGTGGCTAGGCTACCACCGGCTCGCCATTTGCCATTAATGAAGAGCTCGTAGCTCTTGGCGTCGGACATCGCGGGCTCCACTTGACTGAATTCTTGCCATACGAGCGCAGCTTTCGATATCGAAACTGCTGAACTCGCTTGAGCCAGTTTCATCGCGATGGTCGTGGCGGGTCAAATATCGAATATTGCCGAAATCCATCTGGAATCCAGATTGCTCAGATCCTGATGGCCGCAAGCGGTCTTGCCCCAACTATATAGGCTGAACGATCGTCAGGTCGTCTCAGGCGCCACCGCTGCCCAGCCCCGCATTTCAATCAATTCTCTGGCGACCTTCGGAATGAGCTTGCGGACCGCAGAAACGGCCGCAGAACGCTCATCTTTGGGGTTTACAGCTAGCACCACCGAGCGGGTAATCACCGGATCGACGATCTTGACAGTCCGGACAAGCCCTTGAGAGGCTTCTTTCTGTACGGCAGACGGGGCGAGAATAGAATGCGCTTTCCCCTCTACGACCATGATGATGATCGTTGAGAGCGAGTCCACTTCAAACTTGACGTTCAGCGCGCAACCGTGTTGTGCGACGACGTCAGCTACCGAACGCCTGACATTGTTATTGCGCATGGGAACCGCCAACGGGAATGCATGCAGGTCCGCCAGAGATATCGCATCTTCGAACGGTGGCTCACCGGACGGGACCACCAGACAAAGGTCTTCGCGAGCTAGCACAGTCATTCGCCCCCCATTGTCGGCAGTGCGGTACAGAACCGCCAGATTGAAGCGTCCAGCGGCCATCCACTCCTCCAACGGTCCCGTCATGCCCTCGACCATCTTGAGGGAAACCTTGGGCAGTTCGTTTCTCACCGCCTCAAGCAGCGGACCGCTCAGGACGCGAGCAGCCCCAGACGGAATGCCAATAGTCACCTCCCCGGCAGGGGAAGCAGTTGTGTTGGTCAATTCCGCCTCGGTGAGTCGAATTTCTTTGAGAATCGCCCGCGCGCGATCGAGCAGTTTGGCTCCTGACGCCGTGACGCTCACGCCGGTCCTGTCGCGTATCAGCAGCTGAGTGCCGAAGCCTTCCTCCAGTTGACGCACATGCAGGCTCAGCGCACTCTGGGCGACATTAAGGAAGCCAGCGGCCTTCGTGAAACTGCCTGCTTCGACCACGCCGACAAAGTATCTTAGCTGCCTGATTTCCACGGGCACTCTTCCGAGGGAGGACTGCAATTGACGTAATCTATCTCGAAATGTGATGGGGCGACAGCAATAATTGTGCCGAGCTGTATGACGCCTTGCTGTCGTGTCGTCCAGTTGGTTTAATCAATCCGCTGAGGACTCAAACGGCCAACTCGGCGCCCGGATCCGTGGCGATGATTTCTCAAGCCCTTCGAATAACCGGTGCATCGACCATCTTTCCGTCCAATGCGAACGCGCCTCTGCCCTGCGCCGTCGCATCTTTTTCCGCCGCGAGGATACGACGAGCCCATTCGAGTTCCTGTGGGCTTGGCGAAAAAGCCTCATTGAATATAGCAACCTGCTTTGGATGGATCGCCAAAGCTCCGGCAAAGCCAAGCCGCCGCGCATGCGCCGCGGCTTCACGAATTATACCAGTGTCTGAGAATTCCCCGATACTTCCTATGAAGCCAAGCGGTAGCAAGCCTGCGGCGCGAGCGGCAAACAGAACGGAAAGGTTCGGTGTCAAAAGAAGATCGAGTTCGGGGACACCGCCTACAGAGGTACTGAAGTCTTCAGGACCAAGCGCCATTGCAACCATCCTGGGATGGGCCGACGCAATCGCTGCGAGACTTTGCAATGCTGCCGGGGTCTCGATCTGGGCAAGGAACCGGATTCGACCCAGCGGAAGATCTCTTTCTCGTTCGAGTTCTGATACCGCATTCGCGATCTCTGATACCCACGCTGCCGAATCCGTCTTCGGAAGGACAAGCGCATAAACACCCCGATCACGGCCGCATCGAGATCGGCCGCCAAGGCGCGCAAACCACGATTCACGCGAACCAAAACATTTGCGCCCTTGCGGCCCACCTTTGCCACGGATGCAGAAAGCCGGCGCCGGGACTTGCCTTTTTGATCCTCGGGAACGGAGTCCTCCAGGTCGAGTATGACGCCATCGGCTCCGCGCTCATGAGCCGCGTCAACAAAGCGCGGAACATGGGAGGGAACGAAGAGCAGAGATCTCCAGCGGGGAACAGAAATCGGGCTTTCGAGGGCCGGGACGGTGTGCTTCATAATGTCGCCTCTGCGGTCATTTTGGCGCGGGCGCAGTCAGTGAGCTTGCTGGGCGGCCGTGGCACTCGGAGCGGCCAGGACTAGGCATGCACTCTGTAAATCGCGATCGCGCTCCCTTCCCGACAACAGGCACGCTCATGCTGACGCGGCTCTTGCGCGCAAACCTGCTCGAACCTCCTCGCGGACAGCCTCCGTATGCGCATCAAGGCCCGGAACTGGGCGCAGCGAGGGGCGCTCAGAGTTGAAGATCGCCGCCGGGGCGATCGTCTCTACTGTTCCTTCAGGTGTGCCAATCTCAACCCTGCGAACGTGTGGATGCTTTGAAATGTCCGCCACTTCGTTCAGTCGCCCATATGCCGAACGGGCCGCCTCAAGCTCCTGCATCGCTTCGTGGCAGGACAGCTCGGAAAACCGCAGCTCAATTATCTCATTAAGTTGAGGACGGTGGCCGAGGCGCTCCATGTTGTCGGCGAAACCAAGTGCACGCGTGAGATCAGGCCGCTTCAGGAATTTCTCGCAGAAATTCACCCATTCCCGATCATTCTGTACGGAAAAGGTGACGTCCTTGCCATCGGCGCAGCGATAGGCGCCATAAGGCGCCAGCGAGGGGTGTTTCACGCCCGCGCGTACCGTGTGGTAGCTGCTGTAGTCGTGTTGCAGAACCGGCACGTTCATCCAATCGGCGACGGCATCGAACAGGGACACCTGAATGCTAGCCCCTTCGCCAGTGACCTCGCGATGATACAGCGCCTGAAGTATGGCGCTATGTGCCGTCATGCCCGCCGAGATGTCGCACACCGACAACCCTACCCGTGCCGGCCCCTGCTGCGTACCCGTGATGGCGCACAGACCTGTTTCGGCCTGAACAATGAGATCATAAGCCTTGAGGTGAGAAAATGGCCCCCCTCCCCAAATCCCGAAATGTCGCAGGTGATTAGCCGCGGAAACGGCGACGCAGATCCGCAGATCCGAAGCCGAGTTTTTCGATGCTGCCTGGCTTCAGATTCTGGATAAAGACGTCGGCAGCAGCAACGAGCGTGTCCAGGACGGCGTGGTCCGCCTCCGACCTAAGGTCCAAACAAACCGATTCTTTGCCTCGGTTGAGCCAAACGAAGTAAGCGCTCTGTCCCCGCACCAACTTATCGTAGTTTCGAGCAAAATCCCCTTCGGGCCTTTCGACCTTGATGACCCGGGCGCCCGCGTCCGCAAGACGAGACGAGACGAGACATAAGGCGCGGCCACAGCCTGCTCCACAGCAACGACGGTGATCCCCTCAAGAGAGTTCTGCATGCGACACCGTGCTTTTTCATCCAACGTTTTCGGCCTGAGCCCGACGATTCAGCATCGCCAGCAACCGGTTTTGTTCATTGCCTACAATCGAGAACGCCTCGTCAACACCCATTCCTGGCTTTGCCAGCATCATGTCCGCCTGGGTGCCACCGATATGTGGACCGATGCCTGAGCAGAGAGATCAGTCTCGGTACAGCTTCCCCCGACACACGCCCCTACCCTGTTCTCCTTTCACAACAGCACGGCACGTGCTGGGACGGCCGGCGTCAGATCCTGGCCGTGGAGATGGCCAATCGCGAGAGCCGCTCGGCCTGGAGGGACTTTCTCGTCGGCTTGAAGGCGCGCGGCCTCAAGGGCGTCGAGCTGGTCGTGTCAGACGATCATGCCGGCCTGGTCGCGGCGATCGGCGAGGTGATCATCCCGGAAGCGGCATGGCAGCGCTGCTACGTGCACTTCCTCAGGAATGCGCTCGATCACCTGCCGAGAAAGCATGGCGACGATTGCCTGCAGGAACTGCGCTGGCTCTACGACCGGCGCGATCTCGCCGAGGCCAAGGCCGATCTCGCCGCATGGCTTTCCAAATGGTCGGCCCGCTACCCACGACTGACGACATGGGTGGAGGAGACCATCGAGTACACGCTGACCTTCTTTCGTCTGCCACGCCAGCACCACAAGCATCTCAAGAGCACCAACATGCTTGAACGGCTCAACGAGGAAATCCGGCGCCGCACCTATGTCGTGCGGATCTTTCCAAACTCACAGAGCTGCCTGCGCCTCGTCAGGGCGCTGGCCGTCGAAACCAACGAAAACTGGATGGAGGCCAACCGCTACATCAACATGGACGACCTGCGGCGAGCACAAGAAGCTCGCTCTGCGCCAAGCCGCATGACCAGCACCATGGCCGCCCCTTTTTGCAGAACTTGACGCACACAACCATGGTACGATGGTTAAGCCGGCTGGCCGGCACAGAGCGTATGGATAGGATACCGGTGTATCAGACCTGTCGGTTCGGATATTCACAAGCAAGGAATCTCCGTTCGGAGAGCGAACGCTCTGGGTCGTTGGAACATCTCGGCGAGATTGCCAATGACCCTGCTGCCATAGGCAAGCTGCGCGATCGTCTCGATCGGTCCCAGCAAGCCGCTGGCGTTTTGGAATGAGGCCGACCCGTGCGGCTATGACCTTCATCGCCAACTCACGAGCCTCGGCTATCGGAGCGACGTGGCTGTCGCGATCCCGAGCCTGGCGATCGGTAAAAAGAACCGTCGCGAAGCCACCATGCTCGCCCGTCTCAGTCGGGCCGGACGCCGACAATGAAGCCATGCGTGACCTGATCCGGCTGCGCAGCCGCGTTCGCGTGGACCTATGGTGCGGCTTTTTGAGGGGGCGCAGATACTTGGGGCCGCGCCGCCCCATGGCACGATCACTGCCGCGCGGCAAAAAAAAACGGGCGCGGACGATAAAGTACCCCCGCGGCCGCCTTAATGGGGTCAAGCACTACCACGACTTAGAGCACATCCTGTGATCGATGAATCAATTGTGATGTGACGGCTGCGTTTTGTGCTGATTCAACATCCCCTCGATCGAGGTGGACGATGGGAAGAGCATTGAGCGTGGATCTTCGGTTGCGGGTCTTGATGGCTTCGGACGAGGGCATGTCGGCGCGGCAAGCGGCGGCGCGGTTCGGCGTGGGAGTGTCCAGAGCGATCCGCTGGATTGCGCGGGCGAAGATCGGTGAACTGGGGCCACGCCCGCAGGGCCGCCGCCGCACCTCCAGCCTCGATGCGCATGAAGCCTTCATCGTCGGGCTGATCGGGGAGCGCAAGGACATCACGCTGAACGAGATGGTGGAGCGGCTCGTCGCCGAGCAGTCGGTGCGGATCAGCCGCAGCGCCTTAAGCGCCTGGCTTCGCGGCGACGGCTGGACATTCAAAAAAAGTCCGCGCACGCACTGGAGCAGGATCGCCCCGACGTCCTGAAGCGGCGCCGGGAGTGGTTCGACGGCGCGGATTAAACAGGACGTGCTCTAGCTTGAACAGAGTCGACGAGCTCCCTGTCACACTTCGATAAATAAATAGTTGCAGAACATATGTTTCGACAAATTCACAGAACCTTTGCGACCGCAAATCGCCGAAACTGGTACGTTCACAGCAAGTCTTGGTCAGGCAGGGCTGAAAAGCTGATGCCGATTTTCTCACCTGGACCACCGTCCAGCATACAACAAAGGTCGACGCCAATGGCAAGAAGAGCGCTCATTCTGCTTGAAGGTACGAGGTCCAATGGTCCGCTTTACGTCAAAGCGGCTCGGCGTCTTGGCCTTAATCCAATTACCCTCTCGGTTGATCCAACCCGCTACCAGTATATTCAGGCGGAAAGATCCGATGCAATCCGTGTCGATACAGACAATCTCGACGCAGTGATCCGCGAATGTTCCCGGCTTCATGAGATCTATGACATTGCTGGCATTACGAGCGCCCTGGAGGCGTCCTATGCGACAGTTGGCAAGCTCTGCCGTTATTTCGATCTACCGGGACCGAATCCCGCATCGATCGAACGATGCTGCGATAAATTCACTCAACGTCAGCTCCTTGCGGAGGCTGGCGTTCCAATACCTGCTTATCGCCTGGCAGCGAATGCGTCGGAGACTGAAGGCTCTGCCGCGGAGATCGGCCTGCCGGTGATTCTGAAGCCAGCAGTAGGTGGCGGCAGCATCGGTGTCCGACTGTGCCGTAATGTCGAAGAGGTAGCCGAGCATACCATCTATCTGTTGGGCGAGAAGCACCTATGGCAGTCCTCGCCGAGGATACTGGTCGAAGAATTCGCACAGGGCCCCCTTTACGTGGCTAATCTAATGGGAAATGAGGTCATTGGAATTACCGCCTACGAGTTCGGCCCGGCACCGCATTTCGTGGTTCGTGAGTCCACCTGTCCGGCCCCGCTGACCGATGTTAACTATAAACGTATCGCGGATGTATCGCTAAGCTGTTTACAAGCTCTCGAACTTGGATGGGGGCCAACGTGCATTGAACTCCGGTTGACGCCCGGAGGCCCAGTCGTCATTGAAGTTAATCCGCGTCTTGGTGGTGGGGAACCTAAACTGGTCCGGCTGGCATACAGTATTGATCTCGTCACCGAGCACATTAAGCTTGTCATTGGCGAGAATTGGAATTTGCGCAGAAGGCATTCGCATAGTGCAGTGTGGCGGAACCTAGTTCCTGATTGCGATGGCACGCTCGACTGGATATATGGCGACGGTCTGGCGGCTACTGTGCCAGGAGTCGCCGAGGTCAAATTGTATGTTGAATCCAAGAGGCCAATCATCAGGAAAGGCGATTACCGCGACAGTTTGGGATATGTCATCGCTGTTTCACCCAGCGTTGCTGAGACCAATGCGATACTTCAGCGCGCCGTCGACTTGATCCATTGGTCAATCACACCCTTTGGACCTTTAGTGGAAACCTTATCCGGATGTTGAAAAAGGCGCGCGCCCTTGGGCCTTGGTCGTGAGTCGGCTGACGGCTGCACGACAAGTACGCCGGCTATGGCGTCAGCCGGCGCATCGAGGAGGCATTCGGCTGGATCAACTCGTTTGCCGGGCAGGACACGAGTCCGGAGGCGCGACCATGTCGGGTGCACCTGCCGCCTGTAATCTGGTGCGCGTTCTGAAATTGCTGAGACGGTCGTGAACAATGAAGCTGCTGGGTGTTCGGCTTAGGGCGCGGCGATGGAGGAGCCAGGAGTGGTAGCCGGCTGCGACGAGGATGGCGTGAACACGACGCCGTTCGCCGGCGAGCTAATTGCGGCCCATGCGGTGCTCCGCCTAGCTATGGCCGATCACGGCTCGGTTGCGGACGCCAGGTCGAAGGTGTGCTTCAGTTCGCAAGCCCATCCGCAAGTCGCTTCGGCGGGACTGTCAGGAATTCTGTGCGCGAGGCCATGATGATGAAAAGGAGAGAATCATCACATGGCTATTGAGAAGGAACTTCTGGACCAACTGCTTGCGGGTCGCGATCCGAACGAGGTTTTCGCCAGAGACGGACTGCTCGACGATCTGAAGAAGGCACTTTCTGAGCGGATTCTGAACGCCGAACTGGACGAGCACCTTGAGGATGAAGGCGACGCCGGCAACGCCAATCGCCGCAACGGCCATTCGAAGAAGTCGGTTCTGACGGGCACGTCGAAGATAACGCTTTCGATCCCGCGCGACCGGGCCGGAACATTCGATCCGAAGTTAATTGCCAAATACCAGCGCCGATTTCCGGACCTCGACGACAAGATCATCTCCATGTACGCGCGCGGCATGACGGCTCGCGAGATCCGCGGTCACCTCGAAGAGCTCTATGGCATCGAGGTGTCGCCGGACCTGATCTCGGCCATCACCGACGCCGTGCTCGAGGAGATCGCCGAATGGCAGAACCGACCGCTCGACATCTGCTATCCACTGGTCTTCTTCGATGCCATCCGGGTCAAGATCAGGGACGAAGGCTTCGTTCGCAACAAGGCCATCTACATCATCGCGCTCGGCATCCTGCCTGATGGCACCAAGGAGATATTAGGCATCTGGATCGAGCAGACCGAGGGCGCCATGTTCTGGCTGCGCGTCATGAACGAACTGAAGAGCCGTGGCGCCGGCGACATCCTGATCGCGGTCGTCGACGGGCTGAAGGGCTTCCCCGAGGCGATCAACACCGTCTTCCCGCAGACCGTGGTCCAGACCTGTATCGTGCATCTGATCCGTCATTCGCTCGAGTTCGTGTGGTGGAAGGACCGCAAGCCCGTCGTGCCGGCGCTGCGCGCGATCTACCGGGCCAAGGACGCGGAAGCCGGCCTGGCCGCACTCGATGCGTTCGACGCCGGATTCGTGAAGGTCGGAGACCGGCTAGGATCTGTCAACAATCTGATCACTAAACGGTTTTTAAATCCTGTTTCATCGTACCCATCTGTCTATGTCGTTGAAGTGAATAGGTTGTGCTGATCGGGATACGATCCCGTGGTATTTTGGGTTTTGCCGGGCGCGACGCTCTGCCGGATCGTCCGTGGATCTTCAGCCGATCAACGCTCGCCGAACCGGCGGCTCAGCGCATCGTTCGCGTTGCACCGAAGACCCTCAGGCGCCGAGGCGGGCAACACCAAAGGCGTTCATCCGCCGAGAAGGCGCGCCGCCTTGTTCAGGTTAAGCCATGGTTCGTTGCCTCCGGCGCCGGCCGGAAGACAGGGATGCGACCTGTGCGCGGTGACCCGTTCGCGTGTCCATCGATTGCCGTGGCCGGTCACCAGTCCATTTGCGGTTGAGGATGCCGGCAATCAGATCATCATTGGCGATGCGCACCAGTTGACGGACGGCCGGATATCGCCGGAGGTGCTTGTTGCGCTGTCCGCGGCGCCGCTTCGGCAAGCGCAGTTCGGTATGGACGCCGCCAATCCAATGGATCAGGAGACTGACGCTCCGTCATCGACATCGGCGACCACCTCCCGGACGACGGTGCGCGCGATGCGCTTATTGAGCCGCGCGTCTGTCGTCGGCGCAGCCCACACAGCCTTGAGATCGGCGGCGAGCGCGGTGACGTGTATTGGCGACAGAAGTGACGGCTCCGATGACGAGGCATCATGCGTGGCAATCCTGCTCTCGATCTCGCCGACCCGGTCAGCGCCCGGTTCCATCGTAACTCCAGTTCCGCCGCGACCAGCCGGTTCTGCGGATCGATGGCGTCGTACTGCCGGAACGCCCGATCGGCACTGTAGCGTGCCGCCTCGAGGTCGCGCATCAGAGCATCGCGGACCCGATCGCGGCGACTGGCCGCTTGAGCTTCGGCCGCGGCTATCGCTCCCGGCTCGACAACCCGCAGAAGAGCTTCCTCGATGGCGTCGTCGACGCCCAATGCTCGCAAGGAGATGCAACGCGGCTCGCCATTGTCGAGCAGACCACGCCCGCAGGAATAGCGCCGAATGTTGTGCTTGGTTCCCGTGTAGCGGACCGCAGCTTGCGGCCGCAGCGGACAAGGCCGGCGAGCAGAGCGTCGCCATGCTTGGGCACCCGGTGATGCGGGCTCGTGGGCACGTTGTCGGTCACCATCTTGCGGATCGCTTCCGCCCTTTCCCAGCTGACGTAGCCTTCTTGTGCACCCGGGATCAGCGCCAGCCATTTATCACGCGCTTTACGGCGGCTGCGCGAGCGAATGGCGGTTGCGTCATATCCCGACGCAGCACGAGTCTTGCCATAGGCGTAGGCGCCACCGTAGATCGGGTTCTCGATCATTCGGTGGATGGTCGCATAGCTTGGCCTGCGCCAGACCACATCGCCATTGTTGCGCTTGGCGGGCAAATCCAGCCGATGTTCGCGGACAGAGCAGGGCCTGCCGTGCACTGCCGAGTTCCGCCACCTTTCAAACACAAGGGTGATGGCCTCCTGCATGCGACGATCGGGATTCTTCTCCAGCCGGTCACCGACCTTCACGAAGCCGACCGGGACAGCGACGACGAGTTCACCGCGCCGGGCCTTCTCATAGCGGGCCGACAGGGAGCGCTGACACAGAAGATGGAGCTCGTACTCTTTGAGACTCCCCTTCAATCCCAGCAGCAGCCGAACCATTGCCTTGGCGCAGTGCGTAGACCGTCTCCTGGTCGACAAGCACGGTATCGATCCGCAGCACATCTCGATGAGATGCTGCCAATCGCGGCTGTTGCGGGCGAAGCGCGATACCTCCCGCGCCGCAACCGCCTCAACCTTTGCCGAGACACACTTCGGCGACCATCCGATCGAAGCCCGCTCGCGCGACACCGCCAGCGGCAGAGCGGCGAGATCGTCATCGACAGTCTCGATGCAAGACCAGCCGAGCGCCACTCTAGGCGATCGCGCATCGCATACTGCAGGGCGCTGCTCTCACGATTGTGCACAACCTGATGGGCCGAGGACTGACGCACATACAGGATCGCCTTGGCTCCGGATGGTGGGGCCGGATCTTCTCACGCATGATGACGCGCCTCCTCCCGTTGAACGGCGCGCTCGCCGTCGATGTGGTCGAGGATCAGGCGCACCATCAGCTTTGTCATCGTCAGGCGCGTCTCTCCCGGCAGCGCCTGCCTTGGTGGGCATCTGCGCGGACTCGCATCGTGCGGGTTGGAGAACAGATCGAACTGGTATGTCGTGGGCTGGCGCGGCATGGACATCTCCCCGATTCGCGTCGTGAGGACCCGATGGTGCGCCCGAATCCTCCAATTGCGATGGGGTGTGGGAACTGGCCGTTGCGTCCTGCAGCAGTATCACCGAGATGCCAAGCGTTCTGAGATCGAGATGTGGGGCAGCGGCAAGCGCCACGCGCAGCCCTTCCGATCAAACATCCAGGCCGGAACCTTCAGCCACCGATCGGAGGCGTGGCCAGAGAGACTGCAGCGGTGGCCTTCTCATGCAGTTCGACGAAGGCGAACTTCGAGGTGCGATCGATGGCGATGAACATGTGCAGCTTGCCCTGCTCGGTGCGCACCTCGGCGACGTCGATGTGGAAGTAGCCGATCTGATAGGTCTTGAACTTCTTCTTCGCCGGCCTGTCGCCTTCGACATCCGGCAGGCGGCTGATGCCATGGCGTTGCAGACAACGATGCAGTGACGAGCGCGTCAGGTGTGGGATCGTCGGTTGCAAGGCATAGAGGCAGTCATCGAGCGGCAACAGAGTGTAGCGGCGGAAGGCGACGATGACGGCCTCCTCCTCGGGCGAGAAAACCGTCGATCGCGGTTCCTTCGGACCAGTCGGTAGATCGGCCACCGAGGCCCGCTCCCGCCATGGGGGGACGGCGCCCGTAACGGGATCATCCTCGTGAGAGGCGTGCCAAGATGGCTGCTGTCGAGCACTCATCTGAAGGAGCACCGTCCATGAACAATATTACCACCGATCTCAGCGCTGTTGCCACTATTGGCCTCGATCTGGCGAAGCATGTCTTCCAGATTCACGCGATCGATGCCGCAGGCCGCATCGTCACGACCCGGGCGCTGCGGCGGAAGGATGTTCTGACATTCTTCGAATCCTTGCCATGCTGTCTCATTGGCTTGGAAGCGTGTGGCTCGGCCCATCACTGGGCTCGCGAACTCATGAAGTTCGGCCATGACGTGCGGCTGATGCCGCCAGCCTATGTGAAGGCTTACGTGCGTCGCCAGAAGAACGATGCCGCTGATGCAGCAGCCATCTGCGAGGCGGTGACGCGCCCTTCGATGCGTTTTGTGCCGGTGCGATCGGTCGGGAACCAGGCGGCGCTCATGCATCACAAGGTACGCGAACTTCTGGTGGCCCAACGCACCCAACTGCTCAATGCCCTTCGCGGCCATCTGGCCGAAATCGGGATCATCGCCGCCCAGGGACCGAACAACGCGCGCGCCTTGGCTACCCTCGTCATCGAGGGCAACGACATGACCCGGCGACCGTGCGTTCGGCACTGTGGCCGTTGGTGCGCCAACTGAGCGAACTTGATGCCGAGATCAGACAGACCGATCAGGCTATCTGGCCCTCGCCAAGACTGATGAAATGGCACGCCGTCTGATGACCGTTCCCGGCATCGGCCCCATTACTGCCTCCGCGCTTGCGGCGAGCATCCAAGATATCTCTGCCTTCTCAGGTCCGCGCGAATTCGCCGCCTTCTTAGGGCTCACGCCCCGGCAAAGTTCATCAGGCGGCAAGGAGCGGCTGGGACGCGTCTCCAAGATGGGTAACCGATATTTGCGCAAGCTGCTCGTAGTCGGCGCTCATGCCGTTCTGTTCCATCGCAAGCGTTCCAACGATGCGTTGAGAAACTGGGCGGATCGTCTGATGGAGACCAAGCCCTTCAAGCTTGTCGCCGTGGCGACTGCCAACAAGCTCGCCCGTATCGTCTTCGCACTTATGCGCGACGCAACACACTATGCCGGCACACCGGCATAACAACAGCATCGGCAAGGCCGCGAACCGCAATCGAGTGACAATGACGTGATGGGAACAGACGAGGACAGATCCTGAAAGCCTGCAGCATAGTCGGAGCTTCGAGCTCGCTCTCTTGATCAGGCCAAAGGATCAGCCGATACCATCAGGGCCAGCGGTCACAAGACCGCAGCAACAGGCCGGAGACATGACCGCACCCGCGACCATCCCATCGCTGAAAACAAACCCTTGATCAGCGGGCGCCGTCCAGACATGACTATGCTGTATCGCTCGACGGACCGGCCTCTGTCGGCGTGGCGCCCCCATGAAGAACCTGGCCCATAGTGCATCCTTTATTCGGAGGATAAGGATGCCCCATCAGAGATCCCATAACCGGTGGTGGATAGCGACCTGCGCTCTGGCAGAGTGGGGTTGCTGACCAACAACTCTGTGGAGGCCAATCATGCGTGTTGTAGCCGATCGATCTGCGGCGCCTGCCGCTATCCGCACCGATCTTGGCGCGATCTTCATTTCTTTGGAACTCAGTAAATCGACCTGGTTAATCACTTCGCTGTCGCCGGGCAGTGGGGAGAGCGACTGTCTTGGTTGTCAAGCGGTTTGCCATGGTTTTTGGTCCCGCACGATAGCGTTGAGGATAGGGAGGAGTTTTCGCATTGTGGCGGCGACTGCGATGATTTTCGGCTTGCCGGCCGCGACAAGGCGCTCGCGGAAGGCCTTGAGGACGGGGTTGTGTCTGATGGCGACGAGGGCAGCCATGAAGAGGACGGCGCGCACGCGGCTCCTGCCGCCACCGATGAAGCTCTTGCCGCGCCATTTGCCGGACTGCCTCGTCCATGGCGCCAGGCCGGCGAGCGCGGCGATCTGGCGGCGGCCGAGGCTGCCCAGTTCCGGCATCTCAGCAATCAGGCTACGGGCGACGATGGGACCGACACCCGGGACGGAGGAAAGCAGCTTTTCGTTGACCCGCCAGACTGGAGACTTGCGGATATGATCGTCCATGTCGGCATCGAGGCTTGCCAGTTCG
>NZ_SUEO01000001.1:0-65830 GCF_004962925.1 Mesorhizobium sp. | reverse complement strand
ACCGTGCCCGCACCACCACGGCAAAGCAGCCGCTGAATGCTCTTTTGCGCCTGCTTTGCCGTGGTGGTGCGGGCACGGTTCTCCTCGGCAATCCGTCGCGAGCTCGACCGACTCGAACTGGTGATAGCCCAAATCAAAGAGGTGCAGGCCGAGCGCGACGCTCTACTGGCAATCGCAGTCGCCGAAACTCCAGCAGCGACATTGCTCGATCTCAAGGGTATCGGCCCCGAGTGTGCCGCCATCCTCTACGCGGAAGGGCTGTTCCGGCACTTCGATAATCGCCGGCAGGTCGCCGCCTATGCCGGGCTCGCGCCGACGCCTTGGCAGAGCGGATCGGTCCAGCACGAGCAAGGCGTCTCGAAGGCCGGCAACCCCCGACTTGCGAACGACGATGATCGAGTTGGCTTGGCTGTGGCTGCGCAATCAACCGAGTTCAGCGCTTACCCGCTGGTTCCACGAACGCGTGATGCGCAATCAGGGGCGCCTCAAAAAGACAATTATCGTCGCCCTTGCAAGGAAGCTGCTCGTGGCGCTGTGGAAATACGTGACCGCGGGCGTCGTCATCGAAGGTGCTGTCATGAAGGCCGTCTGACGAGATCACACCGATACACTCATCCCTCGAGGCCTGATCAGCCTCGGCGGATCCAGGAGGCGAACCGAGATCCCAGCTGGCTAGAATGCCGTATCAAAGACGGGTCTCGCCTTCTGGGCCCCTGCCGTTGCAAGCGGGATATTGGTGCAGCCGTCTCAAGCGGCCAAGCGGCGACCGTATGTGTTTGATTAGGCTCGATTGACCGAGCCGTGTCACGCAATCGGGCCCAGCTCTGGATTCCGCCACCAATTGGGAGCAATACGATGCCGCCCTAACACACCTCTTGACCTCAGCATCGTCATGTGAGCCTGGGATCAAACATTGAGCTCAACGGCAAGTGCCTTTGTAAAGCCGATCACCTCCCATTTTGCTGCAGCATAAGATGTATGCAGGGGATAGTAGCCATAAAGCCCAGCAACAGAGGAGATAATAGTTATGCTGCCTGAGCGCTGTCGCTTCATGACGGGCGCAGCGCGCCTAACACACAGAAACTGCGCATCAAGAGAGAGGCTCAGGCCACGGCGCCAGTGGTCGAGCATGAGCTCCTCGATATATCCTGACCTCCCCCACCCTCAGCATTGTTGATCAGACATCGAGGCCATCAAGATCGTCCAAGGCATCATTGAACCATTGATCGATCGCCTCCTCATCAGTCACATCGACGCGCGTGACGCCTATCTGCGGACATGTTTCGGTGGCCGCTCGGAGCGCCTCCTCGTCGACATCGCAAACATGAATCTTGGCACCATTAGCTGCGAACGCCCTGGCGATGGCCCAACCTATGCCTGAAACACCCCCGGTTATCATGACGCGCTGAGACATTCCTCGGTTCCTTCCATTGACTGGCAGATTTCGTTCCGCCTTCGTTGTTGAGGATCTGACGTTGGTCGGCTTAGGTCAAGCGCAGTTTATATATTTACATCATCTAGCAGTGAGATGGTCTGTTGAAATATTTGTGGGAAAGTGCGAGGGCAATTCCCACCATATCTCAGTACAATTCACATCTGCCAGTCAGTGTTGCAATACGATCCTTGTAGGCGGGCCAATGTATGACGAGTTCGTGTCCCCGATAGCGGCAGCGGGCAGGATCAAATTAGACGATCGGTGCTGATCCGATGGCGTAATCGGGACCGATGGCGAACGCGCGAGGCGATGACGTTGACCGCGGCGCCTCGCATTGGGACGGGCGGCGCACGCCCCAAGGCTTCTATTCACCGCCCATGATGCTGACCATCTCCCACGAAATACAAAGGTGCTGCACGTGGAGCGACCGTGGACCAGAGACTTGGGCTTGGGCCATCGTAACACGTTAGCGCGACAGCGGCTTCCTGAGCGCAGGTGACTGCCGTCTGAAGCGATCGTCCGCGACAACAATGGCAAATATCCATGGCATGCGACGCATAGTTGCAGGAACTTGGAACTGACCCGCCGGTTAGCGACGGGAAGTAAGTGCAGATTAGAGATGTCCTCCTCGCGTCCTGTCGGGTGAATCGAGTGCTTGGCCCTGCCCTGCACTGCCTCATGTTGATATTTGCCGATAGGGTCCCGTCTCGAGGGGATGAAGCCGTGTTATCATCCTGGTTCGGAAAATGGATGGCGCTGCGGGTTAACGTGGCGAGACGGTCGGAAATGGGTCGATCGAGCTGCCGGCCGACAAGAAACGGATTCCGGACGAGTTACCAAAGGGGTTTGTGCAAATTTCTACTGAGAAGGCGATGGATGAACTTAAGGTGACCCTTTAGACTGCAGGCGACTGAACGAAGTGGTTGTTGTTTCGTGAACCATCGCTACTGCGGGCTGGGCAGCCCAAGCTGGCCGCCGAGGCGATTGCCGCTCAAATCGACAGTAGGAGATCTCTAGGCGACTGGACATCGGTCCAGAGGATTCTAGCTTCTGTCTCCGCCCACCGTCCCCCGTTCGTGCAGAAGGCTCATAGGCGCGGTGCAGATGGCGTCATACTCGGCCTCGAGCATACGGTCGCATGATGGGAAGGGTGAGGCACGGCACCGTGCTTTAGAACCGTCAAGCCACCAGAGCTGGCAGTTCCTAAAAAACGGCAACACACTATTTTCCCTGTTAGCGGCCAACCGAGTCGCGCGCCACGGGACGCCACAGGGTCTGAGGTTCGCGCTCCGGCGGGTATCCGACTGCCGTACCGGATTCATACCACACTAAACTCGCACTTTCCCAAGAATGGATCAGGGCGTCGCAATCGGAATAGCAACAGAGCAAAATAGATAGGAGCTGCTCATGACAACTCAGACAGGGTCGAGCTCTGCGGAAATCGCAATAGCACCCGCAATAAGCGAGGCGGATGCACGAATTGAGCGCCGACTGTGTGAGCTCGGAGCTTGCGATTCGGCCGCAATCTGGGGGGCCCAAGACGAACTCTCCAGCGCCATTGCAAAGGCCGGCATGCACTTTGAGGGTCGGGCATATCCCGTATGTCTCCGGCCCCTTGCGATAGACGGTGATCTGGCAAATCAACTGAGCGCTACTGCTGAGGGTGTGGTCAAGCTCCTTGATGTCGCCGCTGAGCTGTATTGTTGTAATGACGAGGTACAAGAGCTGTTTCCAGCCTATAAACGTTTGGCGCGTTGGACCACTCGTCTTCCAGAGAATCGGCCCATCACAAGAATATGCCGACTTGATGGCTTGTTCGGGAGCGACGGATATTATAAGATACTTGAAACCAATACCGAGGGGCCTGGCGGTGTTATTCAGAACGGCCTCGCCGCGAAAGTGTGGAGCCAGATACCCAACCCATTGATAGATGGCCTGTCACTGGACGTGGGCAAGCAGCCTTTTGCGAGGGATCCCAACTGCTTTGTCCGGGAACTGGTTTCTGCTTATCATGCTGCTACTGGTCGCGAACTCAGAACCGCCGTCGTAGCCAACTTTCGCGGCCGTTACACGAACGAAGTAGATTGGATGGTGAACGGACTAAGGGACGCAGGGGTGAAAGCAGAATT
The DNA here is from genome assembly GCF_004962925.1 of Mesorhizobium sp. Lineage (GTDB taxonomy): Bacteria > Pseudomonadota > Alphaproteobacteria > Rhizobiales > Rhizobiaceae > Mesorhizobium. The sequence continues at coordinate 62,266 of NZ_SUEO01000001.1, read as the reverse complement.
GCTGGACATTACAGAAATGAAGCGAACGTCTAATGGTTTTGTCGGGCCAGACGGAGAAGTAATACAACTTGTTTACAATAAACTTGATGTAAGAGATATGATTGAATCGGAGGTGTGTACAAATTACTTGGATGCCTGTGCGGCTCGAGAGGTGGTTTCCATAAACCCGTGGATCGCCCAGTGGGTACTATCTGACAAGGCTACCCTTGCCATATTCAGTGATGATCGATTCAGATCGAACTTTAACGAGGAGCAGATCGAGTTTATTGCACGCCATTTTCCATGGACCCGTCTTGTCAGAGAGGGAGCAACCACTGACCCCGAACGGCGTCGTATTGAGCTCATCACCTACATCCGGGAAAACAAGGCCAATCTTGTTCTGAAGCCTTCGAACGCGACGCGTGGCGAGCATGTCCTGGTTGGGCGTCTCACAACCTCAGAGGTGTGGGAGAAACACATCGGGAGGGCCACCCGCACCCCGTACGTAGTTCAAGAATACGTTAGGCCCGGAGAGGTTACGGCTTTGCACCAGCCAAGCCGGTCGTTAAAAAAAATGGCGTATGGAATTGATTGTTATGTATTCGGTGGCCGCCTAGCAGGCTTTCAGTCGCGCGCAAGCTTTGATGCCGTGATGAACGTTGGGAGAAGCGGGATTCTGCTGCCCGTCGCTGTCGCTGGTGCGTGAACAATTGGGTCCCGGTTTTTAGATGTTTGATCTCAGGTTTTGATGGGGCATCCTTATCCTCCGAATAAAGGATGCACTATGGGCCAGGTTCTTCATGGGGGCGCCACGCCGACAGAGGCCGGTCCGTCGAGCGATACAGCATAGTCATGTCTGGACGGCGCCCGCTGATCAAGGGTTTGTTTTCAGCGATGGGATGGTCGCGGGTGACCGTCATGCCAGATCACCTTGATCAGCCCTCCTCGACGCCCGCAAAAGCAGAACAAGTGGCCGCTGTGCGGATCGCGCTTCAAGGTCTCCTGCACCATCAATGCTAGGCCAGGGAAGCCCTTGCGCATATCCGTATAACCAGTGGGGAGCCACACCTTCACGCCGCTCGGGACCGGGATCATCGCCGCTCCAGCACATCAAGAATCCGGCCGAGCGCCTCGGTATCGATATCACTCTCAATCCGCAGGCGACGAGCACCGCCAAGCTCGATCGTCACCATGCTGCTCTTCTTGCGCGGTCGGGAGATCGGCGCTGGCTGCGCCTCGACGACCTCCACCGGAACAAGCTGCGGCACGGACGGCGCGGAGATCTGGCAGAGCTCCTTGCGCCACCGGAAAAGCTGGCTCACATGAAGGATCGCCGATCGCGCGATCTCCGAAACACTGGCCCCAGGCTCGAACGTCGCAGCGACCGGCCGCTCCTTCTCCTCCCGAGACCAGCGCCGGCGCCGCTCAACCGACGTGATCACTTCGATCTGATGCTTCGTCACAGGGCTACTCCTAGCGCTTGCACTAGGACTTGCAGCCTTCAGCCTACCTCAGCAAGGCGGCCGTCACCGTGGGGATACAGCCTAGCGGCATCGACGGCCCGTTGTTCGGCTTCATGCCGTATCTCCGGCCGGGCTGGCCATGAGCGGGGGCAGGCGCACGACGAGTTCGGCAATCGGGAGGAATCCGGCGAACATCGTTCCCGGAAGAGGCCATGTCTGGCGACCGGCGTGCTTGCAGCGACGGTGTCCAGGTAATTTGCCAGCTCGCTCTCGCAGCCACGCTCGCGCGCCGTGGCGAGGATATCGACAATGGGGTGCGAGAGGCCTGACGCTGAGGCACCCGATTTTTATGAGCATGTCGAAGGTTGTCGATACGACAGCACAATCGGGAGTCTGATTGGATGCCCTTTGACATCAGGAGCCTAGCTCGCTCGATCTACCGCGCTGGGCTAAAGGTCGCCGTTGGACTTACTGTTACTTGTTCCAACGCGGCGACTTTTTTTGAGATGGCGGGCAGTCTCCTCATGTGTAGCGAATCAGACGCCCTACCCTACTCCTCATGTGGGTGATCAGTGCATTGAGCATCATCAGGCGCGAGCGGCGTCCGATTACATGACGATGCATAGTTAGGAGAAACAGACCGCGATCTGCGTAAGCGCCCTCAAACTCTGCCTTGAATATCTCAAGCGGAGAGGAGGAAGGCATGTAGCAACCATATCGAAACAGGCAGAATCGGACAGCATCGTTTCGACGGGCAGTTCGACGATACCGGTTGGCACCCCTGCTTGGATCAGCTCACGAGCTGTCAAGAGGAGTCCCATTTCACGAATGATCGTTAGGGTGTTATGGCTGAAATCCCATGATGGGGTACGGGTAGCAATCGGCCTTTTGCCACAGACGCGCTCTAGCACTCTGCAGAGCGCATCATCAACTCGCGCTCGTCTTGTTCCGCCGTTTCGCTCGTGAACCCATCCATGGATGGCCAACCTCGTGTTGCTCCTCGGCATACAGGAGCGCTGATACAGCCGGAACAAAAAAGCTCGCCTTGATGTCGTGCGCCGCAAGCAGATTGAGAATGCGAGGCAGACCGACGCGCTACCGTATTGCCCTTTTGACAGTCTGCCGGGTGAACTGCCCCCATTGTGCAATTCGATGGTCTCGTGATCGCTGTCAAACGAGAGCGCCACTGCAACGCGCGCGCCTCCCGGCCAAACGTCTGGCTTCAGCGAACGCCCGGCGCGCACATGCTCGACGGTACTCCGCCAACCCGCCTCGTCCCATTGCCAGGCGTTAGCACCAAGTGCTTCGTCCACGAAAGGTTTCTCCAAATAATGCCGCCGCCCGGCGGTTAAATCGATTGAACGACTTGTAAAGCGGTTCACGAGACGCGAGAGCTCCGTGTTGTCCCGGCTGGCGAGGATTAGAATGCAGTCCTCAGGTTGGTAACGCGTTCTGACTGCGTTCCTCGCTCGAGACGGCGTTGCCCCCTTAAACTTCTCCACTGCTGTTAGGATAATGCCGCTGGCGAGTTCAACGTCGAGATAGAGATCTGTGACCAGTCGCTGATATTTTCAAAACGGAGGGAAGCCTGTTTAGAGCGCCCCCCGCGTTCCCCTCATCGTCCCGCGCCCTTGACCTCTATGCACTCAGGACGCACACACGCGTCACACACGTGCGAATTTGCGTTCCAGAAGATGTGCAGTTGACGCCCTCACCGCTGTTGCGAATGGGGAAATGGGGCGGCACATCCGCTGCGTGGGTAGAGGACCCTCCTTCGAAATTCAAAGCACCGATGCCCTGTACGAACTGAAAATCTAAAAAAGGGTCGTGTCCCATCAGGTGGTGTAGCTCGGCGGTTACGAAGCCGCTCGCGAGCGCGCCGTTAGTAGCGCTGTAGCGAGTGAGCGGCGTGTCGGTGGTCATCGGCGCCTTCCGGTAGGGTTTGGTTGTTGACGCCAACCTGTTTCGGAAGGACCACCGATGACCGACGACATGATGAACCTGCGCACGCTCGTGGAGAAGACCCCGGATGCCGATCTCCTGCGCGAGATGATCGGCTTTGCCGCCGAGCGGCTGATGGAAATAGAGGTGGGCGCGGCCACCGGCGCCGCCTATGGCGAGAAGAACCCGCTGCGGTTCGCCCAGCGCAATGGCTACCGCGAGCGGGACTGGGAGACGCGGGCCGGCACAGTCGAGCTGCGCATCCCCAAGCTCAGGAAGGGAAGCTATTTCCCGGGTTTCCTCGAGCCGCGCCGCATGGCCGAGAACGCGCTGACCGCCGTCATCCAGGAAGCTTATGTACAAGGCATCTCGACCCGGTCGGTTGACGACCTGGTCAAAGCCATGGGGATGAGCGGCATCTCCAAGAGCCAGGTCTCTCGGCTGTGCGAGGAGATCGACGGCAAGGTCAAGGCCTTCCTCGAGCGGCCGATCGAGGGCGATTGGCCATACCTGTGGATCGACGCCACCTACCTGAAGGTCCGTCGCGGTGGCCGGATCGTCTCGGTCGCCGTCATCATCGCCGTCGGCGTCAACGCGGACGGCCGGCGCGAGGTCCTGGGCATGGAGATTGGCACGTCGGAGGCCGAGCCGATCTGGACGGAGTTCCTGCGCAAGCTGACACGTCGCGGCCTGCGCGGCGTCAAGCTCGTCGTCTCCGATGCCCACGAAGGCATCAAGGCCACCGTCACCAAGGTGCTGTGCGCGACATGGCAGAGGTGCCGCGTCCACTTCATGAGGAACGTGCTGGCCCATGCCGGCAAGAGCGGCCGCAGGGTCGTGTCAGCCTTCATCGCCACCGCTTTCGCCCAGGAGACGCCCCAGGCCGCGTCCGTACAATGGCGCGCCGTCGCCGACCAGATCCGGCCGAAGGTGCCGAAGCTGGCGACAATCATGGACGATGCCGAGCCCGACGTGCTGGCCTACACGACCTTCCCGAAGGAACATCGCGCCAAGCTCCATTCGACGAATCCGATCGAGCGTCTCAACGGCGAGATCAAGCGGCGCACCGAGGTCGTCGGAATCTTCCCGAACGACGATGCCATCGTGCGCCTGGTTGGCGCAATCCTGCTCGAACAGAACGATGAATGGGCCGTGCAGCGCGCCAGATATATGACCCTGGAAACGATCAGCCAGATGAGGGATGATCCCCTGATCAGCCTGCCAGCCGTGGCGCGCTGATCAGACCGGCCCATGCCGGACAGCACGGCGACCAATGCCGCCAGCTACACCACGCCGCGGGACACGATCAAAAAAAGGCCCCCATTTAGCGCGCGCATCACACCAATGAACTTAAGCCGCCGCTCAATCTGAGATGCCACGATCGCTCCGCCAAATGCTGATTGCATATCGTGCTCATCTCGAACCGAGGTTCAAAAAAGCGAGAGTCTCTCATGCGGCTTTCAATATCGGCAGGCTTCTCCCGCATACTCATTCGGGGCCTCTGTAATGCTTCCCTCTGTTGTTGGGCAAAGTACGGTGAAGATCGGGCCCTCTCCGCAAGGTGCCCTGCCGACCGGCAGAGGAAACCGGCCGGGTCCGCCGCACAAAGTCGCGGGCGTTGGGAGAACCGGACGGATCTGCTGGGGTCATCCTCGCTCAAAGGAAAGCCAATCAATCAATGACGTTTCGACAACCTCAGCTTCCCGGTGCGGACTGGATCGACAAGTTCATAGCTAAGGGAATCCAGAGCTGCGAAGAGCGAATATCAGAATGCCAAAGCGATACGCATTTGAGGCCTATTCAGACGTTTTTTGTCGCGGAAGATCCCCCCGGACGACGGGCTGCTCGGCGGTAGACCGAGATATGACGTTTCGATGCTTGGGTAAACGCACCTTTCGCCCAATCTCCCCACCGCTCCACTAGCTCGAGCCCCACGCATTCGGCCATGGTGTCGAGTTCCTGATGATAAACGTAACGAACGCGTTGCGGTAAACGTCTTACGGACGTACCAGAAAACCAGAGCACGGTTGAAATCAAGTTCTGGGTGAGTGGATCGTGGACAGCCACATTGAGAATCGTATTCTCATGATCCACTAGCCGCACCGTTGTAGATTTAAGCGCGCCGACGCGAGAATCCAAGCTTGGTACATCTAATTCTATCACCAAACTACCTTCGTCGTCTAGTGCCGCCGCGGCAGATCGGAGGCAATTTATTTGCGCTTCGCGCGTGGAGAGCAGCGTGAAGGTGAAATAGACGCAATACACCATACTGTAACGTTGCTCTGTTCTGAAATGGGCAATATCTCCTTGCCAAGCCTTGATCAGTTCGGTGCGCCTGGCCAGAAGTTCCAACATGCTGCATGAATTGTCGATACCTTCAACCTTGACCTCGCGGTCGCTCAACGGCACTGCCACGCGCCCGTCGCCTATACCCAGTTCGAGAGCACTGCCCCCGCTGCAAAATCGCTCGAGAAAGGTAACTGTCTGGTCTACCTCAGCGACTTTACCTTGCACGGCTGTGTATTCTTCATAGATTGGAGCATATATCTCCCCATAGTTCAATTCATCAGACATTTTCGATTCTCCTGATACTATTTAGTATTCTATTGTAAACTCTTGATGTCGTTCGCTTGTGATCGTGCGCCTGGCCCGCCAACCGGCTAAGAGCGTGGCCGCCATAAAATTGAGTGCGCACATTATGTGATCGCGCACTCTGTTTGCTCACGATAATAGATCCCACCCCGCCCATAATCCGTTGCTGGTGAACGTCGCAGTCCAAAGCGCAAGAGGTATGCCAACTTAACAAAGCCGTGCCAGTCCAATCCGTCGGGCGCCCGCGTCGGATTCTGCATGTCTGCTTTGTCACAACTTTGTCCGCCTTCCAACTATTAGAGAAGTTGACCTGCCGCGGACCTTTCATCCATTGGCGATTAGAGCCTCGGCCGTTTCTGTTACGCCGTATGGCGCGGTTTGAGCAACCGGCGGAGACGCGAAGCCTTCGTTGAGCGCAGCGTCGGAGCCGGTTCCGGCGAAGGCCGCTGGGGTCTGGTAGCCAAGCGAGGAATGCGGCCTCGCGGTGTTGAAGTCCTGCCTCCATTCGGCAATGGCACTGCGGGCGTGGTCGAGGCCGAAGAACAGGCTCTCGTTCAACAGCTCGTCGCGCATTCGGCCGTTGAAGGATTCGACGTAGCCATTATCCGGTATGGTTGTTCTCGGTGCCATCGTTTGTTCGGTCGTCAGGTTTGGCTAAGCTTGGCGGATCCGGGCCACGGGGCACCGGGAGCACGCAAGTGCGGGCAGGCCGTCGTATGCAGATGAACTGCGAGTTCGAGCACATTATCTGGCCGCCCCAACGACTCGCCCGGATGCGCTGCGAGCGCGGATCCGAATTTGTCGTGTTGCCCGCAGGCTCCCTGTTCGTGACCAACGATGGAGGGAACCGTGCGTATTATCGGCATGGACATACATCGCGTAGCCGCCGAGGTTGTGTCGTTGCTTGATGGCGAAATCGTCAAGCTCGGCCGCGTTCAAATGCTACGCAATAAGCTCGAGGAGTTCGCCAGAAGGGAACTCACCCACGATGATCATGTGGGTAATCGAGGCGACCGGCAATGCTGCGGCCGTCGCTGAAGTGCTGTCGCCCTACGTGGATCGGACCGTGATCGCCAATCCCAAGCAGGTGCACATGATCGCGCACGCGAAGGTGAAGACTGACGCGATCGACGCCACTGTCCTTGCGAAGCTCTACGCCTCGGGCTTTCTACCGGAGGTCTGGGTTCCGGATCCGGCGACCCTTGCGCTCCGAAGACAGATCATCAGGCGCACACAACTGGTTCGCCAGCGTTCGCGGCTGAAAAACCTCATCCAATCAATCCTACACGCCCACCTGATCCCGCCGTGTCCGCATGGAAACCTCGTCGGGATCAGCGGGCGCAAATGGCTGACGAGGCAAATATTGCCTGCCGATGAGCGCACCGCCATTGAGCGCCACCTCGGCTTGATTAGCCAGATCAACGAGGCGTTGAGGGTGGTCGAGGCAGATATCGCGGTGCATGCCCTCCAGGATCCGACAATCCGCCGTCTGATGAGGTTGCCCGGCCTCGACGTAACGGTGGCTGCAAGCGTTGCGCGGCAATCGGCGACATTCGGCGCTTCGGCGATCCACAGAGGCTTGTCGCCTATCTTGGCCTCAATCCGAGCGTGCGGCAGTCCGGTGAAGGCCCGGCCTATCATGGCCGCATCACGAAGCAGGGCCGCGGCCATGCGCGGGGGATGATGGTCGAGGCGGCATGGGCGGCAGTGCGATCGCCAGGACCACTATGCGCCTTCTACAAGCGGATCGCCTCGCGCCGGGGGAAGCACATCGCGGCCGTCGCCACCGCGCGCAGGCTTGCAATGATCATCTGGCACATGCTGAGCAAGGATGCCGACTACATCTGGGCCCGGCCGGCCTTGCTCGCCCGCAAGTTCAGATCGGTCGAGCTGCGTGCCGGCCTCCCGACCAGCCATGCCAGGCGCGGCACCGCCTTCGACTACAACATCCCGGCCAAGCGCGCCGAAGAACGATCCCGAATCGAGAAGGCGGAAGCTGCCTATGCAGCAGCGACTTCCCGATGGCGAACGAGGCCGGAAAGGCCGAAGGCTGTGGAAAAAGATGCCGAATAAGAAGAAGGGGGCTATTCTACAACATCCGTGTGCATCGGCTTGCCGGGCGCAATGTAATGCCATTCGACGCGGTTCCGATCCGCCCAGGCGAGAATGGCGTTCGAGGTGAACTCGCTGCCATTGTCGCTGACGATCATCCTCGGCCGGCCGCGCTCGGTGATGAGCCGGTCCAATTCGCGGGCAACCCGCATGCCCGAGAGAGACGTATCAACGATGAGTGCCAGGCACTCTCTCGTGCAGTCGTCGACGACGGCCAGGATGCGGAAGCGGCGCCCGTCGGTGAGCTGGTCCGATACGAAGTCGAGCGACCAGCGCTCGTCGGGCCTCAGCGGCATCAGCATCGGCGCCCTGGTCCCGATCGCCCGCTTGCGGCCGCCACGGCGGCGAACGGCGAGCTTCTCCTCCCGATAAGCCGGAACAGCTTCTTGTGGTTCACGACCAGGCCCTCCCGCCTCAGCATCACGAGAAGACGCCGTTAGCCGAACCGGCGACGCTCCTGCGCGATCGCCTTCATCCGCTCGCGAACCTCGCGGTCGTCCGGCCTGCTGGTCTCGTAGCGAACCATGCGGCAACAGCCGATGGCTTTACATGCCCGCCGTTCCTCATCCCGAAGCTTTCCTTCAGGCGAGCGACAGCTTTCCGCTTGGCCGCGGGCGTCACCATTAATGGGATGGTCCGCCCCGTCCTCCCGCAGCATCATTCGGGGCGGTCCCACCAAAGGAGGTTGCAATGTCCCCACGCAATGCGCCGCGCCTTGCGGCAGTCTATGGAGTCGATATCGGCAAGAACATCTTCCACGTCGTCGGCCTGGATAGCGGCGGCGAGCCCATCCAGCGAGCTCGCTTCCGACGCGACACGCTGCTGCAATTCTTTGAACGAGCAGCGCCAGCGGTCGTGGGGATGGAGTCGTGCGCAGGATCACAATGGATCGCCAGGAGACTGCATGCTCTGGGGCACAAGGTTCGCCTGATCCCAGCGCAGTTCGTGAAGCCCTACGTCAAGTCGAACAAGAGCGACATTATCGATGCCGAGGCCATCGCCGAAGCTGCCACGCGGCCGACGATGCGGTTCGCAGCAATCAAGAGCGAGGAACAAGCTAACCTCCAGGCGCTGCATCGGGTACGCGACCAGATGATCGGCACGCGAACCCGTCTGATCAACCAGATGCGAGCGTTCTGCCTGGAATACGGCATCGCATTGAGACAGGGCGCCGGACTGTTCAAGCTCGACTTGCCACTGGTTCTCGATGACCTTTCGAATGACCTCTCGCCGGCAATGCGCAAACTGCTCGTGGACCTGTTCGCCGATCTGCGCCAGTTGGAGCAGCGCATCAACGACGTGACGAGGGAGATCGCAGCGATCGCAGACCGAGAAGATGTTGCCCGCCGGCTCATGACGATTCCCGGAATCGGAGCATTGGGAGCCACCGCGCTACTGGCGGCCGTCGGCACCGGATGCCAGTTCCAGAAGGCTCGCGACCTGGCCGCATGGCTGGGGCTGGTCCCTCGAGAATACTCGACCGGAGGCAAGCAAAAGCTACTCGGTATCAGCAAGCGCGGGAACCGCTACGTTCGCAAGCTGCTCGTTCATGGCGCGCGATCATGCTTCCGTCACCTAAATCGAACCCGGGATCGCCTGGGAAGCTGGCTTGATGGGTTGCAGAGCCGGATGCACCCGAACAAAGCTGTTGTCGCACTTGCCGCCAAGATGGCGCGCATTGTCTGGGTTGTCCTGACCAAGCCGGGAGCACTCTACGAACGCAGGGACCCTGCTTTCGCCTGACGCTCCGGCTCGATTGCAAGGCTCGGGAATAGTGATGACGAAACAGTGGATCAGCATGCCGTAAGCCCTGTGCAAAAAAAGCGGGCTTCGTGCCCGAACCATTTATTGGGAACGGCGTGCGCGGATCTCATCATGGCCTGGCTGCAACAGCAGCCCACTCGCGAGAGGCCGGATACATTTATGCAACTGGAATCGTCATCGGCGATGTCGCGAACCCTTGCACGGACGGGGCGGACCATACATTTCCCACAAGGTCCTTCAACGCGGCATTGTCGAGCATGGCGTCGGCCAGAAGCCGCTTCAGGCGCGTGTTCTCGTCCTCCAGCCCCTTCAGTCGCCGAGCCTCGGAGACATCCATCCCGCCGAAGCGGGCCTTCCAGGTTAGATCGAGGCGTCGCTGACCCCGTGCTTGCGGCACAGATCGGCAACCGATACCCCGGCCTCATGTTCCTTCAAAATACCGATGATCTGCTCTTCAGAGAAGCGGCTACGTTTCATGTCCTGGTCCTCTCGATGGGCCAGAACGAACTTCAAACCGGATTAGATCAGAGGGGCAAGGTCAGAGATGACGAACTGAGCCGTTGGACCGAAGGAGCTGAATGTCCGCCATCGTTTTTTATACACCACAAGCCGCCGGTCAACTCACGTGCCCCAATGCTGCCTGACGGCGATCGCCCAAGTCGGCCGTTCAGTGTCCCGAAACCAGCCGTTTGTGCGTCACATCGTCCACGAAGTTTAGCACACGGAAGCGCGACCCGTAGGCGAGCTGGTCACGGGCAAAAATAGCGCCTAGCGCGCAGCTGCGAAACGCATGACGAAGTGTAGACGCTGCCAGCAAAGGCTCGTGCTATGGTCGCTCGGGCGAGGAGGCTTCGGCCATTAGGCCCTTCAAGAGAGGCGCGAGAGTGGGTAGAGGGCATCCGAAGATGATACGCTGTCTTGGAAGCCAGGCACTCTGCAATGCGACGACCCAATACCGAACCGCTTTCTCGCCGTCGATCCGGAAGCCAAATATCGGTCCGCCGCTCATACCGACGATGTCAGTGATCGATAGGCTTTCGCCGATTTCTGCAATGAAGCGGGGGTACGTCGTGTGGCGCGTGCCTTGTGGCGGCGTCTCCCGGCGCGAGACCCAAATCATCGTCGGCGAAACCGCTCCGTGCCCCAAGGTGTCGACGGAGGGCGACGTAAATTCTCGAGGGAGACCGAGCATCGCATAGCCATCAAAATCGACTCGGTGTTGGTGTATCCACCGCTCCTCGTCGAGGGCAACCATTCCGTTCTTTGCCAGAAGATTGACGTAGTAAGGGCGCAGGGGAATCGCCCCGAAATCAAGCCCCTGTTCTTCGTCATCGACAAAGAGGAATGGTTCGCTCCTAATATCAAATGGAACTGGTTTGTCGCTAATACGGCCCTTAGCGAACGTGTCGGCCAGAACGACCTCTACAATCTCTACTCTGATATCGGCGATCTTTTGTTTGAGGTCAGCCAGAACGTGGCCCGCGGTTAGAAAGCAGACCGAGCCCGCGATGTCGATCAGCGTTCCATTATAGGCGGCAAAGGACAGTGCGTCCTCTTTGGAAGTGTTCGCCAGTCGATAGGTGATACAGATCGCCAAGAGATGACGTCCGAAGAACTCCAGGGCGTCGCTGTCGCCCCACTCTGAATTCTCGTCGGTCTGGTCCATTTATTCGACTCGAGGATGTTCGTCCATTCATCCGGCAGACTGCATGATCGGCATTGGCAAGGCAATCGAGGCGACAAACCATCGCTTGCTATGAATAGCCGACAAGCAACGTCTAAATGCGAGGAGGGGAAAGAATTGGCTTCGGTCAAGGGATGAAAACGCGATATGGTTACGCTAGCATTCATATGTTGGACCGCACGTCCAGCCAGCCGATAGCCCCCGATCGGGCCTCAGTTGGTCGGGGTTCGGAACCCGGTCGGGTGCGACTTCAGAGCTCCCTTCACTTTAGATTCCATGAGGCGTGAACCGCGCCCGGCGCTCTGCAAGAGTGTGGTTGCACAGACGCAATCAACCTCCAGGAGACGGCCATGCATGCACCCCAAAGCCAATACGACAGTTCCACCGCGATCCGCACTGATCTGGGTGCGATCTTTGTCTCCCTTGAGTTAAGCCGAGCCACATGGTTGATCACGTCGCTGTCGCCGGGCAACGGTGAGAAAATGTGGCAGCATGTGGTTCAGGGCGGGCGATGTCGGCGAATTGCTCTCGCGCTTCGCCATCTTTTCAGGAGAAGGCGCGCTGCCGTACTGGCCACCTCTTTCCACTCGATGGGTTCTGGATTCATCGGGTTCAGCAGGATCATAGGGTCGAAGTCATACGTCGATGCAGCATCAATTGCCGCGTCACGTCGTGGTTGACGGGCCAAGACCGACAAGATCGATGGCGAGACGCTAGTACGCGCACTGCTACCTTCAAGCGGGTGAACCTCGCGTCTGTGCGATGGTGAGGGCGCCGAGCCCGCAAGAGGAAGGACCGGCGCCGTGTATGTCACGAGCGACGCGTCCTCATCGCTGAACGGGTTGAGCACGTCAATCGCATCAAGGGTCTCCTATTTGCCCGCGGATACCGAGCGCTACGAAAGGACAGACGCATGCGGCTCGAAGAGCTCCGAACCGGCGACGGCAGGGCCTTGCCTCCTCATCTCAAGGCACAGATCGTCCGCGAACTCGATCGACTCGAGCTGCTGCTCGACCATATTGCCGTCGTTGAGCGGGAGCGTGACGTACTGGTGAGCGCAGCCGATGAAAGCAATCCCGCAGCAACACCGGCCGCGACGTTGTGCGCCATCAAGGGAGTAGGGGCGGAGATGCGGCCGTTTTTTGCACCGAGGGGTTATCGCGTCATTTTGACAATCGCTGGCAGGTTGCCGCCTACGCGTGATTGGCGCCCACGCCTTGGCAGAGCGGACCGATTGATCGCAAGGCGTGTCGAAAGCAGGATCCCCGACTGCGAACGACAATGATCCAGCTAGCCAGGTGTGGCCGCGCATCAGCCGTCTTCGGCGCTGAGCGAATCGTTCTTCAGCGCGTCCAGTCAGATCGCGGACGCCATAAGAAAAGCACCATCATCGCGCTCGCCAGAAAAATGCTCGTCGCACTTTGGAAGTACGTCGGGTTCGGCGTCGTAATCGACGGGGCCGTGATGAAGGCGGCATGACAGACGCACCGCATCAACCCGTTCTCGAAATCTTCCAGGACTGATCAATCCTGGCGGATCCAGGTGGGCGAACCGGCTCAAAATATGGCCTCAAATTCAAGTTGCATCTGCCCGGTGGCTGCCTGCATCTGCTTTTCAATCATGCGAGACGCATGCGGTGGCAGACAACCTTACGCGCCCGGGAGGTGTACATTGGCAGGCGCGCGACGTCAGGTCGCGGGAGTGGCGCCCAATTGAAGGCGACCGCAATATTCGGCGTATTTAGCTGCCAACTCCTCTGCGCGTTTTTCGCACTCATCCAGCGCCATTGCTTCGCAATCATATCCGAGCAGCTCACGCAGAATTCCTGCCGATTCTCCCGTGAAGCGCACGGTACCGTCGCTTTCGACCGCCTCGATCCCGTCGTACTTCTGGCATTGCGAATTGATCTCTACCGCGTCGTCCAACGACAAGCCTTGCGGCAATTCGATCGAAATACCAGTTGGAGCAATCCTGACGGGATAGCCTCCCACGAGACCTAGTGGTCCTGGCGCGTGAACAACGCGTTCCAAGTGATCGGCAAACGCACGTATAATCGCCGTCGCTGATGAAGCGGTGACGGATTGCCCCGCAAGCCCTTTCACTCGGCGAAAACGTCCGGCGACGTTCGTGAAGATCTCATCGTGCCGCAGATCCTGTGGTTTAACTTCCCGCCCGTTCCGATATATGGTCAAGTGATAGGGCGCTCCGCCCGTGGAACCGGTGCTCGGCATGCGATAACTGACATAATGTTGCGCAAAAAACTGCACTTCCACCGCTTTCAGTTCGCAACCCAGAAGGTGTGCTGCTGCCAACCTGATGCCTGGCACGGCATTTGCTATGTTCCCGATCCCAATAGTCGGAGAGAGACCCTCGGCCGCAAGCGCGGCATTCGTCACATCTGGGTAAGATGCGTTTACGACAATGCTCTCCACACCAGCTTCGCGCACAGCCTTCATAAGGCGTCGTACGAGCACTAGATGCATAGGCGTCCATACGCCGCCGCGTGCTCGATCGATCTGCTGATAGGCATCAGTGGGCAATTGCGTTATCCGCCACCAGGAATGCAAGGTCGTGGCATTAAAAATTAGATCAGGACGGAGGGCCGCTAGGCGCTCTGCTGTAGCCTCTGTATTCATCAAATCCAACGGAACTGCCTCGATAGCCGGAGAGAGCCCGAGGTTTACAGCGGTGTACTTTGCGAGGTTGACCCTCAAGGAGGCGCGCTGCAGATCTCGCGCTCCAACGTGCAGATCGTAGGGTCTGCCGCTTTGGCTAAGAAAATCAAGAACGGCCCCGCCAAGTACGCCGTGCCCGACAATCAGGATCTTTACGCGACCATTCACTGCACTCTCCAAATCGTTGCCGAAGAGGGTTTGTAACGTAGAATTCGAAGAATGGAAGGTAGCTTTTGTAAATATTATGTTAAGCGTTTGAATATATTCTCAATATAACCTTTACATTATATTGCAATACCTCCCCTGTACAACGACCTCGCTCTCTGTTTTCTATGCCTATGCCAAGCCTGGAGCTGATACTCTCTGACGCGTGGCAGGAGCTATGGAGTGAGCTTTTCCATGAACTGTGTACATTGTCGCCCGGCGAATTGGCGGTGCTTCGAAGGCGGGCCGGGGACGACGGAGAGCAAGACATGTTGACCTCGGTACGACCTGCCGATGTTGTACTCGAAATCGATCTCAGCGCGATTCAGGCGAACTTTCAGACCATATCGGCCCTGGTTGGCCCAAAGGTAAAAGTAGCTGCTGTCGTCAAAAGCGACGCCTACGGGCTTGGCTTGGTTAAGATTGCAGGCGCGCTCATTGACGCCGGATGTAATCTGCTCCTCGTCGGCAATCTGCACGAAGCGCTGCTTCTGAGGTCATCCCACATCGGCGCGGCAGTTGCGGTTTTTTGCGATGAGTTTGCGAGATATCGCGGCCACTATCGATCGAACCGCCTTATACCAGTTGTGAACAATTGTGTCGAACTGGATGCCATTAGCGGCGCACGCGAGCCGCAAACATATTTCCTCAACGTGGAGACTGGGTTCTCTCGCCTTGGCCTCGCTTTCGGCGACGTACGGCGCGAGTATCTTTGTGGTATCTTTAAGCGGCGTCCGCCTTCGGTCGTACTCAGCCACCTCGCATGCAGCGAACGGGCTGGGGACGCAATGAATTTGCTACAAAGGGACCGCTTTCAGGCGACGTCAGATCTACTTAAACCGGCACTTCGCAGTCTCGCGGCCTCCGCCGGTGTGTGGCTAGGGGAACGCTATCACTTCGATATGGTACGGGTGGGCTCGGCACTTTACGGACTTAACAATGCCGGCATCCGGCCGAATCCTTTAAAGACCGTTGCGAGCCTCAAAGCAAAAACACTCGACGTGCGCAAAGTAGCAAGGGGTGAGGCAGTTGGATACGGTGCGACTTTTCGCACGGCCCGAGCCAGCCGCATCGCGATCGTCGCGATCGGCTATAAGCATGGCCTTCCATGGGCATGCGCCAACAAGATATCCGTCCGGTTTGCTGGATATTCTGCTCCTCTGATCGGAAGAGTGTCCATGGAATACATTACGATTGATATCACGGATGTTCCTGAGACGCTTTGTGGTCCGGGCAGGGATGTGGAACTGCTGGGCGACGTTTTCACCGTCGATGACCTTGCCGCGACCGCTGGCGTCCATCCACAAGAAGTGCTCACACGGCTCGGCGTCGGTTGCGCAAGGCGGTATCTGGATGGTTCTCCTGCATCTGCGGGGTTCCCGGGCAACTTGACTAATGCGGGCCATGAACACGATCCGCGCGCCATCCCTGGCTAAGAGCGAAGAGGCCCGACTGCTTTGCTTCAAAAAAGTTATAGGAAGGGCCTTCTTTTTGTCGCGATCTCTGCAATCGCGTGGAGCACCGCTGGGCTTTTCATTAGGGTTCTGCCGCTTGACGCTTGGACAATTTTGTTTTGGCGCAGTCTGTTTGCAGCGGTTTTCCTGGCAATTTATTTCGTTGTAGACGGGCCAAGACATAGCCTTCGCCCAACAGGCCGAGGGATTATTGTTGCAGCCTCGTTGGCAATGGCCCTATTGGCGTTCATCCCCGCGTGTCAGCAAACCTCGATCGCCAACGTAGCTGCCCTCTACGGGACGACACCTGTCTTCACGGCTATCCTGGGATGGCTTTGGCTGGGGGAGAAAATTCGTCCTGCGACCCTGTTAGCAATAGTAACGATGGCTGCAGGTACCTCCGTGCTCGTCTGGGGAACAGATCTGGAGTCAGACTTGATTGGCAACGCTCTCGCCTTCGTCATGACCTTCATGACCTCGTTTGTTGCTGTGTGTATGCGCCGATACCGCGAAGAATCGCTTCTGGCTTCGGTCTGCGCGGCCAACGTTTTCGTCTCGATGGTCAGCTTGTGCTTCGCTGCGCCATTATCACCAAGTTTGAGACATCTGGTATATCTTGCGCTTTTTGGCCTAGTGCAAGTGGGATTGGCTTTTGCGTTCTATTCGGCTGGCGCTCGTCGCGTCCCAGCTTCGCAAGCCTCCTTGATTGGAGCGCTAGAGACGCCGCTCGCTCCATTTTGGGTGTGGCTCGCATTCGGCGAAACACCCCCCCTGTCGACCCTGGTTGGTGGTGGGATCATTACCGCATCAACAGTTGGATACCTTCTAGCGATGGCCGGACTCGCGGCACGCCCGCAACGCTGACGATTGGCTGTCCTCGGAATTGACGAATGCGTGAAAAAAGGAGCTAATCTCAATGAATAATTTGCAAGCGCCAATCATAATTGAAGGCATCGCGGCTGTTATAAAAACGTACCGTGCCGTCGTTCTCGATTTATGGGGCGTCTTGCACGACGGGAAAGTTGCCTTTCCTCACGCGATCACTGCCATGAATGCTTTGCGAAACAACCGGCTTGATATTTGCCCCCGTCGTGCCTACCAAGTTTCTAAACACTTAGCATCGATGGGAATAGAGCCATCTCAATATAACTATATTGTTACATCCGGAGAGCTGGTTTACAAGGCGCTAGAAAATCCATCAGACAATTGGCATAGAGCATTAGCAGCTCGCTATTTCCACATTGGACCACCTGAGCTGGCGGGCTTGCTCCGGGGATTAGATCGGTCCGAGGTCTTTTCACCTCGAGATGCCGACTTTATTCTAACCACTGGCGGGAGCACTCAGCCGCCAGATGAAGTTGCGACACTGTTGAAGGAATGTGCTTTGCGCAAACTTCCAATGGTCTGCGCGAATCCCGATCTGGTCGTTTTAGTTGGCGATCAACTTGTGGTTTGTGCGGGGGCGCTCGCCGAGCAATACGAAGCGTTGGGAGGGGACGTTTTCTACCATGGAAAGCCGTATTCATCGGCTTACCAACGCGTGCTCGACCTTCTCGGCTACGAAAGACATGAAGTGCTCGCAGTTGGTGATTCGCTACGGACCGACGTTGCGGGTGCTCGAATCGAGGGCATGGACGTGCTCTTCATCGGCAGCGGCATACATAGATACGCTGTTGGTGAGTTCAAATCAGGCAAATTCCCCAGTGCACAGCTCCAACAGTTCTTTGCGGGAGAGCCAGTCGTTCCCACGTTCGCTGCTTCCCTCTTTAGGTGGTAGGAGAGGAAAGGCGAATCTGAGCCGAGGGTGCGCGCCCTGGATCAGTTCCCGGCGGCTGACACCTGGCCACGGTCTTCAAGCGTCTGCGCAACTGTTTAAGTAGATCGAGGGCTCCTCGACAGTCCTCATCGAGGAGGCCACGGGCGCATCCCTATCATGGTGAATGCCTATGTGCACGAGGCCCAGAGGTACGGTTCGATGTTTCGTTTGACAAGAACTGCTCCCAGTCCGGGCGCGTCGGATATTTCGAAATATCCAGATCTGCTCGACGGCGGATTCTCAAGCACCTCGACGTAGCCGTCGTCGTCCCTGAAGGCAGGATAGTGTTCATGGATCATAAAATTGGTGATATTTGCCTCAATCTGAAGGGTTGCAGCTTCGATTAGACTGCTTCCACACACATGGGGCGCCACGCGCATATTATAGGCTTCGGCCATCGCGCAGATTTTCTTTGTCTCCATCAAGCCTCCCGCCGTTCCGACATCCGGCTGAATAATTCCGCAGGCTTGCAACTCGAAAACCTTCCTGAACCCGAACTTCGAATAGACGCGTTCGCCAACAGCAATCGGAATCGGAACTTGTTCTGAGATTACCTTCAGCGCACCATTGTCAAATGGATCGCAAGGCTCTTCGACAAAGCATATATTAAGGTCATCGAGTTTCCGGCAAAACCGAATTGTCTCATCGGTAGTCAAGCCTCCACTGAGATCGACCATAAGTTCGACGTCGGGCCCGGCCGCATCACGGACAGCCTTGACTCTGCGGTAAGCAAGTTCAAGTGCGTCGGCTGATATTGATCGCCGTGTCACGTGTTGCAAAGCCGAACCAACCCGCTGAGCCAACGGGTAAAGTTTTAGCGCCCGATATCCGTCCTTCAGAGGACGTTCTGCCGAACGGGCAAATTCATCCGGCGTATCAGAGGCACCGTACCAGCCATTTGCGTAGGCTCGCACACGGTCCCGGATTTTTCCGCCGAAAAGCTCATAAACGGGGACGTCGAGACATTTGCCTTTGATGTCCCAGAGAGCCTGCTCTATCGCGCTGATGCCGGCAAAGATGATTGCGCCACCATTCTTTGCCCAGAACGAATGATCATACATTGCAGACCACAGCTCTTCGATCCGGCCGGGATCTTTGCCGAGTAAGAATCGTTCCGAGAGATCCTTGATCATCCCTGCCGCCGCGGTCCCGCCAACACCATAGGCTATTCCCGCCTCGCCGACCCCAGTTATGCCTTCGTCCGTCGAGACTTCAACCAAGACAGGATGCAGACGACCGGATTTCAGCAAATAGATATTTACGTCGGTGATTTTCATGGCTTCCCTACAATCCGTTTACGCTAGTTTACAGGCTAATCCGCTGATATCCGGTAACCGAGGGCATTCCTCGGGCGAGGAACAAGGTTCTGTCCCAGCACTGCATAGCGACCGAAAAGGCAGTTTGCGTTGGCTCACGCACTGAGGTCTGCTTGCAGACCGCGTCTGGTGCATCGGTTTGATCCCGCAAAGTAACCATTACCTCGTCGGCGTTTGTGCAATGCGCACCCCGTGCCTTCAGAATCTCGAGCCGCTTCTGGCTAGAAGGGTATTGCCTGGCCAACAGCTCAGAATCCTCGTCATCGCGAATTTGGGCATCCAACGCATGATTGGTGTGAGCAAAGAATGACGCCGATCTGAACACCGACACACCATGTCGGGCTGAAACCTCGACAGAAGCGATTTGGTTGGACGCATCGCCGAAAAGATATGCCCGTCCCGCCATATGTGGCAGCGATTTAGCTCTCTCAATTGCTGCGTCCACGTCTTGGCAGCCAAGAAAAACCCGACGGACAATCTGGCTCGGAATTCCGTCTGAACGCGACGTCAAGATAAGGTCATTATTGACGAGCCCAAAGCCTGCTCGGTTGAGCCCCACCCAACCGAGGCCCCCGGCTGATGCCACGGTCGCGAATTCGAAGCCGCCTGCGCTGACATGAATGAAAAGTGCCTGTTCCGCATCGCTCCCCGGCGGTCCATCCCAGTTCTGCGCAATCAAGGCGCCGTCGCCAGTCTGCACTGCCAGACCGCTGCAGCCGGTCAAAGCGCACGGCGTAAGAAGTTCGAATGAACTACGCAACACAATGTCCAACACGTCGCGCCCGCCGCCATCTGCGATTCCGTGTATCTCCGCGCCAACCTCGGGAGCCATCATGTCAATCTTCGCTAGAACTGTGCTGGCGCGCTGATACACCTCCGACAATTCTGCGGTTGACAAGGACGCTAAACGAGCGCCAAGCGCCTGACCGATTGCGCCGGCGAAGCGATTGCCGTGCTGAAAACCACGCTCGTATGGAGAGCCCGAAAGCACGACAATTGGCATGAGAGACACCGGAGTCATTGCAACGCGACCCCTCCGCGGTACACGAGGAAAATTTGTAAACCCTCATATACCCGATAATTTTCGTGTCAAGAAAATTCGAGTGGGTCTCCGGCTTGGGCCAGTGCGCTCATCTGTTCGACTAAGCCCCGGCGCCACACGCCTTCATTTTCCATCTCTTCGAAGGCTTGGCGGGACTTCGCGCGCCATGCTTTTACCCCGACATTGCACAAAACCGCTCCGTCCTCCTCTAATAGTGCGGGCAAAAGATCGCGCGTGTGACCCAGCAAATTTGAACAATATTCAGCAGCCTCGACAGCAGCTTGCTCCAGCCCGCTTTGAATGTGGGGGGCGAGAATTTGATAACGTTTTAAGTTCATTGCAAATGTCAGATCTAGCGGCCTATAGTCCAAGGCTGTCATAAACCGAGCAAATCGCGTAAAGCGCATGCTCACGACATGGCTGAGGTTGGTAATCATCGCCGCGAATTTGCGATCCTGGAAGGCGTCCACCACTTCATTCCACGGAACAACGATAGGTCGACATCCCATCACCTCGAGATAGCGAAACATAGTATCGTTTTCAGGGCATCTTATCCGCAGGTCCTTAAGATCATCTGGAGACAAAATAGGCGTCTGAGATAACAAAACTAGGGAAGGACCGCGCTTCCACTTCAAACTCGGATTTAGAAGTTCGACCGAATTGCTCCGGAGGACCTGCCTGACTTCTCTATCAAACATGGAGCTCTCGGAAAATCGCTCCAGATGGATTTCATCGTCGAAGCAAAACGGGAGTGATGCTAGTTTGATCGGATCCGAGTAGCTCTGAAAAAACCCGAGGCTTTCGACAAAGATATCGATGATTCCATTGACGAGAGCCCGTACTTGAGTTTCGGCGGGACCAAGTTGCCCTGCCGGAAATACCGATATCGCAAGATCGTGGCCTGTCTTTTGGTTGACTAGGCTCGAGAACATCTCGATGGCTCTGCCCTCAGGATCCCAGGATGGAACCAAAGTGCCCAAACAGCGCGGCATTTCGGAATCCGACTGAAGGAAATATTGCGCCGGCCGATCCAGTTCTAGGCCGAAACGCACCAGAGCTGCGATCGACGCTGGGGCCTTTCCCGTTTCGAGCTTTGATAGCTGCGACACAGACATGCCCACCTTTCCCGCGAGCGCCTCAAGGCTGAAACGTTTGGCCTTCCGGGCTTCCCGAAGCCGTTTTCCAACCAAGCCGTTGATCTGCTTCTCCACATCGGATCGTGCGTCCATCATCACTCCTTGCCCGCTAGCCTCCGGTCGCGACAGCCTCCTCACCTCTGATGAAACTAGCTCCGTTGAGCATCACTATCATGCACGTAGGAGAAAAAAAAGATGACAGCCTTGGCTCGAAAATTTTCTTGACAAGAAAAATCAATCGTGTGTCATAGAGACCATTCAGGCCACTGCGCTTGACGAAGTCTAGAAATTACGGAGGGAAGTAAGCTGTGACTGGACGGAACATGGCGTTTTCGCTTCAAGAATATCGCGAGAGGCTAGCGAAGGCCCAAGGCGCCATTCAGCAGCGTGGTATGGTTGGCCTGCTCGTGCATTCGCCACACAACATCTGCTATCTCACCGGCTATCACACTTCTGGCTTTTTCGCTTACCAGGTCCTGTTCGTCCCTGCCGAAGGTGAGCCGCTGTTATTGGTCCGTGAATTGGAAAGGACCAATGCTGACGAGTATTCATGGCTGGCTCTCGACCGGCAGGCCGTTTATCTCGACAACGAAGATCCGGCCTCCGTGACCGGTCGGTGGCTGGCTGAACTTGGATGGACGGCAGCCGGCGACCCAATCGGGGTCGAAAAAACCTGCTTCAACTTGGCAGTAAGAGACTACGAGGCTCTTTGCCATGTTGCGAGGCCGAATAAAGTAGTCGATGGGTCAGGTATCGTCGGTCGCGTGCGACTCATCAAATCGTCGCAGGAGATCGCTTATGCGCGTCGAGCTGCCGAAATAACCGACATTGCGATGCGGGCAGGACTTGAGGCCCTCGCCGTCGGAAAAAAAGAACTCGAAATCGCGGCGACGATGCAGGAACAACAAGTCCTAGGCGGTTCCGAGTACACAAGCCTGCCGAATTACCTTTCATCGGGTTATAGAATGAAGATCGGTCATGCCACGCCGACCGAGAAGGTGATCGAGACCGGCGACGTCCTCAAATTCGAGATCACGAGTTGCGTGAAGCGTTACAGTGCAGCGATGATGCGTACTGCCGTGATGGGTGCGCCGACTGCCGAAGTCGCTCAGGCCGCTGATCTACTCATAAAGTGCCAAGACCGTGCCTTCAGCATCATGAAGCCAGGCGCAATTGCTGGCGAAGTCGACGCGGCTGTACGCCAACCGGTCTTAGAGGCAGGACTTCGGAAAACCTATTATCCGCGTGTTGGCTATTCCTTGGGCATCGGCTTTCCGCCGGTTTCTGGTGAGTGGGAGGTGTGTGACTTTATGGCAGGCGATACCTGGTTGCTAGAGGTGGGGATGATATTTCACATGCTCGTCAATGCCAACGGCATCTCCTTCAGCGAGACTATTCTGGTGACGGAGACGGGTTCGGAACGCCTGACATCACTACCGCGGGAGCTCTATATTGTTCAATAACCCGACCACGTCGATCAGCGCCACTTCCGGCCCGAATTCCGATCTCGGGAACGGCGATTCTGGCGGGCTGCTAATCACGAACATCGCGGAACTAACACCCCTCGATGAATTCGGTCCGGGGCCTCAGAAGGGTGCACTGAGAAGTCTAAAGTCGATCAGGCATGCTGCAATTCATGTCGTTGACGGACGGATAAGAGATTTTGGGCCCGCCGAACGAGTGGCAGCTGGCTTGCCGAAAGGGGCAGTGCCTAGGGTTCTTGATGCATACGGAGGCACGGTGGTACCTGGTTTTGTCGACTGCCATACCCACCTGCTCTATAGCGGATCGCGGGCAGACGAGTATCCAATGCGGATCGCAGGCGCTGGTTACGGTGAGATCAGTTCCAAGGGCGGCGGCGTCGCCCGCACAATTCGCGAAAGCACCGAAGCAACCTCAAGCGACCTGAAGCAGGCGTTGGTGGCAAGGCTGGCGAAGGCATTGCTGAATGGGACAACCACTGCGGAAATCAAAACCGGTTACTGGGTTGTCCCAGAAGGCGAGCGCGCGGCGCTGGACATCATCGCCGAGGTTTCAGCTTCCCAGCCTGTCGATCTGGTTTCAACTTTCCATGTCGCCTTGGGCACGCCGGCACGATTTGGAGGAGGTGCGGAATATGCCAAATACGTCATCGACCAGGTTCTACCAGCCGTGGCTCCCTATGCACGGTTCTGCGATGTTGTTTGTGATCTAGGTGCCTTCGCCGACGGAAAAGCACGGCAAATATTGCAGGCAGCAGGCCGGCGCGGTCTCAAATTCAAGATACACGCCGACGAATTTTCCGCCGCGGGCGGCGCCGAGCTCGCAGCTGAGCTTGGCGCCGTTTCAGCCGACCATGTGTGCTTCCTTGGAAAAGACACCGCGCAAACATTGGCCCAGGCACAGACGGTCGCCGTCTTACTTCCGGCGACGCGTCACTATCTGCTTGCCCCCAGGTTCGCGGACGGCCGCCAACTCATCGAGAGCGGAGTACCGATTGCCCTTGGCACCGATCATGGGCCGGGCAGTCCGACGCTTTCGATGCCCTTCGTCATGGGCCTAGCATGTTCCTGGTTGCGAATGGACCCGGCCGAGGCGTTGGTCGCGGCAACTTGGAACGCTGCTTGCGCGGTCGCAGGCGCGTCAATCGCCGGCAAGATAGCGGTTGGCCGGCCAGCCGACCTAGTTGTCCTAGATGCGCCAACCTATCGCGATTTGCCCTATCTGATTGACCAAAACTTGGTCCGATACACGCTTAAGAACGGCGCGGTATTTGGCCAGCATATAACTTAACAAGTTCAACAAAAGGGGAACATAGTCATGAAGTCCATCGCATCGAAATTGGCTATTCGAATGGCCGTCGCAGCATTGTCGTTGGCTCCCGCGTATGCTCAACAGAAGTTGACCATTTCAGCCTCTGGCGGCTCCTATGATGCCTGCGTGAAACAAGTCTATTCCGATTCCTTCGAGAAGGAGACCGGCATCAAGGTCGTCGTCGGTAGTCCCGCCTATGATACGGGAGTTTGGCGGGCTCAGCAGGAATCGGCAAAAGTCGAATGGGACGTGGCGACATCGGATCCGGGCCAATTGCAACAGTTGGTCGCGAACGGCTGGGTGCTTCCGCTTGATCTAAAACTGTTACAGAGCAAGGGAGGGCTCGTCGACTTTCCTGGCATGGTCACCACGAAAGATAACACAGTTTATGCGCTTCCATCCGAAATCTTCGGTATCGTCGTAACTTACAATTCCGATGCCTTCCCCGGCGAGAAACCTCGCACATGGTCAGACGTGTTCGACCTCAAGAAGTTTCCCGGCAAGCGCCTGTTTTCCAATTCCGTCGTCGATTTCGGCGTGCTCGAGATCGCGCTGCTGGCCGATGGCGTTGAACCTTCAAAACTCTATCCACTCGACGTCGAACGCGCCTTGAAGAAACTCGATACAATCAAGAGCGACATTGCCTGGTACGATTTCGGCACACAGCAGATCGCATTGCTCCAGCAAAAGGAGGCAGTTATCGGCGCAGGCTGGGATGGACGCGTAAAGGCGCTGCAGAAAGAAGGGGTCCACGTCGACTTCTCACCCGATCAGGCGATCGTCAAGCCGGATCTCTGGGTGCTGCCAAAAGGCGGGAACGCCGAGGTTGGAGCGCGCTTTCTCGCCCATATCCATGATCCCCAACGCCAGGCGGACTTCGCCAAATGTATTGGATATGCGCCAGCGCTGAAAGGTGCCTACTCGTTGCTGGGAAACGGTCAGAAGTTCACGATCGACCCTCAGGATCTGACCAAGGTCGTACCATGGGGCGCCAATTATTGGGCCGAAAATGCGCGTGACGTCACGACTCGTTTCAACGAATGGCTCACCCAATAAGGGTGAGCGCAGTGTGGCTCCTGGACCATTCATGATGGACAACGTTCCCGTCGATGCCGCAATCTCTATCAGAGGCATTGCTAAGCGTTTTGGAGAGAAGGAGGTCCTTCGCGGGATCGACTTGGAGATTCCAAACGGTGCTTATGTCACGCTTCTTGGTCCGAGCGGGTCCGGCAAGACCACGTTACTACGGATCGTCGCCGGCTTCAGCGTCGCCGACGCCGGCACGATCAAGATTTCCGGGGCGGATGTGACTCGACGTCCGGCCCGGGAACGGGAACTCGGCATGGTTTTTCAGAACTATGCGTTGTTTCCCCATCTGACCGCTCGAGAAAACATCGAGTATCCGTTGCGTGTCCGAAAGCTAGGCAAGAGGGAACGTCGCGAGCTGGCTGACCAATATTTAGAGCGTGTCCAGCTGACTGGATGCGCAGACAACTATCCGGGCACACTGTCAGGAGGTCAGCAGCAGCGCGTTGCGCTTGCTCGGGGGCTTGTGTGTCGGCCAAAAGTCCTCCTCCTGGATGAGCCGCTAAGCGCGCTGGACAAGCACCTTAGAAGCGACATGCGAGAGTTTCTAAGGCAATTGCAGCGGGACGTCGGAATAACGTTTATCCACGTCACCCACGACCAGAGCGAAGCGCTCGCGCTTTCAACGATGGTCGTGATCATGAAAGACGGCCAGTTAGAGCAGGTCGGCAGGCCAGAGGAACTTTACCTCAATCCTAAAACCAGTTTCGTCGCCGGCTTCATCGGGGACAGCAATCTCGTTTTCGCACGAATTCGAGATGCAAACGCCCACTCTAACCTGGTGGAGCTTTCGGACGGCCAACAATGCTTATTGCCAAAACGTGGACTGGTTATGCCAGTCGAATGTCATAACGTCCAAGTCGTACTCCGCCCTGAGGACGCTGTTTTCGGTCAGGAGCCCGCGACACCTTCTGTCATGACGAATGGAGTGGTCATCAAGACGACTTTTATGGGCACTCATCATGAAGTTGTAATGCAGACCAATCTCGGCAAGCTGACCGCCTATTCAAGGGCGGATTTTCCAGCCGGCGGACAAGCCACTGCAATGTGGCCGCTGGAGAGGGTCGCGGTGGTCTCGCCATGATTGCTCAGCCATCCTCATCTTCTCGGCTAGCAAATTTCGTGGCTATCGGACCCGGCCTCTTGTTTGTGCTTTGCTTGTTCGCTGTGCCGCTCGGTGTACTGGCTCTGCGCAGCGTGACTGATCCTCATCTAGGATTCGCAAACTACGACACTTTGATAACGTCACCGACGTATCTTCGGGTGGCATGGCGCACAATTTGGATCTCCGTCGCAGCAGCCACGATTTGCGCTATCGCTGGAACCCCTGTCGCATACAGCCTTGCGCACTCGGATCGAAGAGCGCTCAATAAGCTGATGCTGGCCGTCCTGGTTTTGTCCTTTCTAACCAGCTCGCTGATACGAACCTTCTCCTGGATGGTGATCTTTGGCGCCCAAGGCCCACTATCGAGACTACTCGATGTTGTCGGCTGGGGGCCGTCTAGTCTTTTAGGTTCATCAACAGCCGTAATTGTCGGGATGGTCCATTTTTTGTTGCCGGTTTTCATCCTCACGGCGTTTTCTGGCCTCAGGAAGGTTCCCTACCATCTTGTCGCCGCAGCGGAGGGCCTCGGCGCAAGTCGTGTTTTCGCTCTAGCGACTGTTTATCTTCCGCTGGCGATGCCCTCGATCGTCAACGCCGGTTGCGTGGTCTTCATCATCGGTGTCGGGTTTTTTATCACTCCCGCACTGCTAGGGGGACCGAGGCAGACCATGCTGGCACAATTGATAGCGCGTAGTGTAACGCAGTTCGGCGATTTTGGGTTTGCCGCCGCCGGCGGCGTCATTCTTCTGGCGATCACATTGGGCTGCTTGTGGATCGTCAGGATACTGGCTCGAGGTGGCGCACCAAAATGATACTCCCAGCGACCTCCCAACCTCGCTCACATCGTATCCGCATCGGAATTGCCGGCGCAGGACTTTGGGCCGAACGGGCGCACGTACCGTCGTTCTCCCATCTGCCGGGGATAGACATTGTGGCTGTGGCGGACCCCGATCAGGATCGTGCGGCATCGCTAGCCGACAGGGTGTCAGGCTGCAAGGTGTATCGAGACGCTCGTACAATGCTATCAGCCGGACTAGACGCGATCATCATCGCGACGCCGGAGGACACGCATTACGCGGTTGCAAAGGCCGCCATCGAAGGCGGCGTGCATGTTCTGTGCGAGAAACCTTTGGCCAGGACTGTTGATGAGGCGCGTGAGCTCGCCGACTTGGCAGCCAGATCAAACGTGATCACAAAAATAGGCTTCGTCTTAAGGTATAGCCCGGCTATGAGGCAGCTCAAGCAACTCGTGGACAACGGCTACACTGGAAAAATCCACAGCTTCATGTTCTCCAATAACTTCCCTCAGTTCTTTTTTCCTGATGAGCCGTTCCATTGGGTGATGGACGCCGCACGATCCGGCGGCGGCGCCTTCATGGAGTACGGATGCCATGCTTTGGACCTTGCCAGATGGCTCGTCGGAGAGATCGATGAGATATGCGCCAACGCCGCCACGCTGGTCCATGAGCGAGCTGACCGCATGAGCGGAACCATGCGTAACGTCACTGTCGACGATGTTTGCTCATGGCTCGGCCGCTTCGAAAATGGCGCGGAGGGACAATTCCACGTCAGTTGGAGTTCATTGCCCGGCTTCGGTTTCCAGGTTGCCATCAGCGGTGAAAAGGGCACTCTCGGCTGGCGAATGACCAAATCCTGGCCGTTCGCCGAGGTGCTTGGCTGCCGCGGTCCCGACGAAGAGTTTCGACCGATCAGTATAGATAAACCCTTTACGGAGGGTACCGACAAAGCTGCAACCTGGAGAGACTGTTTCGCTACTGGTCAGGCGCGCCATTTTCGGGACGAAATAGCCGGTGCCAGGATACCCGAAGGTCCGGACTTTGCAGACGGATTGGCAAACCAGTTCGCCCTCGAGGCGATCAGCCGTTCACTGAACGAGCGTTGTTGGATGTCGGTAGAGCGTCGTTGAGTCATGACTTTTGTTGTCGAAACCGTTGCGGACTACGTCAATCGCTTCTCAATTTCCGATACTTCCGAATTTACACGAGCCAAAATTGCGGAACTCGTTACGGATCTTGTCGCGGCAGCCGCCGCCGGGTTCGCAACCGATCCAGCGAAGGCTGCGCGGGCAGTCGCCGCCAATCTCTTCCAGAGCGGAGGGGCAGGGGTCTGGTTTTCCACAGATCGATTGTCATCGTGTGCAGCGGCGTTTTGCAACAGCGCCGCTGCCAGTGCCTTGGACGTGGATGACGGTCATCGGGAGGCCATCGGCCACCCAGGTGCTGCCGTGATCCCCGCGGTTCTCGCCGAGGGAGAAATCATGGGTGCGAGCGAGAGCGACCTGCTCAGTGCAATCGCAGTTGGGTATGAAGTGGGTATCCGTATCGCGGCAGCGCAAACAGATCGGATCGAACGGCGGGATTACGCAACCGGCCGCTGGTCGTCAATCGCGGTCGCTGCAAGTGTGGGCCATTTAAGGCGCCTTGAGTGCGACGCTCTTTCACAAGCGTTAGCGATCGCAGCAACGCATCGTGCTTGCCAGATTCCCAGTGGTACCAGCACAAAGCTAGGCCAGATAAAGGAAGGCATTCCTTGGAGCACACTAGGCGGGTATTTCGCCGTGCGTTTGGCCGAACAAGGCGTAACTGCGTCTCTTGACATATTTGACATTGCATCATTGTTCAAAGGTGCTCTGATTACCAGAAGCCTCGGCAACACGTTAAAGATCGATGCGACCTATACGAAGCCATATTGCTGCTGCCGATGGATCCATTCATCGATCGACGCGCTTTTGATGCTCATGCAGAACCATGGCGTCGGTGCCGAAGCAATCGAGGCGATCGTTGTCGACACTATCGGCCCCGCCGCACGGCTAAACAACAAGACGTCTCCCACTTCCAATTTCGAAGCCCAGTTCAGCGTACCGTATTGTCTGGCTGTTGCAGCGATTGAGGGTGCACAAGCCATGCTAACCCCCGATATGGGCGACCTCACTGATGCTGCTCGGATCGATTTGGCCAGAAAGGTGACGGTCCGGGCCGACCGCGATTTGGACGCAAGTTTCCCGGCACAGACGGGGTCGAGAGTTCGTCTCATAAGCCAGCTAGGATCCTTTGAAGGCCGTGTCGATTTTCCCAAAGGCGACGCGAGAAACCCGATGACCCTTGATGAGCTCGAGCAGAAATTCAGGACATTGGTTAGGTATGGGCTTGAACCGGCCAGAGCAGAGCGAACCATCGTCGCTGCGGAGGCGACAGGCTCTAGCAAGATGGCGAATATCTTGGACGCGATCGGGTACAGGAAAGCGGTATGATGGATGCTCCAGAAAAAAGTGGCAAAGGCGGGGTGATCTTGGGCGTGTGGATGTGCGTCGTCCTGCTTTTCCTCGTCCTGCCGCTTCCGGTGGTTGGTGTCATGTCCCTGTCTTCGGGAAAGTTCCTTTCCTTCCCGCCTCCGAGCATGTCGTTTTACTGGTACCGAGAGACGCTCGGCGACCCAATCTGGATCGGGGCGGCAATCAACTCGCTGGAAGTGGCTCTCATGGCTGTTGTCTTGGCGCTGCCCTGTGCAGTTAGCCTGGCGGTGGCGACCTATCCGTTACCCGACAAGGTCAAGCGTATCATCAGCTTTCTTGCGCTGGGGCCGCTGATCATCCCAGTCATCGTATTTTCTATTGCCCTGTTTTTCGTTTTCGCGAAACTGGGTTTGATCGGCACCAAGCTGGGAATCGCGCTGGGCCACGCCATCTTGATCATGCCGTTTACTTATATGACAGTCTCGACGGCTCTCGAATATTTTGATGACGGCTTGATCGAAGCGGCGGAAACACTCGGTGCAACGCGGCTTTATGCGTGGCGTACGATTCTCCTACCCTTCATACTCCCCGCTGTGGTCATGGGCGCCACGTTGTCTTTCATGGCTTCGTTCGACGAGGCCGTCGTGGCGATCTTTATCGGACAAGGCTCAACGCTGACATTGCCGAGCCTGATATGGCGCTCGCTCAACGTTGAGCTGACACCAGCCGTCGCTGCTGTAGCGAGCATGGTCACATCAACCGGCCTCTTACTGCAGGGGCTCGCCGTCCTCTGCCTCCGATCATATTTCAAGAGCCACGGGCTTAAGTCCCAATAGCTCTCGTGTAGGGCTGCCGCCTAGCTGGCAATCGAAACATCATGTGGATTCATCGTGCGTTCGATTTCAGCGATCTCGCGTCGAAGGATTTGAACGAAGTCTCTTGCGGTGCTCCTCAGGAGCCTTGCGCTCGTCATGTTAATGGCGATCGCACCGGCCACATCTCCGCTCTCTAAGATGATTGGTACGGCTATCGCTGAAATTCCTTCCACAAGGTGCCCGTCATCGACGGCATAGCCGCGCTTGCGAATCTCTGGAAGTCCCTGCCGGATCACGTTCGCCGTCAATCCATGGTAGCGCTCGAATTGTGGTGCGTTGGCTTCTAGAATGACTTCGGCTTGCTTTGGTGGCAGCATTGCCAAGATCGCCTGGCTCGCGGGTCCAACACCAAGGGGTATCTGGCCACCCACCTGTCCGGTGAGGCTGTCGATCCGGTAGC
This sequence comes from Mesorhizobium sp., assembly GCF_004962925.1. Classification (GTDB taxonomy): domain Bacteria; phylum Pseudomonadota; class Alphaproteobacteria; order Rhizobiales; family Rhizobiaceae; genus Mesorhizobium. The sequence goes on along the minus strand of NZ_SUEO01000001.1, from coordinate 31,576 downwards.
CGCCGTCTTGACGGTCGACGCAGACAGTGTTGAAGCCGTTGCGAGCCATAAGAAAGACAGTATCGCCTGTCTCGGCCGCAATTCGCAGCAAGGCAGGCTGACAAACCCGTCGCATTCCCGTCGTGTCTGCGGCCTTCGCTCCAAGCGCAAAAAGGGCTAGCCCCAGCCTGTACCGCTTTGTTGTCTCGTCGCGCTCGATGAAGCGATGCCGCTCCAGCCCGCTGATGATGCGATGTGCCGTCGACATATTTAGCCCGAAGGCTTCGGCAATATCGGAAACGCGCGCGCCGCCACGGCCTAGCTCTCCAAGATGATTCAAGATGGCGATGGAACGATCGAGCAATTGGGTCCCTGTGGCCTTCTCCTCGCCTTCAGCCATCGTCTTCACGTGCACCTCAATCAATCAGCGGATCAAAACGATCCACAAGGTCGTCGCCCAATTATCACGACAGTCTTCAACGAGGCTAGCTACAGGCGGTAGTGGTCGTTGTCTCGACCGCAGGCGTCTGTCGACAGAAGGCGCGGAATTGGTCGCTGCAAAGTCTCCATCAGGCTACCTAGCTCGCCATCTCGAAGATCCCGGAATGCCGCCAGAAACATTTCCAGATGCTGCTCTTCCAGTCTGGGCTGTGCCACGTTTCGAAACTTGTTCTCTAACTTGGCCCAGCCCATCGGGTTTGTGGGCTCACCCATTGGGGCGAGAACCTCCTTAAACAGCCGCTCGTTCTTCGTCCTTATTACCACGCGTGCTGGAACGGACTGCGGGAATGTCGCGTCAAAGCCAGGATCGATCCGCAACTGAATTCGGCGCGCAAGCGCGATCGTACCGGAATGAGTTAAGTCCTTGTCCGTGATCTGCACCATCGCCTCTGCTCCTTTTGTCAGTGCCATGGCCACGCAGAACGGGACACTATATTGGGCGGATTCCGTCGTGCGTGGCGCCACTTCATTGTTCAGACGAAGTGCCCATGAGAACGTGTCAATCTCTATCGCGTCTATATCCGCGGTATTTGTCCCGTGCTCCGCCTTAAGGGCCAAGACGGCATCAATCGCGGAATGCGCCCAACGGCAACAGCCGTAAGGCTTGAAGTAAATGCCGTTGATCGTCCACTCGGCTCCAAGCCCATCGAGCAGGCGACTACGGTTGAACACGCTTTCGTTGTCAAGCAGGTCGACCGGCCCGGTAAAGCCCTGGGCCGCCAGTTCGACGGCGACCAGAGCTGTAGCGGTAGCCCAGGGGATGCCTTCTTTCACGTGATTGCCCATTACCTTCGAGTATGCGATCGCGGAAAGGTTTGGCGCAGTCGAGCCGGCTATGGCAATGGCCTGCTCGATTGCGTGGGGCTCTAAGCCGCGCAACCAAGCGGCGGCCGCGGCAGCGCCGTAGCCAACCCATGGGCCTGAAACGAGCGTCGTCAGAGTTCCGAAATCCCGCGAGGCAGCCACGCGGACGGCGATCTCATAGCCGAGCGCGATCGCGGGTAGTATTCGGTTGGTCGAACATTTGCATTCCGCTGCCGTGGCCATAACAGCGGGGATGATCGATGCCCCGGGATGTCCGGCCGCCGCGCGATGACCATCGTCCAGATCCAAGCTCGACGCACTTGTAGAATTGACGAGAGCTGCGCCGGCCGCGCTGGTGCGATGCGGCGTGAACCAAATCGGCGAGTTTCCATGCTGCCACACGGACAGGGCCGCCTTTCGCGTTGCGACCGTAGCATCTTCATTGGCGCCAGCGAGCGCAGCTGTCGTCAGGTCCATCATCGCCGTTTTCGCTTGTTCAACAGCAGGGCCGTTGAGGGCACGAAACTCAAAAAGGAAATCTGCAAACTGTCGGGCAATGGTCATGTAGCTGCTGCCACCTCGAATGGGATTGAAGGTCGTCTAAAATGTTATCATTATATGAAAGAAATATGTTGTAAATCCCATAATATGGAAGTATGGATTAAGTGGGATGTCGAGTTGACTGGCTGGGACCCATGGCAGATCGCAATTTAGAGCAGTTGGAATCGTTGCGGGCGGCCGTTGCTGCGTCTGGACAGCGCCCGGTCGTCATTGGTGAAATTGAGACATCCGGGCGACAAGTTCACCCCAAGTCGCGGAACCGGGATCCGGCCGGGTGCTCGTCGGCGGCGAGCGGCGGCTTAGGCGGCTTTCACGGATCGCAAGGTAAAGACAGCACCCTCCCGCCGCCTGCACCTCGTTCCGGGAAGGCCGCCACTTTCGGCTCTCTATTTCGGCACTTTAAATGCACATACATGGGATGAGCAAATGACCGGGAACCGGCAAGCGTTTGCGACCGAAGAATTCAAGACGCGCGTGGCGCGGGTGCAGTCAGAAATGTCGGTGCGGGGCATCGATATTCTTTTGCTGCACGCACCCGAAAATATCTACTACCTCACCGGACACCAGACGTCGGGTTATTTTGCCTACCAGACCCTTGTGCTCGCCCAGAGTGGTGACCCGCAGCTGCTGTTGCGACTCCTGGAAAAGGGCAATGTCGACGAATATTCGTGGCTGCCGGACGCCTTCACCTGGAAAGAGGGCGACGACCTCGTGGAAAAAACGCTCGACTTGGTGCGCCGTTTCGGCATTGCCGGCAAACGCGTCGGACTGGAGAAGAAATGCTGGTTTTTGACATCGGCAATCGCTGATGCACTGACCAATGGACTTAGCGACGCCACCATCGTGGATGCGAGCTTGCTTGTCGATCGCGTGCGAGTGATCAAATCAGCTGCCGAGATCGGTTACATCCGACGTGCAGCACAGATCGCCGAGATCGAGCAGCAGGTCGCGTTTGCGACGATTTGCGACGGAGCCACGGAGGCGCAGGTGGCTGCGGCGGTTTTCGCGGCCGGCGTCAACGCCGGCTGCGAGTATACCGGCCTGCCACACCACATCATGTCCGGATACCGCTATAACGTGTGCCACGCGAACTGGAGCCCGAAGATCATTCAGCGTGGCGAATTGGTGCTTTTCGAGCTGTACGGATGTCTCGAACGCTATCACGCAACCCAGATGCGCACAGTGGCCATCGGTCACGCGTCGGATGAGGTAAGGCGGGCTGCTGACATCGTTGTAGCCGCTCAGGATGCCGGCATTGCTGCTATGAAGCCTGGTGCTTCAGCCCGCGAAGTCGATGCGCTGGTGCGAAAGCCGATCCGCAAGATCCGGCCGGAATATTATAACCGTAGCGGCTACTCGACCGGCATCGGCTTCCCGCCAAAGACCGCCGAATGGGAAGCACTCGACTTCAACGAACAAGAAGATTGGGAACTGAAGGAGGGGATGGCCTTTCACATGCTCGCGCTGGCCTGCGGGTTCGGCATCAGCGAGACGGTGGTCGTGACCAGCAAGGGAGTTGAGCGCCTCACAGGCTCGAACAGGCGCGAACTCCTGATCAAGTGATCAGGAAACAGGGCGAGCCACAGCAATGGGAGACTTCAACATGTCGAACAACAACATCTTCGACCGGCCTCTTCGCCGGCGCACATTTCTCACCGGATCGGCGATCGCGGCAGTCGCCACGATTCTGCCAGCACCATGGGTCCGCAAGGCGTCGGCCCAGCAGTTTGCCGGCAAAGAGATCCGCGTACTTACTTGGTCAGACGCTACCGGTCAGGCAGCTGTCAAGAACATCCTTAAGACCTTCGAGGCGAAGACTGGTGCGAAGGTTATTGCCGATCTCACCGGCACAACCTCCGATATGATTGCAAAGATTAAGGCGTCAGCATCCAAGCCGCAATATGACGTAGTGATCCTTTCCGGCTTCGGTGCCAATTCGCTCGCGGATGCCGGCCTGCTTGAGAAGCCGGATACCAGCGCAGTTCCCAACCTGGCACGCGTGCTGCCTGATTATCAGACCGGTGCCAAGGGTCATGGGATTGGGTACTTTTTGTGGAGTGACGGTCTCGTCTACAACACCAAGACTTATCCGTCGGCGCCCAAATCCTATGACGTCCTGTGGGACGCAGCAAATGAAGGCAAAATCTTTCTGCCGCCTCCGGACAATCTCTACGCGCTTGAACTGATAATCGTCGCGGCAAAGGCGGCGGGCGGCGACATCCACAACCCGGATGGTGGGTTCGAGATTTTGAAAAAGCTCAAAGGCAAGAGCCTTACCATCACATCGAACGCGAACCAAATCGGTGATCTGTTCCGCTCCCAGTCCCTAAACGCGGGCGGGGTTTATTCACCCCTTGAACTCTCGCCATTCATCTCCAAACCCGAGTTCAATGTCAGCGGTACCTACAGTCTTGCCGAGGGATTTTTTGTCGACTTGCAGTACATGGTCGTGCCGAAGGGACATCCGGGCGATTCCGCGGTAGTTGCCGCCCTCATGAATCACGCACTTGATGGCGAGGTTCAAGGCAAGATGGCAGAAGACGTTTGGTACGGCCCGATCAATCAGGATGCGGTGCTGTCGGAAGGTGCAAAAAAGAGTCCCTTCATTCCCTCTCCCGAGGTCATCAAAGAGCACGTCAACAAGATCGATCCCGCCTATTTGGCAAGTGTGCGGGACGACTGGATCCAGCGCTACACCGACGCAGTGATGTAAGATCACGTTCGGTGTTGGGCCGGCCATTCGGCCCAACACCAGCGCGCATCATTTTTTAACAAGCCCGACCTCCGAGGTGACATGGAACAGAATCCTGTCCTTGAGATTCGCAACCTTTCACGCACCTTCGCTCATGGTGCAGTGAGAGCTGTCGACCAAATTGATCTGGACGTGCAACCGGGGGAGATCGTGTCGATCCTCGGTCCCTCCGGCTGCGGCAAGACGACGACTATGCGCATCATTGCGGGATTGGATTTGCCAACTGCCGGAGAGGTTCGCATCCTCGGCAAAAACGTCGCGGGAAAGCCGCCGCACCAGCGCAACGTCGGCCTGGTTTTTCAGTCGCTTGCAATTTTCCCCCACATGAGCGTCAAGCAAAATGTGGCTTTTGGCTTACGCATGCAGGGTCTCGCCAGGAACCTGATCGAAGCCAAGGTCGCTAAAGCCTTGGAACTCGTCCAGCTCTCCCCGGAGAAATTCGCGGGACGACGACCAAGTGAGCTGAGCGGCGGGCAGCTTCAGCGGGTAGCTTTGGCACGGACATTGGTGACTGAACCGGCGCTGGTCCTTTTCGATGAGCCGATGGCGGCGCTCGACCGGCGCCTTCGCGATTACATGGCGGTCGAACTCAGGAGTATTCAAAAGCAGCTCGGCCTTGCAGCCGTCTACGTCACGCACGATCAGGAAACGGCTTCTATGATGTCGGACCGCGTCATCATCATGAATGCTGGCAAGATCCTACAAGCCGGGACCCCGGAGGAAATCTACGAAACCCCGAATTCCAAGTTCGTATCCGATTTTCTCGGCGACACCAACACCCTTCGGATTGAGCGCGTGCTCGAACAGAAGGATGGGAAATCGCTCGTGCAGACCAACGCCGGAGTCACAATTCGTGTCGCAAATAGTGGCGATATAGGTGAGGGAGCTTTTGTCATCTTTCGACCCGAGCAGACAATCGTTTATCCCGCCGATCCGGGAGGTGCTTTTGAGGGCGAGGTGGTCTCGTCGCAGTTTCGCAGCGGTCTCCACCGTTGGCAGATCGTGCTCCGCGGTGGCAACAAACTTATCGCGCAGTCGACCGAAAACAGACTTGCCTCATCCGCCGGCGACACCGTCTGGGTTACAATCGACCCCGGCAAAGCGAGAATCGTTAGACAATGACCGCGATCGAGAGCTCCATCACTCCGCTTCAATCGATGGAAAACGACGCGCCGATCCGCAAGCCTCAGATCGGGCTTCTTCTTATTCCATCTGGCATGCTGATCGGTCTCCTGTTGGTCTGCGCCCTTGTGGTCCTGCGCATGAGTGTCGGAGAACGGGACGCCGAATGGACAGGGTGGAGTCTCAAGGCCTATGTGCAGTTGGCCAGCGCCAGAAACATTGGCATCATAATAGACACTATCTGGATGGCGCTGCTGAGCGCTCTGATAACAACGCTTGTAGCCTTCCCGATCGCTCTTTTCCTGACACGGACGACATCGACATTGGCCCGGCGGGTCGTGCTGATTGCAATTCTGTTGCCGATGATCATTAGCCTGCTCGTGCAAAGCTTCGGCTGGATGGCTATTCTCGGGCCGAATGGGCTCCTGAACCAGGCAATTTCGGCCGCAACTGGAATCGAACGGCCCCTCTCGCTGCTCTTCAATCGCACGGGGGTCTTGCTCGGCCTCGTTCAGACGAGCATCCCGCTTGCCGTCTTGCCCGCCGCCGCCGCGCTGCGCTCGATTCCTATATCGCTTGAAGAGGCAGCAAATGTTCTTGGAGCAAACCGGATCAGAACCTATCGCCACATAATTCTCCCGTTGGCCTGGCCGGGCATGGCTGCGGGCGCCATTCTTGTCTTCGGGTTCAATACGGGTGCGTTTGCCGTGCCGTTGCTGCTTGGCGGGTTGAAGGTGACAACCATTGCAGTCGTAATCCGCGATCAGATGGGCTCGCTTTCCAACTGGCCGCTCGGTGCAGCGCTATCGGTCTTGCTGATCCTGCTGGCCCTGGCCGTGCAGTCGCTCAACCGCCTCATCGTCCGGACCAACGCGGAGATCAAGGAATGAGCATGCCGACCGCAACCGGGCGCTTCGGAATCGAGTGGCAGCTTGTCAAAGGCATCACTTGCATGCTGCTGGCGCTGATGCTTGCACCAATCTGCATGGTCCTGGTGATTTCGTTTACCAGTGGCGAGACGCTGCAGTTTCCGCCACCCGCGCTTTCACTGCGCTGGTATCAGGAGGTCTGGACAATGCTCGTCGGTCCGGACGCCGGGATCGGGAGATTGCGGGAGTCACTGCTTGTCAGCTTGGAAATCGCGGCCCTAACTTCGCTTGTGTGTGTGCTTGCTGGTGTCCCGACTTCCTATGCACTGGTGCGATATCGTTTCGCGGGCAAGACAGTTATCGAAGAGTTGATCGGCCTGCCGGTGGTATTTCCAGCCGTTGTTCTTGGAATTGCCTTGCTGGTGCTGGTAAGCGCCTCCGATCTCAATTTTGGTATTTTTCAGATCGTAGCCGCCCATTCGATTATCGGGCTGCCATTCCTCATGCGCAACTGCATGGCGGCGATGCGCGGCATTGATCCCATGTTGGAGGAGGCTGCGATGACGCTTGGTGCTTCCGCGCCCAAGGTCTTTCGGGAGATCGTCTTGCCGCTTGCCAGCGGGGGTATCGGCTCCGGCGCCATCCTCGTCTTCATCTTGTCTTTCAACGAATTCACGCTGAGCTATTTTCTCTACTCCGTCGATGTCTTCCCGCTCTCCATCTGGCTTTTCCAACAGGCGAACACATCCTTTAGCCCGGCGGTGTTTGCTGTGTCGTCCCTCATTGTCGTCGTCAACGTGGCGGCAGTCTTGGTCGTTGACGCGGTGATCGGAAGTCGCGGATCGGCTGCCTAGCAGCACACCATAGGATTTGTTCAATGATATTTGACCCGTTCTGGTCAATCGAGCAACTGTCGGATCGCTTCGCTCGGCGCGAACTATCGTCCGTGGAAGCCGTAACTGAACTCACCAGGCGCATCGCGACCTTAGATGGCCGGCTGCACGCCTTTTGCAAGATCGATGAGGACGGCGCGCTGGCACGCGCGCGGGCTGCAGACGAAGCACGAGCGAGAGGAACTTCCACGTCCCCCCTGCTTGGCGTGCCGCTCGCCGTAAAGGACATCTTTGATCAGGCTGGTCATGGCACGCACGCTGGCTCCAATGCTCTCAATAACAGGCTACCAACTCGATCGGCAAATGCCGTCGAAAAGCTCGAATCCGCAGGCATGGTCGCCATCGGCCGCACCAACATGGTTGAGTTCGCTTATGGCGGATGGGGAACAAATCCGGTTCAGGGCGCACCCTGCAATCCTTGGGGTTTGGACACTCACGTCGTTGCTGGGGGATCAAGCAGCGGCTCGGCAGTAGCGGTCGCTTCTGGACTAGCACCCGCCGCTTTGGGTACCGATACCGGCGGCTCCATCCGCACCCCTTCGGCCTGGTGCGGAATCGTTGGCCTCAAGACGTCTGTCGGGCTAGTCGGGCGCGGCGGCGTCGTGCCGTTATGCCCGACACATGACAGCGTCGGGCCGATGGCCCGCACCGTCCGTGACGCCGCACTTCTGTTGGAAGCTATGTTGGGGCTCGACCGCCGCGATGTCGCCACATGGCACGTCCCCTCCGTGCGTTCCCTTGCCACGATCGAGGACGGCGTGAAGGGCCTGCGGATAGCAATGCTCCCCGAACGGGATTTGGCTGGCGTCGAGCCCGACATCCGGATGCTGTATGATCGCGCCATCGCCGATCTGACGGCTCTTGGCGGCCAATTCCACAAAATCGCTCTACCATTGTCCATCAGCGATTATCTCGGCCGTGGCGGCGAAATCATGAGTGTCGAGAGCTATGCCCTTCTCAGCGCTTATGTCGACCATCCGGACAGCCCGGTGGATCCGATCATTGCAGAACGCATCCGCCGCGGCCGCGACATCAGCGGACCGGCTTACTACCGTCTTCTCGAAACCCGCCGTCTGGCGCAGATCGGCTTTCAGGAAGCGGCGGCAGAATTTGACGCGTTCGTCGCGCCTGGCTCCCATCGAAGCCCCTTACCGCTTGCCGAAGTAGACGAAAGTCAGCCTCCCAATCATTTTGGAAGACTGGTGAACTATCTCGATCTCGCTAGCCTTGTGGTCCCGGTCGGATTGACATCAAATGGCCTCCCAGCTGGCCTGCAGATTGTTGTCAGAAAATTCGACGATGCCTTAGCACTTCGTATCGGACGGACGCTGGAACGTGAGCGTGGCGGCCTGTTTGTGCCACCACCGGGGTTGCAGCTCCAATGAAGGCTACGGCTGAATTCCACAACCTGGCGAACCTCCCCCATTTACCTATGCCAATGACGAGCCCACCTGTTGGCGAGGGGTTTTGAAAACACCGCGGTCGCTTTAGTCCGCTGGATACGCACTGAAACGATCGAATGGCAGAGCGAGGACATGAAGAAGCTGATTAACAGTCCTGAGAAATATGTGGATGAAGCGCTGGCGGGGATGAGCTTGGCGCACCAGGGTGCCTACAAGATTTCCGGCAGCAACGGCCGTGTCGTGGAACGGGCCAAGAAAAAGCCCAGGGGCAAAGTTGGAGTGGTTTCCGGCGGTGGCTTTGGGCACTTGCCGCTGTTTGCCGGATATGTCGGAGAAGGACTGCTGGACGCCTGCGCTGTCGGGCATGTATTCGCCGGCCCATCCTATGACGATATATCGGAAAGCCTGAAGGCGGGCGACCAAGGCGGCGGTGTGTTGTCGGTCATTGCCAACTATGGCGGCGACACCATGGTGTTTGGCATGGTCAATGACATGTTGACCGCTGAGGGCAAGGACTGCGCCACCGTGATTGTGGCCGATGACATCGCCAGCGCAGACACGCATCGAGCCGAGACCCGTCGCGGTGTGGCTGGGATCATCTTCGCGTTCAAGGTTGCTGGAGCCGCGGCGGAAAAGGGACTTAGCCTATCAGAGGTGAAAGCCGTGACTGAAAAGGCCATGGCTGGTTGCCGGTCCATAGGGGTGGCGCTATCGGCCTGCACAGTGCCGCAGGCCGGCCAACCGACATTTGAGCTTGAAGACGATGCCATTGAAATGGGCATGGGTATTCATGGCGAGAAAGGACTGTGGCGCGGGGCGCTTAAACCCGCTGACGAAATTGCCTCAGAGATGGTCGAGCGACTGTTAGACGATCTCAAGCCCGTAGGGGGAACCAAGGTAGCGGTACTGGTCAACAGTCTTGGCGCCACACCCCTGGAAGAGCTCTATATCCTGTACCGCAAAGTGGCCCACCTGCTCGAGGCAGAGGGCCTGAAAATTGCGTATTCACTTGCTGGTGAATACGCAACGTCAATGGAAATGGCGGGCGCCTCGGTGAGCGTTATGCGGGTCGATGATGAACTGCTCGGTTTGTTGAATGCCCCTGCCCAATGTCCCCTGTGGAGGGCGTGATGGCGACCGTCTTCACCGGAACAGATGTGGGCGCAGCAATGTGGCGCGTCGCATTAGCGCTCGTCGAGAGCAAAGACCGGTTCAACAAGCTTGATGCTGCGGGTGGTGACGGTGACATGGGCACTACCTTGGCGACAGTTTCACAGGCGTTGCTTGCCGATAATTCACTTTATTCGGATGACGTCGGCGAGAGTCTAATGCGGATTGCAAAGACAATTGCACGGACCTCGGGCTCGAGCCTGAGTGCCGTAGTAATGACAGGACTGATCACACTAGGAAAGACTTGGGCGGCGAAACACGAAGTTGCCTGGATCGAGATGGCCCCCGCATTATCAAATGCCCTTGAGACTATGCAGGCCCGGTCTAAGGCCAGACTTGGCGACAAGACGGTGCTGGACGGAATAGCTCGAGTCGCAAGGAACATCGAGGGGATTTCAACTGCAGAAAAAATGAGTGTCACGGCGCAACAAGCGGCCGCCGACGCGCTAGCTGAGTTTCGCCGTTGCCCTGCAATCGTAGGGAGGCTGCGGCTTGAGCCATCAAAAGGGGTCGGAACCGACGATCCGGGCATGGTTGCATTTTATGTTACGGTATTGGCCATGACGGGGTCGCTGTCTCGTCGAGCTGTGGATGGATCCTACAAATGACCGATCCGAGCGTTTCCACCATGTCTCGCCTCAGAACTCAGACGCCCACGCCGATACCCGCGAGAACGGACGTCGTTGTTGTAGGCGCTGGCATCATCGGAACCGCCACCGCCCTATTCCTTGCACAACGAGGGTTGTCGGTCGTCGTTTGTGAAAAAGGCCATGTTGCATGCGAGCAATCCAGCCGCAATTGGGGATGGGTGCGCAAGATGGGGCGCGATCCGGCGGAGATACCTTTGGCTATCGCCAGCACAAAGCTATGGGCTGGAATGAACGCGCTTACAGGTATCGAGACAGGATTCCGCGAAACCGGCATCTACTATTTGTGCAAAGACCAGAAGGACATCCAAAAGTATGAAGAATGGCTAGCATTCGCCAAGGAGCATGATCTCGATTCCTCCCTACTTAGGCAAAGTGGTTTGAAAGAGCGTTTCCCGACGCTCAAGGGTCATTGGGAAGGTGCGCTGTTTACCAAAAGCGATGGACGCGCCGAACCTTCCATGGCGACGCAAGCCATGGCGGCTTCATTACGCACACGTGGCGGGCAGATCATTGAAGATTGTGCCGTGCGGTGCATTGAAACAGGGGCGGGCTCAGTCCATTCCGTCGTAACGGAGCATGGCGAGATTCGCTGCAAATCCGTCGTCCTGGCGACCGGCGCCTGGACTAGACTATTCTGCGGCAACTTGGGAATCGATTTCCCGCAATTGAAAGTTATCGGATCGGTCATGCGCACGCAGCGGCTCGACGGACCTCCTGAGTGTGCGGTCGCAGGTCGGGATTTCGCTTTTCGCAAGCGCCTTGACGGTGGCTATACAATTGCGCAGAAAAACGCGAACATCGCGCAAATCGTTCCGGATAGCTTCCGTTTGTTCTTCCAGTTTCTTCCCGCCTTTCGGTCGGAAGGGAATGAAATACGGCTTCGCTTCAGCAGTCAGTTCTTTAGGGAAATGAACACCCCGAAAAGGTGGCAATCGGATCAGGTCACCCCCTTTGAAACAACCCGGGTTCTCAACCCAAAGCCTTCGGAAAAAATCCTTAGCGAGGGGCTGAGCAACCTAAGGAAAGTTTTCCCCGAGTTTGCCAATGCCAAGGTCAAAGAAAGCTGGGGATGCGCCATCGATGTTACGCCAGATGCGGTGCCCGTGATCGATAAGGTCGACGAGATTTCGGGCTTAGTAATCGCCAGCGGTTTCTCGGGCCATGGATTTGGGATCGGGCCGGGGGCAGCCCATTTAGTCGCCGATATGGTCACGGCCCAAAAGCCGATCGTGCCTTTAGAACCTTTCGAGCTCGCTCGGTTGAGGAAGTTAGCGGTGCCGAGCATGGAGAAAGCAAGAGGGTCGGCTCGAGTTCAATAGCACGGAACGAGCCTGTCAGCTGCGGCGAACCGCGGCCCAATCCTGTGGCGGGCAACCGCGCGTCCGGCGGAGAGGTCCCAGGTCGATGCGCGCTACGTGGCGGCGACGCGGGAGCGGTGGACCGGGCGTCAGGGGGCTGGTAGGCCTTGGAGAATCATGCCACGCTGAAAGAAATAGGGCGTTGTTAGCCACTAGATGCTTGACCCTCTTGGTCCTCTGGTTCTAGCCCGTGCAACAGGCCTACAACTGGTTGGCGGACCAAGCGTCTTTCGTTTTCATATCTAGGCTGCTGAAAAGATTGAGCTTTTCGCGTCAGCTGTTACGCAGTTTGTTACACAAGACAAAACTGCTTTTCAGCTAAGCTGAATCGGAGGGACTTTCGTTATCCGCGGCTGTCGGTGGCGTCGCGTAGTCGTGGCCGACATAACGAGGCGCCCTCGCTTCGGCAATCCCTGATCTTGTTGCTCCATCCAGCCTCGACCAACTCACCGGCATCAAGGCCATGTTCGTGCTCTACGCGTTGCTCGGCCTGCTCGGCGGCCTCTTCTACGCACGGATCCCGCAGCGCCTTACACCGGTTTCGGGAGGGACTTTTGCGAACCTAGCCCCCGTTTCGAATTTTGATGCCGCGAAATCCTGGAAGAGCCGACACTCGACATTGCAAATGGCCCCATCCGATTTCGAACTGGGCTAGGGAACCGAAGAAGGTGAATACGGCCCGGATAGCCAAGTGATCCATCCTGACGTCGATCCCCTTTACGTTAGACGTCGGTAGGTATAACTTGGGATCTTGGGAGTTTTATTATCCATGTTGCGCGGGGAATTGGTAATTTGCGCAATAAAACCTAAGGCGCGCGATTAGTCGCGTGGGGGGCAAATGGTAGAAACCAATCGCCGAGTATTCATGAAGGGCGCGACTGCCATAGCGCTAGGCGGCGCGACTGCTTTAGTCGGCACTGCCGCGCAAGGAGCAAACGCCACCGATCATGAGGCATTTATTGCCCTGTCCGTCACGCTGACGGGTTTGACCGCAGCCGAACTGCCCGCAATGGTCGAACAAAATGACGCCTTAGGCGTGCGGCTTAAGCTCTACGAGATTTATTTTGAGCGGTTGCGCTCCAGCTATCCAGCAGAATTCCGTGAACTGCTCGTAGCGTGGCGAGAGGTTGAAGATAAGCCAGATCATGAGCTAGTACTGTCGGAAAAGCTTGCAGCAATGGATCCGGCAGCGGAGCGGCTACGTGTAGCCGCCCGTCAGGTTGTTAAGATTTGGCTCTTATCAACTATCGACGACCCAAGAACCAAGCCAGACGTCAAGACTGGAAGAAACAACGGGCAACTTGGCGGCGACCTTGGGCAGTATCAATATTCCGCAATTTGGAAGCTGATTGGCGCCCCTGTTCCGGGATACTCAAGCTTTTCTCATGGATATTGGGTAAATAAGCCAGGTATTAAATTGGACGCGGGCGCTGCGTATTCGCTTCTGCCTATTTCGACTGACCTTTTGCTTCCGGATATCGGTACAATTGTGGAGCTACCAGATGGCTGAATATGATATGGTCATCATCGGCTCCGGAGTTGCCGGAGCATTGTGCGCGGCGGGCCTTTCAGAGACAGGCAGGAAGATCCTGGTCCTTGAAGCTGCACAAAACGGCTTGGGAGTGGCCCAGCGTGAGCAGTTCCGGCGGGTCTGGGATCCGGCTCCTGGCAAGTCGTGGAATACTCCTTACCTCCGCACTGCCGGTATAAGGTACTATCCAAGCCCCGGCTCGGCTGACACGAGGATCTATTTTGATCAGCCCGACGCCGTGAAATCCCTCTTAACATTCAAGGGCTACTACCAGCGGTTGGCGGGGGGCTCAACCTGGGCCTGGCGGGGCAACACTCCTAGAATGATGCCGGGGGATTTTCAACTAAGGTCAAAATATCTCTCGAAGGTCTCACCCGACGATTACGGCGGAGCAAACGTTGTTGACTGGCCACTGTCGTACGATGATCTGAAGCCGTGGTATCTGAAAGCAGAGCATGAGCTCGGCGTTAGCGGCAATGCCGAGGAATGGGAGGCGCTGACCCCTCGCGACGGCGCCAAATACCCCATGCCTGGGCAGCCGAAAAGCTACAGCGATCTGACGCTAATCACCCGCATGGGAGCGAAGACAGTAATATTGGATGGTGAAGAGCTTCCGGTCGAGATTATCACCATGGCACAGGCGCGGAATACGGAGGCCTATGACGGCAGGCCGGCGTGCGAAGGCAATCACAACTGCATTCCCCTGTGTCCGACGGGCGCCAAGTACGATGCAACCGTTCACCTCAAGCGGGCCGCTCGCAATGGTGTGGAGATCCGTACTGGCTGCGTGGTTACCAAATTAGATGCTTCCCCCGACGGTCACATCTCTCGAGTTCTCTACAAGCAGTGGGACTCCGAGAGCCCGCAGATGGAGCGGGCTGTCACCGGTACTACTGTGATTTTGGCGGCCAATCCTATCGAGACACCAAAAATTTTGTTCAACTCCGGCCTCTACGCTGAAGATGATCCGTATGTGGGCAAGCATTTGATGGATCACATACAAGGCGAGTGCCTAGCCCTAGCCCCTGAAGCCATATTCCCTTTCCGAGGGCCACAAACACTCTGCGGAATTGATTCACTTCGGGACGGGAATTACCGGTCTAAATTCGCTTCTTTCCGCCTCACGTTGGGTAATGACGGCTGGGGTCGCGCAGGAAATCCAACGTCGGTTGTCGAAGAGAATCTAAACCCGGCCGAACCATCCACTTTTAGTATTGGAAAGACTCTGAGACATAAGACCGTCGACAAGCTGACGAGGTTGGTCCGTTTCGGGTTCTCGGCCGAACAGCTTCCTCAGCCTGACAATCGAGTTGAGCTGTCAGACAAACTGGACGATCTTGGAATTCGCCGACCTAAGATCCACTACGCTGTTCACAAATACACCCAAGAGGCGCTACAGCAAGGATACCGGATATCAAAAGAATTATTTGCCGCCATGGGGGCAAGTCACGTCGGGGAGGAGAAATTCCCCCTCGATGATTGGAACACGGCAGCGCATCCCATGGGCACATGTCGTATGGGAAAAAATCCCAGCGACTCTGTCGTCGACAAATTCGGAAGGTGTCACAACCACAAAAACCTTTTTGTCGTAGGAGCCAGCGTTTTCCCGACGGGATCGGCGACAAATCCTGTGCTGACTTTGGCGGCCCTTACATTAATGGCCCTGGGCGAAATGGGTAAGACATGAGGGATTGCACGGCCGGACAGCGCGCTCATCTCGGCGATTGGTGCGCCTCATCGCCTCTCCGGCCCGTCAAGGCAGTACACCCACGTCATACGGTGTGAGGAAGCTCTCCGGCAAGGGCTCACGTTGGTCGTTGACGATCTCAATAGGGCGCGACTCAAAAACGACTTCGCCCGTCTTGTAGGCGAACGCACCTTCTTTCGTGATTAGAGAGCCCATCGCGAATTTCCGTGATTTGTTCCAATCGCCTTTTGCTGCCAAGAAGTCGCTCAGCAATACGATCTGCTCATCGTTGGATCGCATGTAGTCTAGCAGCGTGGTTGACTCACCAAGCGCTTCTTTGCGCCCGACCCAATCGACGCATCGTCGAAACAGCTTCGGATCGAAACATCTTGAACGGAAGGAGTCCACCCCATTGTCGTCGCGATCGGTGTCGCGCATAGACTTTGTCGTCCAGAGCTCGGGCTCGAAATCGCGAAGCTGGCTCGAGACATTGCTTCTCAGTTGCGATCTGGGAGCGCCGCCTGCACCGTGTGACGCAAAGAGATCGGTAAGTCGCTTCATTTCGTCGATTGCCATGCTGCCGTAGAACGAGCAGAAGGCGAAACCCTGTGACAGAGCATAATCGTTCAAGACAATCTCTTGGCCATTGCCGATGAGAGTGACGTATCCGATCACTCGGCCGTAGACATCGACTGAGCCATTGATGCCGTCGGCCAGGATTCTAACCTTCGCGGGGACCAGAACTTCCGGCGTGGCCGAGTTGAACGAGCCGATGCCAAGCAGTGCCCTCAGGCCGTTGGCGAACAAATCGGTGCAGAGCTTTCCGTATGGCTGACGGTAAGAATTTTGCCGAGCGATGTGCTTGGCGATCCATTTGGCGTAGTCGCCATCAAACATGCCTTCACGATAGTTGGGCGAGTAGTGAGTCTCAGGCGCATCGATGCCCTGCAGCCGAACCGAGAGCGACACTCCTCCGGCTTTACGCAGGATCGACCTGAATTTCTCTTCGCCTGGATTATTGTCATCGGGTTGAAACGTGCCGCCTCTTTCAAAAAACGCCCCAACATTCCTCGTGGTGCCGTTCACGAAATACTGAGCCGACGCAAGGTCGGGAACGAACTTCAAGGTGTCAACGTCCGATGAGCCGTGAGGCCAATATTGAAAGATGTCGACTTTACCCAGGATATCTACGAACCCCATTTCCAGCCCCGTCGTTCAATTTAGAGCAGAATGGATTCCCGTGTGAAATTTTGCAAGGAACATCCACGAGCTTCGAACGCGCCGTCTATCTGAAACCATCAGCTCGGGCCATTAATGGATGGATTGGTCCAAGATAACTTGTTAATTGCCGGTCCCTGTGATTCGGGCCCCGTTATTGATCGTTGGCGAGTCAGAGAGATTCATGCTCCGGTTGGCCATGAGCTCACTGGGAGGTGAATACCGGCCGGCGGGTCATGACTGTCAGTGGGTGAACTTCGGCATCCCGAAATCCGATTCCACCTCGGGAATGGCTGCTCTGGGTCAGATCACGTCGGTGCCCCTGGGGGCCCGAAGGTCTGCTTCTTATAATCCGAGCCTCAAAGCAGCAGTCAGCATTTCGGCCTGACTCCAGCATTGGCTGCTGGTCACTAAGCTCTGCAATTGGCGCGATCCCCATCAAATCTGGAGGGCGAACGGCGCCCAGGTTTTTAATGGGGTGTCTTCGAGTTCGTTCATGGCTTCGCTCATTTTTCGCAGCGCAGTCGCCATGCAAATATGCGATCTTCTGCACGACGATCACTCGGATCTTGACGCGCGCTTCCGGCGGACAGAAACCGTGACCGGTCGCTGATGTCTTGGGCTGGCAGGGCTTGGAGAATCATGGCACGCTGGAGAAATAGGCGTTGTTAGCCCCTAGATGCTCGAGCCTCTAGGTCCTCTGGTTCCGGCCGGTGATACATCCGGAATGGTTTGGCGGACGGAGCTTCAGCATAGTCTCGCAAAAATTCCCAAGCCGCTTCGGGGCTGACGAGTCTGCGAAGCCGACGAGCGATAGGCAATACCGAGACGCAGACATTACGTGACGGCACTTGATATTGCAGTGCAGCAAGCGTAGAGCACCGCCCGCTTATCGGAGTGTCGTCCATGGCCCTTACCAATGCTGGTAACGAGGCAGAATCTGTCGAACAATCGAGCCATTCTGAGGTCGAGCAGCACAGCACCAAGGTGCTGATGTTGGGCGCGCTCGGCGTGGTTTACGGCGATATCGGCACCAGCCCGATCTATGCATTCCGAGAGGCGTTGCACGCATCGGCCGGTGGCAACGTCGCCAACCGTGGCGACATCCTCGGCGTACTCTCGCTGATCATCTGGTCGCTGACGATCACCGTCACCATCAAATACATCATGTTCGTGCTCCGTGCCGACAATCGCGGCGAGGGCGGGGTGCTGTCGCTTATGGCGCTGGCGCGCAACAGTTTCCCGACGCGCTCGGCGGTGATCCTCGGCATCGGCATTGTCGGCGCGGCGCTTTTTTTCGGCGACGCAGTCATTACGCCGGCGATCTCGGTGCTGTCGGCGGTCGAAGGTATGAATGTCGTCACGCCGACATTCCAGCCCTATGTGGTGCCGCTGACACTGGCCATTCTGGCGGTCGTGTTCGCGGTACAGCGGTTTGGCACCGGCGGCGTAGGATTGGTGTTCGGGCCCGTTACCGCGCTGTGGTTCCTGGCCATCGGCCTTTCCGGCCTCAACCACATCATGGACGACCCGGAAATCCTGCTGGCAATCAGCCCGCATTACATCGTGTCATTCCTGATCAACTCGCCCGAAGTCACCTTCGTCACGGTTGGTGCGGTTTTTCTCGCCGTCACCGGCGCTGAGGCGCTCTATGCCGACCTCGGCCATTTCGGGCGCAAGCCGATTGTGCTTGCCTGGCTGGCCATCGTGTTTCCTTGCCTGTTGCTCAACTATGTCGGGCAAGGCGCCTTCGTGCTGGCGAATGGCGGTGTCGTCGGTCATCCCTTCTTCGAGATGAACGAAGGCTGGATGCTTATCCCGATGGTGGTGCTGGCGACGGCGGCGACCGTGGTCGCCAGCCAGGCGGTGATCTCCGGCGCTTTCTCGCTGACCAGGCAAGCAGTGCAGCTCAACATGCTGCCGCGCCTGGAAATCCTGCATACGTCGGAAAGACAATCCGGCCAGATCTACATGCCGCGCGTCAACATGCTACTGGCGCTCGTGGTGATGCTGCTGGTGGTCGGCTTTGGCGAATCCAGCAAGCTTGCCTCGGCCTACGGCATTTCGGTGACAGGCAACATGCTGGTGACGAACATACTGCTTTATGTCGTCATGACGCGCATCTGGAAATGGCCGCTCGGCGTCGCGATAGCCTTAATGGCGGTGTTCGTCTTCATCGATACCGGCTTCTTTGCAGCCAACATCGTCAAGGTACTCGAAGGCGGCTGGGCCTCGCTTGCCATTGCCGCAGTGATCGTGATGACCATGTGGACTTGGATAAGAGGCACCAGGTATCTATTCGACAAGACGCGCAGGAACGAGATTCCGCTCGAGTCCCTTGCAGGCAATCTGTTGAAGAGGAAACCGCAGCTGATGTCCGGTACGGCCGTGTTCCTGACCAGCGATCCCGCCAGCGCGCCGACCGCGTTGATGCACAGCCTGAAGCACTACAAGGTGCTGCACGAACAGAATGTCATCCTCTCGGTGGTGACGGCGCAACAACCCGTCGTGCCCGACAGTGACCGGGTCAAGATGGAGACCGTGAACGAGCTGTTCATGCGGGTGACGCTGACCTTCGGCTACATGGAGCAGCCAAACATTCCGCGTGCGCTGGCGATCTGCCGCAAGCAGGGCTGGAAATTCGACATCATGACGACCTCTTTCTTCCTGTCGCGGCGCTCGCTCAAGGCCTCGCCCAATTCCGGCATGCCGGTCTGGCAGGACAAGCTGTTCATCGGGCTGGCGCGCACGGCGGCCGACGCAACGGAATATTTCCAGATCCCGACCGGACGCGTCGTCGAGATCGGGACACAGGTGGCGATTTAGTGCATGCCGCAGTTCAGCAGCTGAGAAGCCACTTGAGCGTGTCCATAGAAAGCGCCTCACTGAATACCAAACATCCCCATCCTCTGTTTGGTACGTTTCCAACTCTTGATTTCTTTAGGAATGACCCAAGGATCGCTGCTTGGGTTCTGTCTCGGGAGGCGCGACTTCGGTGAGCAGAACTCTAGCAGCCCTTTCCCAGACTCTCCGCATGAATCGGAGTAGCCTGCTTCCATCGGCGATTTACATCATGGGCATCGCCGTTGAGCGACGGCCACGCTTCCGCCCTAATGGGAGGAACAGCTATGGTCAGTAACACCAGCTCAATGAGTGGCATTGCCTATCCCAGCGACCTGGCTTTGTTGAAGCAGGTCTTTGATCGTGTCTGCGCCGAGACAGGTATCTCCGTTTAGTAGCATGCAGGCGAAGCGCCTGAGCGTGAGCGTAATGGCACTGTTCTCGGACGGCGAGTTCGACGAGGCCGTTCTTTATGAACGCCTTAAGCTTGATGCCCGCTCCCTGCCCAGAACGGGCAGCGTATGACCTCCGATCATCAGGAAGTCCTCACGAGCCTTGTAGCTCGTTATGAAGCCGTAGTGTCGATACAGGACCGGATCGTTGAGCACGACCGGCGTTTCGGCCTAGCATGAATTGGATGAAGGCCTACTGGAGCGGCTGCTCGTCTCTTACGGAAGGCCCGCGTCGCCCTGGAGCGCGAGATTGGGCCTACTTTTTAGTCCCGCTGTAACTATCGTTGGAGGTCCGCCCACCGAGAGGAATTGGCGACGGACCTCGACAGTGGCTGCACCGAGACGGATCTGCACGTCTTTAACCGACGTGGACCTGCATTTGTTCCCCTAATGCAACCATTCCCATCTGCGGGTTACGCAAAAGGCCGGGGACCTCGGCTGACATGATAAAGCGCGACATAGCTGGGCATAAGTCCCGCCGTTCGGGAGTCGATCGGAACCGAAGACAATCGTTGTCATGTACAGAAGCTGTTTGGGCCAGTCGACACAGAGCTAAGCCCAACCCTAGCTTCATTACTTGAGGCGATTGGTAAGACCAGAGACGACGAAGCTCTATAGCCGCCCTACATTCCCCTAATGGTTACCTATTGGTTCTCCCCTCCGGTGTACGTCAAGACCGACCGGCCTGGGAGTAAACCACCTAGAGGGTGCAGCCGAGGAACTCATGAAGTGGTCCAAGCGTGGACCTGTGGAGGAAGGCGGTCCAGGCCTGCGTTGACGCGTTTGAGAACCGGGCGATCCCGATGGATGTCCGTCAGGCCTTCGAGGCTGCTGCCAAGGAGGAGGGGGTGCTACGGTCCCGTGAGTAGCGCTCCGGGTTTGTTGTCTACTGCCGGCCCAATCACCGGAGCGAGTCAGAAGCATGCCGGACGGGTGTCTGAAGACACCAAAACCCGTAGCGACGCAGGCCGTTCGGGAGTGCATCAAAGCCGTGTGAAGCATTTCAAGGGCGAGGAGACCTAGGGCCCGCTTCACTAGGAACAATCTCACTGTTCGGCAGTTCTCTTTTGTCAAAAAGGAGATTTCAAATGTCAGAGGCGCGAGAATGGCTGGTGCAATGGCTTCGGGACGCTCATGCCATGGAAGAGCAGGCCGAAACAATGTTGAACGGGCAGCTAAGCCGTATTGAGAACTATCCGGAACTCAGCGACCGAATCCGTCTGCACCTTGATGAAACGAGGGAACAGGCTGCTCGGCTGAAAGCCTGTCTCGACCGGATGGATGAGGGTTCATCCACTATGGAGGATGCTGGCGGAAAGTTGACTGCCCTGGCGCAATCCTTGAGTGGCGTCTTCGCAGGCGACGAGGTGATGAAGGGCTCCCTTGCGAGCTACACGTTCGAACACATGGAAATCGCCTCCTACACGATCCTCATTGCCGCCGCTGAATCGCTGGGCGAAACCGAGGTCGTGCGGGCTTGCGAAGAGAACCTGCGAGAGGAGGTCGCCATGGCGGAATGGTTGAAAGACCATCTTCCGTCGACAACCGAGGAGTTCCTCGCGAGGGCCGAAACGGACAGCGACTCTGCCAAGCGCTGATCTGCTGCACCTGGCTGAGCGGTGCCTGGCGTCGGACGCGCAGCCCGTCACTCCAGTCGGTCACGTCGCCTCGAACAAAGAGGGTCGTCGGCTCGCCCCATTCGCCCCGCCGAGTTAGCATCATGGGACCACGCAATAGCCGCGGCATGTTTGCTCGCAAGAGCGTTCGCGGTCCTTACTGCCCGATCTTCCGACTGCTGCTCTGCTGGACCGAAGACAGCCTGAAGGTGCCCGGTCTCGTCGGCGTCGAAGGCGGTGACCACAATGAATTGGGAGCCTTCTGCTGCGGCAGGAGCTGTCTAGCATGCTGACTGCCTTCCTCTGCCGCGAACCTGTTCGGTGTCGCTGGGACCATCTTCGGCGGTGCCATCCCTGCTAAACTCATGACTCAAAGTAGCGGCCGCTAGAGCCAGCCCACGCTCCAGGGCAGCGTTGGCGACGAGAAGCGCCTTGACTACTTCTCTGGCCCCACGATGGGAACCTATGGCCTCGTTGGTCGCGAGCTTCCAGTCGGCAGCATCAAGTTGCTGTTCCTGCGATCTCCGCTTTGTTGTCCCGTGCCTGTTGGTCTCTCTGGGCTGTCCAGCGGCACGTGTTGGGTGGAAGACGTTGGCTCGGCACCGAATGGAAGCTCAGCAATGCCACGGGGCTGGGCAGCTTCTGATATTCAGTGCTGGGTTCTGCAAAGCAAGCGCAGCTTCCAGCGGCGTGACCTGAAGGGATATTCGGGGACATTGAGCCGGAATTCGCGGGGAATGAGCTGCGAGCGAGCGAAGGTTTCCATCATCAAGGCGACAAAACTGCATGGCCGGCCGTGGGCAATTTAAGCACTGGGTCCGCCGTTTTACGTGGCGCGCGCTAACCCATTCACTTTCTTGGCGGCCCCGAAGCGGCGTCGGCGAGCGCCTGGCTTGCGAGTTTTGCTTTGATGTCGCGCGCCATCCGCAGATGCTCGAGCACAGTCGGCAAAGTATCTGAGCCGAAATGCTGGAGGTCGGTATCCTGGCCCGAACCAATCTCCCATTCGAGCAGTTGCACAGTCTCTGGTGATCGGTGATCTGGCCGCTGATATAGGCGAGGTCGAACGCAGCCCCTTCGAGCTTTTCAAGCTTGGCGCGCAGCTGCTTGTGCTCGTCGTCGAGCCCCTGCGGTAGTGGGATCTTGTCGGCTTCGGCAAGCGATTTCAGTTTCGTTTGCCGCTGAGTGGTCGTCGACCATGCGGCTGGCAAATTCCTTGATGGCGGAATGGCCGGATTTTTTCGCAAGATTACCGAAATCGACTTCTGCCGTGCCGCCGGCCGTGGCGAATTGCGCGAACAGCCGCTCCTGCTAATTGGTCTGGTGGGGCATGGGCTGACCCGGCGAGGCCATCAACGTATCCGGAGCATTGCCGGGCCGGGTTTCCGATCTGCGCAAAGAGAGGCGATGCGCAGAGTGCCGTAAGGCCCAAGGTCGTTGCAAGAACACGCATGAAAACCTCCACCGAAGATGTGCCGACCGGTCGGCCTGCCGCGTGTCAAAGTGCGAGCATATAGGCGACGAGATCATCCTTCTCGTCCTGGGTGAGCTTGACGCCGAGCACCAGGTTGAAGAACTCCACCGTATCGGCCAGCGTCATCAGACGGCCGTCATGCAGATAGGGTGGCGTGTCCTTGATGCCGCGCAGCGTAAACGTCTTGATCGGCCCGTCCGGCAGTTCCACCATGTCGTTGACGGTCCGCCCGGGTTTGTAGAAGCGCTCCAGTTTCAAATCGTGCATGTTGTTGTCCATGAACGATGTTTGCGGGTCATGGCATGCCGAGCAGCGGCCCTTTCCCATGAACACCCGCTCGCCCGCCAGCTCCTTTTCGCTGGCCATGGCGGGATCGAGCTTTCCGAACGCATCGAGCTTCGGCGCCGGCGGAAAGTCGATGATGTTCTGCATCTGCGCCATCATCGCCACCTGATTGGTGCGGTCTGGTAGGTTGACGCCTTTCCTGGTAGCACTGATATGGTCGCCGTTGAAATAGGCGGTGCGTTGCTCGAATTCGGTGAAATCCTCGACTGAACGCAGCGACCGTTTCGACCCGTGGATTTGTTGGTTGAACAGGCCGCGCAGGCTGGTCGAATCGAGGCGGAAGCGCGCTGCCTGCGGCCTGATATCGGGCGTTAGATGAAAGGCGGCATTGGTGTTGAAATTGGCGTGGCAATCGAGGCAGGCGACGCCCATGATTTGCGCGGCGACCTTGCGGTCCTCGGTCTGATTGAATTCCTCCTGTGGGAACGGCGTCAACAGAAGCCGCAGACCCTCCATCTGCACCGGTGTGATGATGCCGTTCATGGTTTCGTAGTAGTTGCGGATCGTCAGCAGCTCGCCGCGCGACAGATCGCCGAGTTCCGGATGAGTGGTCAGGAATATCGGTGACGGGAATTCCGGGGTGAGGTAATCGGGAAGATCGAAGTCGACGTCGAAGCGCCTCAGGTCGCGTCCTTCCTGCCGGCCGACCTCGCGGATCTCCTCTTCCGGAAAGACCTGGCCTCCGGCCGCCTGTTTGACATGCGGCAGCGGCAGGAAGCCGTCAGGCAGCAGATCGCGGTCGCGGATCTCGCCAGGGCTCATCTCCGCCAGGCCCTGCCAGGTCTGGTCGTTTGCCAGCTTCACGCGGACGCCCTCCTGGACCGGCTTGGTGCCGCCGGACATTTTCACGCCCGGCATGGGACGATCCCAAAGGTCGTATCGCGCCTCCCAGCAAGGCCTTCTGGCGCGCCATCACGCGTGGCTTCTGTGCCTCGTCGTCGGCCTTGACTGCCGCGAACGGACGGGCCGGCAGCGGCCTCCTCCCCTTCTCAACGTACCATTCTGGGAGGAATGCATCGCTGCGCATGTGCAACATGCCGTTGAAATAATGAAGGGCAAAGGGTGGTCGGTTCGCGTGACGGTCAATGGTACCACTACCACGGTCCCTTTCACAGCTGAGAGCTACGCGCGCTTGTTTGCAGACGGTCAGGCCTTCCGGCTGGGCGTTCAGGTGGCGGAGCTCAAAAGGTCGGCTTAGCAGCGGGGTTTTGTCCCAATCGTTCATGCGGGCTCCGACCTGGTGCTGCCAGGGGCCGGGCGGCCTCAGCGGCCCGAATGGCGATCCCAGCACGCAACGTGCATCCTGGCACCGTAGAATCGCTGAAGAAAGTCGCGCAGCGAGCTCTTTAATTGGTGGCTTCGGCTGCTGCCACAGGCTGCAGGCTAGTTCGTCGCGTTCGGCAGGTCACTCAGGAGTACGCTGGAACGAGCCTCGTTTCGCGCAATGGCAACGCCATAGTGAAACGCAGGCCGCCGGGATTGTAATGCAGTTGATCTTCGCATTGCATTGCACTGTAACCACTCTTTCCAGCAATGTCGTTCCAAAGCCTCGTCGACTCGGCGGCTGCACAATGGGGCCGTCCCGCTCCTGCCAATGAAGATGCAGGACCTGCTCACCTGCGGAATCCGGTATCCACCATTGCACTTCAAGGCGGCCTTGCGGGCGCGACAGGGCGCCGATTTTTGCTGAGTTGGAGGCAAGTTCATGAAACGCCATGCCGACAGGTATCGCAATATCGGCGACGAGGGCCACATTCGGACCATGCAGTGAAATTCGCGGCTCGCCATGGATCTCGTAGTGGCTCAGTTCGGCCTCAAGCAACTTCTGTAAAGAGGCCGTCTGCCAATAGTCGTCTGTAAGCATTGAGTCGCGTGTCGACAAGCGACACGATTCTCGCGTATATATTGTGCTCGCCACGGAGGTGCTTGACGCGCAGCTTGACCTCCACCGGCTGCACCCACTGGGTCGCGGGTCGCTTCACGCCGCAGCGTTCGTCGTGTTGACGGCCATCGGCTCGGTTGAGCGCAGGGCAAGACTGATAATTTTCCTCGCCCTTACCGGCGCCGGGATCGAGATCCTGCAGGGCACGCAAATAATAAGTCGCGACATGGACATATTCGACTGGTTTGCCGATTGTGTCGGCATCGCGTGCGGGCTCGCGATTGCAAGCTGGACAAAGAAGTTAGTTAGCGGATTCTCCTAGGTCACGACCTGTCAAGCTGGGGCTAATTGGCCGCGTGAAGCACTTGCCTGCTAGCAAAATCGCCGCGCCGGTCGGCCGCGTGTTCGAAGTCCTTGAAGCCTTGGAGACCCGCAAAGTGGCATACTCGCCTAAATGTCGTGGTCGCGGGTCAGTCGCTCGACCGTTTCGATGATCGCCTTGGCCAGCGCCTCGCCCTCGTTCACGGGTAACGGGCCATAGAGCACGTTCACCGCCTCTTCGCTCGGCAGCACCCCGGCCGGACAGGTGAGCTCGATCGCGATGCGCACGAGCTGCAGGCCGGTTCTTTCCCCATAGATGTAATTTCTCATCCATGGCCAGCATACTGGCGCTGGGCTGGCGATCGTCAAGGCCTGCGGAGTTTGCGCGGATATAGAACGGCGGACGGACGACGCTATTGGAATCACGGAGCCACCGACGATCTTGCATGCTTCTCCCTCAGCCACGTCGAGCCGCGCCAAATATCCAGATGGGATATGGTTGGTGGGTCCCCATTCGGGGTCCGGGTGACCGAGGTCTGGGTCTGGAGGAATGATCCCCTGTTCTCTCCATTGAAAAAGACCATTATCGTTTCATAGAAGACTACGCGTCGCTTGCCGTCTGCGGATAAGAGGACCTTGGGTGTTTGTTTCATTCTTGCCCCACAGATTCCTTTGAAAATAATCAATCAGAAATCAATCACGGCGCGTGGTGGCAATAGTGCCCATTCAACGCCGCGAGTCTGGCGTGGCTCCCTCCGCCATACAATCGATTTTATCCGACGTGTCACATCCGCGTGATCTGGCGGTGCCCAATGAAACCGGCTAAGGGGGATCGCGGGTTTGGGGGAAAATTCTCGTGAATAGCCAAAAAGACGCAGAGCGTATCCGTGCCGAAATGTCGATCGCACAGGCGATTTATGACGCCATTTGCGAGATGAACGGATCTTCGTACAGGCAAGACAAAGAACCTTTGCGGTGGGACACTTCGTCGGGCACACCGTTGAGCCTGATGAGTATTGACGGCTTTTTCGAATTGCGGGAACTCGCCCGGCGCATAGCGTCGAAAATCGACACGCCTGCGCTGATCAGGCTGAAAAGCCACACCGCGCAACCGCCAAAAAAGATTGACTTCCACTAGGATAGATTTGCCATCGTGGGCCAGATGAACGTAGCCTCGTCGGCCAGGATCATTATCCCGCGTCTTCGTGCGCTCTTTCGAGTCCCGCCTGAACGATTCACAGCGTCCTCGAAACATCGACGCTGGTATAGAGTTCGGATTCGCCGGAGCTAACGGCGACGCCAAAGCCGGCCGTGTTGCTTGTTGTCGTGCAGAAATGCTCAATGGGGTACGCCTTCCCGGCGACAGCGGTTCCCCATCCAACCGAGTCAGTTTGGGCGTGAGGGCTGGTGTCCGCCACGGAACGCGAGCTCGGATGAGACGACCACTCGGTTTTGACGTGTGCTTCCCGCCGCAACAGAAACTCGGGTGGTCGCTGATGTCTTCGCCCGATCTCGCGAAGGAAGCCAACGGCTGGTAGGCGTCGGAGAAATGGCAAGGTGGAGCAATAGGCGTTAGGAGCCCCTAGATGTTCGGCCCTCTAGGTGCTCTGGTTCTGGCCGATACAATCGCTCCAAGCTCTCCGTCTTGAGTTATTGTAGACACCCGCGTGTGTATCCTGGGGGCCGGGGTCAGAAGGTGACCCAATGGAGACGCGAGGGGCAGGCGAGCGTTGCTCGGATGCGAAACATCCGCCCCTGGACGGCCTCTGACCAACAAAGGCTTAAGGGAAGGATGGCCGCTTTGCGCCTCATGCCGTTCATTGCTGCGAGAAGTCGATGATCCCCGAAAGCGGATGTCCGGAGTTCGGACAAACCGTGATTTTCGATCGGTGCCAAGCGCCTCCCGTTAAGTCGTGAGGGCTTCCCTTCGACTGCCAAATCGCGCAATGTTCGACATTTGTTCGCATTGCCAATTCGCTGGGGCATATTCAGCTTGGCTCGTGAAACAGGGGCGCCTCGGTGACCTTGTCACTGTCGATGGTGGGACGTAAGAACTATTTGACTTTGCTGGTTGAGTATGAGACGCACTGGCTGGGTTTTGGGGACGACAATGCCGTTTTTGAATCGTAAATCGATCTATAAAAAGATCGAGCGAGAGCATGACACAAAAGTTATCGCTTATGTCACCGGCGACCGACCAAATGCTGAAACTCAAATCGGCGCTGATTGTATAGATATTTTTGTTGATATACTCGACAAAATAGGCCCCACTAAGCGTATTTCACTCCTTCTTCACACCAACGGCGGAAACACTGCTGCTGCTTGGCGGTTAGTTAACCTCATAAAGACATTTTGTGACGAGTTCGAAGTATTCATCCCCTACAAGGCGATGAGCGCAGGCACCCTGATTTCGCTTGGTGCTCAGAAAATTGTTATGACCAAACAAGCGGCATTAGGCCCAATTGATCCTAGCCTCGTCCACCCGCTTGGTCCACATGTACCCAACGGCAATCAATTGGCCCGAATCCCTGTGAGCGTAGAGGCGGTGCGGGGCTATTTGGACGCGGCGGCCACCGATCTAAAAATTGACAACGTTGCCGTGCTTGGGTCCATACTGATGGATTTGGCCAGCAAGGTACATCCGCTCGTTTTGGGCGAGATATTTCGTTCTCGAGCACAGATCCGGTTCCTAGCTCTCAAGCTTCTAAAGGAGCACGTGAAAGATTCGGACAAGGTTCAGGCGATAATCGACTTCTTGTGCGCCGACTCTGGAAGCCATGATTATACGATGAACCGCCGAGAGGCGAGGGCTCTTGGCCTTCCTATTGCTACACCTAGTGAACAATTCTACGGTCAATTAAAGAAGCTTCACAAAGGCTACTCAAGTGAAATGAAATTGCTGGAACCGTTTAACCCGATGGTTATGGTCGGGCCGAACCAAGCCGTTAACTACCAATTGGTTCGGGGTTTGATAGAAAGCGTGAATGGCGGATCGTACGGATTCGTGTCAGAAGGTACCTTGACGCGATCCATTATGCAGGTACCTAACGGGCCGCAGGCGGAACAATTGAACGATCACCGGGTTTTTGAGGGGTGGAAAGCGCTATGATTTTCTTCAACCAAGATACTGATGCGACCCTGATCTACCGCGAGTCGACTGGATCACAGGTGATGAAGATGGACAGGACCGGAGATACCGGCAGTCTTCTCGATGTGATGAGAGATGCCGTAATTTGCATTGGGGCTCCTGGTATCTCATCGGATCGGATGCGCGAGCGTGTCCCGGAGCATCCTTGGGGCAATGTCGACGCCTACACCTCTGCCTAATTGCTTCCTCTGACAGTCGCCAAGGTGGCCGGCGGACTACCAGGAGCCGACCCGCGGCGCACACCGAGACGGAAGCGATTAGCCATGTGCGAAACAAGCCAGTAATTGCGCCAAAGATGGCGCCAATAGTGCACCCAGCCAGAGTAATCCTGGCACGGTGTCGGCCGCCTTCATACTGGGTGCGGCTGTAGGCTTGCTGGTGGGCCTCGTTGTTGTGGCCAGCGACCGACGCCGGGACCGCTGGATCTAATCACGCCGAATTATGGCAAGAGCCCGCTGACTAACGGTAGGCTGGCTCGTTTGCTTGATGGCCTGCTGCTGCTTGCGCAGAGCAAGATCGAGGCAGAGCGCGAGAAGCACGACGCGAGATGAGGGCGGCGGGAGCGGCGAGGGGTTTGCCATAGACCAGGAGCTGGTCGCAAACGTGGTGCACCGAATAAAGCATAAGCGGCGCGGCAGGCGAAGGTAGCAACATCGGGCGCGACCCCCTCGACTACATGCTGAAGGTCATGTGTTATGCGAAGGCGGACCAGGCAGGCGCGATGACATGGCGAAAGCGGCGGCTCCCTATGTCCATCCTGGCTACCATGCAGCACACCGGCCGCGGTGGCGGACCGATCCCGACCGTCGACCTGACAAAGCTGAGCGGTGATGACCCCGCACGTCTCGAAGACATCTTCGGTCCGCTTGCCGGACCCAGCGACCATGGTGCGCCTGATCAGGGCGGAGAAGGCGAGGCGGGAAGCTGAGGCTGAACGCGCCAGCGCGTTGCACATGATGCGGAAAGAATAAGGGCACGTTGCCAAACAATGGCCGGCTTCGTTCGTCAAGCCTCGCATGTGCTGGAGCCGACCACCAAGCTGGTCTGGAACCGGCATCTCGACGCGATCTGCCAACACCTCGAGGCGGTGACCGACGGCCGAATTACTCGGCTCTTAGCCAACCTGCCCCTGGCTCGTCGCCTCGTCCAAGTCGATGCTCGTTTCGGTCATGTGGCAGGCAGGGGAATGGGGCCGTGCGGTCTCGCCTCGATGCGCTAGCTGACGACATCGTTCAACGATGGGCCGGTCAAGTGCGACACGCGCAAGTGCCGCGACCTGATGCTGTCCGAATGGTATCGGGCGCTCTGGCCTGAAGTAGTGCTTACCAGGACCGGAGAGACCAGCTTTGCAACCAGCAGGACCGGCACGCGCGAGGTCGCATGTCGCGCACCGCCTGTTCCGCACGCGCCGAAGCTCCACACCGCTGGACGGCCCTCCACGCCGGCGTCGCCCGCTGGGGGACTTAGTCTGTGCTGCGCACGGACGTGGGCCTTCGTACCGGCCTAAGGCCTGGTCATCAGAGTATTCGTCAGAAATCGAAGGTATAGACGCGCGAGTATTACAAAGAACAAGAAGTCAAAGAGTGCGAACCACAAGAAACCGCCGCCGCAGAACAGCCAGATGATTGTCAGCCATAGCCGGCCGCCTAGCCCAATCAGGTTAGGGAGACGGACCCGGAACGGATCGATCAGTCCGGGCGTGTAAAGCGCTGACACGAGGATCAGCATCGCGCCCCAGCCGCGCACCCAGCCCGCGGGGATCGGACCGGGGAGGCCGAAAGTCGCCGAGATCCAGTGCGGAAGTAAGATGCACGCCAGCCCGATCAACAGGTGGAGGAACAAGTTGAGGCCGAGGGTACGCCGATAGAGCCCGCGGCTGGCCTCGGCCCGGGCGTTCGACCAGCCGATTGTGAGTGCTTCCGTCATGATCATGCCTCGCGTCTGTCAGAAAGTCAGCAGATAGGCGAGCAGTGCCGCCTTATTGGCGGGCGCCAACTCGACGCCGTAGAGATGGCCGCCCGAGCCGTTTCCGGGAAGCGTGGTATCGAAACAGAACGGCTTTGCGTCGGCTGCCGTGGCCGGATCACAGGAGGGCGAGACGAAGCCGCCATTGACCCCATCCACTAGGTCGAGCCCGCGCAGGAAGGTCCTCGGCCGCTCGGCCGGGGGCTTGAGCAGATCGGCCAGCGTCGGAACCGAGCCGTTGTGCAGATAGGGACCGCGCAGCCAGAGCCCGTCGAGAGGCAGATTAGCATAGCCGTCGGTCTTGCGGAAATGTCGGAAGTGGTATCGCGTGCCGGCGAACAGTTCGTCGATCTGCCGCTGACGGAACCAGTCGGCGTAGGAGTCAAGCCGGGCCCGATCGGTTCTTAGCCTAGTGATCGGTTCGACTTGGCCGAGATACTTGCCTTCAAAGACATAATGATGGGGTTCCTGAAAGCCGTGGCAGTCCGCGCAAGCGTTGCGGTAGATGGCGCGCCCGCGCTCGACGCTTTCACCGTTCGGGCGATTGGGGCTCGGCGGAGGGGTCAACGTCTTCAGCCAGTCTGCCACCCGATGGATCGCCTGGTGGTCGACGGTATAGGGCGTGACCCCCGCGCCGATGGCGGCGGAGAGGTTGCGCTCGTCTAGGCTGGCGTTGTTTCCGTCCCAATGCAGGTTCATGCCCGCGCGCGGGCCCTGTTCGAAGACCGCCGGAAGGTCGGCGACGCCGATCCTCTCTTCGGGGGTCAGATCCGCAGCGCGCACGCCGAACTGGATCAGCTTGTAGGGGTTGAACGTGTCGACCCGTCCAGGCCCCCAGGCCGGCTGCGACGACATCAGTGGTAGCAAGCGTTCGCGTGTGCTGATGAGGCCCTCCCGGAAACTCGGCAGCACGCCAACGCGCCACACCAGTTTGTCCAGCAGGCCGAGATGCGTGCCGTTTTGCTCCAGCAGCGGGAACAACCTGGCCGGTGCCAGGCGTTCATCAACCGAGAGTTTCAGCACCATGCGAACAA